>JAFSRR010000068.1 GCA_017446025.1 Bacteroidales bacterium | reverse complement strand
TCGGCCGCTGTCCGCGTCACCGACAATCCCAAGATCGTCGCGCCCGTCAACGAGGGGCTGGAGGTCTGCTTCCTGCCGCTCAACGACCTGGAGGCCGTGCGTCAGACCCTGGCCAAAGGGGATGTCTGCGCGGTAATCATCGAAGGCATCCAGGGAGTGGGTGGCGTGCGCCTGCCCGACGACGGGTTCCTGCGCGGTCTCAGGCAGGCTTGCTCGGACACCGGCACGGTGCTCATCCTCGACGAAATACAATCGGGCTACGGCCGCAGCGGCCGCTTCTTTGCCCATCAGTACAGCGGCATCCGACCCGACCTGATTACGGTGGCCAAGGGCATCGGCAACGGCTTTCCCATGAGCGGCCTGCTCATCAGCCCCGCCTTCGAAGCTGTCTATGGCCAGCTGGGCACCACCTTCGGCGGCAACCACCTGGCTTGTGCGGCCGCGCTGGCCGTGCTGGATGTCATCGAACAGGAACACCTCATCGAAAACGCCGCAGTCGTGGGCCAAATGCTCATGGACGCCTGCCGGGAGATACCCCGCATCAAAGAGGTGCGCGGTCGCGGACTGATGATCGGCCTGGAATTTGACGAGCCGGTCAAGGAAATCCGCCAGCGGCTGCTCTACCAGGAGCACGTGTTCACGGGGGTGAGCGGCACCCAGGTGCTGCGCTTGCTGCCGCCGCTCTGCCTGAGCCAGGCGCAGGCCGAAAGCTTTATCGTCAAACTTAAAAAAACACTGTCATGACCATAGGAATCATCGGTGCCGGCAACATGGGCGGAGCCGTGGCCAAAGGACTGGCCGCCGCCGGCAACATCGCCGCCCAGGATATTTTTGTTTCGGACATCGCCGCCGACAACCTCCGTCGCCTGCAAAGCGAGTTCCCGCAACTCAACTGCAGAGAAGACAACACGGCCGCTGCCCGCTGCGACGTGGTGGTGGTGGCCGTCAAACCTTGGCTGGTCGAGATGATACTTACCGAGATAGCCCCGGTCATGGACGCCAAACAGACCCTGATAGTCATCGCCGCCGGTGTCAGCTTTGAACAGATCTTCGCCTGGCTGCCCGAGCAGTTGCAAGACATGCCCTGCCTCAAGTTGATCCCCAACACGGCCATCGCCGTGGGCCAGAGCATGAGCCTGTTCTCGACGACAAATGTCGGCAATGAACTACAGGAACAGATTTTGTCCCTGTTCCGACCGCTGGGCGAGGTGGCGGTGATTCCCGAATCCAAGATGTCGGCCGGTACGGCCCTCACATCGTGCGGCACGGCCTATGCCCTGCGCTTTGTCCGGGCCGCCGTCGAGGCCGCCGTCGAAATGGGCTTCCGGCCCGAAGAGGCTACCCGCATGGTGGCCCAGACCATGAAGGGTGCCGCCGAGCTGCTCTTGCAGCACGGCAGCCATCCCGAGCAGGAAATTGACAAAGTGACCACCCCCGGAGGCATCACCATCAAGGGCCTCAACGCCATGGAAGCCGCCGGCTTCAGCAATGCTGTGATAGAGGGTATAAAAGCCAGCCAATGCGTATCGTCGTCAAAATAGGCAGCCAGGTGCTCAGCCGCCCCGACGGCACGCTCGACATCACCCGCATGTCGGCGCTGGTCGATCAGGTGGCCGAACTGCACAAAAAGGGGATGCAGGTGATCCTGGTCTCCTCGGGAGCCGTGGCTTCCGGGCGCAGTGAGCTGCAACCTTCGCGCAAACTCGACCAGGTGGAGCAGCGACAGCTCTATTCGGCCGTGGGCCAGGCCATCCTCATCAACCGCTACTACGACCTGTTCCGCGACCACGGCATCGTCTGCGGCCAGGTGCTCACCACCAAGGAGAATTTTTCCGACCGCCGTCACTACCTCAACCAGAAAAGCTGCATGGAAGTGATGCTCGAAAACGGTGTGGTGCCCATCATCAACGAAAACGACACAGTATCGGTGACCGAACTGATGTTTACCGACAACGACGAGCTGTCGGGCTTGATAGCCAGCATGATGGATGCCCAGCTGCTGATCATGCTCAGCAATGTCGACGGCATCTACCAAGGCGACCCCGCCTCCGGTGCCGCATTGATTCGCGAGATCCAGCCCGGACAGGACATCAGCGCATATATCTCGAAAAGCAAATCCTCCTTCGGACGCGGCGGTATGCGCAGCAAATACAGCATCGCCGCCAAGGTGGCCGAAGAAGGTATTGCAGTGGTCATTGCCAACGGCCGGCGCGAAGGCATTATCACCGACCTGGTGTCGGCCGCCCCGAAATCGCCCTGTACCCGCTTTGTAGCCGAGAAAAAGTCGTCGGCCGTCAAGAAATGGATCGCCCACAGCGAAGGTTTTGCCAAGGGCGAGCTGCACATCAACGAAGGCTGCCTGGCCGCCCTGAGCTCGTCACAGGCCCGCAGCCTGCTGCCCGTGGGCATCGACCACATCGAAGGCGAGTTCGAAAAGGGCGACATCGTGCGCATTGTCAGCCCCGACGGCTCGCTCCTGGGCGTAGGCAAAGTGTGCTGCGACAGCGAGTCGGCCCGGCGCAACCTGGGCAAGAAGGGGCAGAAAGCCCTCGTACATTACGATTATCTTTATCTGGAATCATGAATCTGACCACACGTTTTCAGGCCGTTCAAGAGGCCTCCCGGGCCTTGGCCGGCATTCCCGATGCCGTCATCGCGGAGCTGCTGTGCCATATTGCCGACGAGCTGGAAGAAAAGCTCGACTATGTCCTGGGTGAAAACCAGAAAGACCTGGCCCGCATGGACCCGGCCAATCCCAAATACGACCGGCTCAAACTCACCCCCGAGCGCCTCAGGGGCATCGCCGCCGACATGCGCCAGGTGGCCTCGCTGCCCACTCCCGTGGGAGAGGTGCTGAGCGAGACGATCCGGCCCAATGGCATGAAAATCCGTAAGGTGCGCGTGCCCTTCGGGGTGATCGGCATCATCTACGAGGCCCGGCCCAACGTGACACTCGACGTGGCCAGCCTCTGCTTGAAAGCCGGCAATGCCTGCATCCTGAAGGGCGGCTCCGATGCCCACGACTCGAACGTGGCCACCGTGGGCATCATCCATCACCAGATGGAGCGCCTTGGCATCAACCCCGACACGGTCATGCTCATGCCCGACGACCATGCCGCCACCCAGGAGTTGCTCGAAGCCGTCGATTATGTCGATCTGATCATCCCACGCGGCAGCAAGTCGCTCATCGATTTTGTGCGCAGCCATGCCCGGGTCCCTGTCATCGAGACCGGCGCCGGCATTTGCCATACCTACTTTGACGAGGACGGCGACCTGGCCAAAGGTGCCGCCATTGTCAACAACGCCAAGACGCGGCGTGTGAGCGTCTGCAACGCGCTGGACTGCCTCATTGTCCATGTCTCGCGCCTGACCGACCTGCCCGCCCTCTGCGCCAGACTGGCCGACTCGAAAGTGACCATTTATGCCGATGAGCCGGCTTTCAGGGCCTTGCAGGGACATTATCCCGATGCTTTGCTCTGCCCGGCCCGGCCGGAGCATTTCGGCACCGAGTTTCTCGACTACAAGATGGCCGTCAAGACGGTCAACAGCCTCGAAGAGGCCCTGGCCCACATCCAGCGCTATTCATCGAAACACAGCGAGGCCATCGTCAGCGAGAACCCGGAGCATATCCGCGCCTTTGAGCAGCGGGTCGATGCCGCCTGCGTCTATGCCAACGTCTCGACTGCCTTCACCGACGGCGGACAGTTCGGCTTCGGTGCCGAAATAGGCATCAGCACCCAGAAGATGCACGCCCGCGGTCCGATGGCCCTGCCCGAAATCACCACCTACAAATATATCGTCGAAGGCGACGGCCAGACACGTCGCTGCTAACCCCAAAAAGCTTCCCCTATGAGACACTTCACTTCTGTCAACGATTTGGGCGACCTGAAGGCCGCCGTCAAAGAAGCCCTGGAGATCAAGAAAAACCGCTACGCCTGGCAGGAGCTGGGCCGCAACCGCACCGCCCTGCTCATCTTCTTCAACAACAGCCTCCGCACCCGTCTCAGCACGCAGAAGGCCGCCATGAACCTGGGCATGAACGTCATCGTCCTCGATGTGAACCAAGGCGCCTGGAAGCTGGAGACCGAGCGCGGCGTGGTCATGGACGGCGACAAGTCGGAACACCTGCTCGAAGCCATCCCCGTGATGGGCTGCTACTGCGATGTGATCGGCGTGCGCTCCTTTGCCCGCTTCGAAAGCAAGGAAGACGATTACAACGAAAAGATACTCAACCAGTTCATCCAATACTCCGGCAAGCCCGTCTTCAGCATGGAGGCAGCCACCCGCCATCCGCTGCAGAGTTTTGCCGACCTGATTACCATCGAAGAATATAAAAAGAAAGACCGTCCCAAGGTGGTGATGAGCTGGGCCCCGCACCCCAAAGCCCTGCCGCAGGCCGTGCCCAACAGTTTTGCCGAGATGATGAACGCCACCGACTACGAGTTTGTCATCACCCACCCCGAAGGCTACGAGCTGGATCCCCGTTTTGTGGGCCGGGCCAAGGTGGAATACGACCAGCGCAAGGCCCTCGAAGGCGCCGACTTTGTCTATGCCAAGAACTGGGCCGCCTACCGCGACCCCCACTACGGGCAGATCATCTGCCAAGACCGCAGTTGGACCATCGACACCGAGCACATGAGCTGGACCGACAACGCCTACTTCATGCACTGTCTGCCGGTCCGCCGCAACATGATCGTGACCGACGATGTGATCGAAAGCCCGCAGTCGATTGTCATCCCCGAAGCCGCCAACCGTGAGATCTCTGCCCAGACCGTCCTGAAAAGAATCCTCGAAAGCCTCTGATGTACGCCGGGGCGCCTCTGAAAAACCGCCGGGGCGCCTCTGAGTTCCCGCCTCCGCCGAGTTGTCGATAGGAATACTCGGCTTGAAGTTTTTTCGGGAAAAAGATTTGTTTTTTTTCACAGCGTTTGTATATTTGCCATCGATTAAAAATACAAACGCTATGAAAGCTCTTGGCTTTTTGACGGCCGCCCTCACCCAGCACGAGCGACGACTGGGCATGCAAGTCCGTCCTGTATATGATCCCAGATAACTTTTTGTCACGACAACCAAATAGTTTATGACACGTCAACGTATTCTTCTCCTGGAAAAAATATCACTGACGATACTTTTCACCCTGCTGATTATCTCGCTGACAAAAAAGATTTGGCGACAGGGAAGCGAACATCCGATCTCAGTGGCATTCACAGTTGAAGCACCCAAAGGGACCGACATTGAGGTGTTTTGGACAGAGTCGCCCGACCAATCATTCAGTCCGCAGCGAGCACAGAGTATTCGCACCAAGGAGTCTGCCGAGCGACTCGTTTTTTCACTGCCAGCCCACAAGTTGCACCTGCTTCGCATTGATATAGGCTATCAACCCGGACAGGTTATACTAAAAGACCTGAGAATCGGGAAAAAGAACATCGCCCAGTCACGATGGGCAGATGTCGAGAAAAATGAAATCGATAAAATGACCGTCGGTGAAAGCGAACTGATTCTGATATCAAACCATATTGATCCCTATATTGTTTTCAAACGGCCATTCAATGCCAATGCCCCAAGAGGCAGGTTGTCAGGAGACAGCTTGGTTTTATTGTTCATTCTCTCTTCAGCCGCTTTCGTTTTGAGCTGGTTGTTTTTTACTTTTTTATTCAGCCGAACATCCAAAGTGGAGAACATGCTGTTCTTGCTTGTGTTTTTCGTCATGATTTTGCTACCTGCCTCCCACATCAACCGGGCAGAGACCAACATGGCCGAGAATCGTCGGCTGGCAGTCTTTCCCAAACTGGTGAATCAATCGGATATCAACCGCAACTTCGGTCGAGAGTTCGAGAATTGGTTTAACGACCGTTTCTTCCTGCGGCAGCGTTTGGTAGGTAGATATAACAAGCTGATTCGCGAGACCAATAAAAAAATTCAGAATAACCGTATCGTCGTCGGTAAGGACGGATGGGCATTTTCAAAAGATGACAACGGTATAAAAAACTATCAGAACGTTACCGTTTTCACTGAGAAAGAAGAGCAGTATATCGCAGACTATCTGCAACGGCTGGACAACTGGTGCAGGGATCGTGGCAAGCATTTCTATTTTATCATTCCTCCGGACAAGAGCAAAATCTACGGTGAATACTACCCCGATTGGATCAAAAAAGTCAAACCAGACTCCGAAAGCCGTACCTATCATCTGGTGAATTACATACGAAACCACACGACTGTCACAGTTTTCTATCCACGCGAAGAAATCATTGCAGAGAAGGACAAGGGCAAACTCCTGTATTTCAAAAACGACATCCACTGGACTCAGGCTGCGGCCTATATCGCATATCTGTTGATGAGAAAAGAAATGGAGAAAAACTATGACTTGCCTGGCTTCGAGCAAAGGGAATGGAGGCCTTATGCCTACCCTAAAGGGGATGCTGTTATCCTTTTCCCCGAGGCTCTGTTGCCCGATACGGTCAAACGCTATGACCATCCGCTCATTCCCATCTATTTCACAGTAAAGGAGGAAGTGGAGGGAGATGCCAGAAACAAACATTACTACAATCCTAGAGGAAAATATTCCGCCTTCTTTATGAGAGATTCTTTCTCAACACTACTGGTGGATTGTTGGTTTGGTAATGTTTTTGAACGAATCACCATGCGCTGGCGCTACAATTTTACTCCAACCGATTTCAAGTATATCGAAGACAACCAGATAGATATCGTTGTCCTCGAGACGCTGGAACGGCAGGTTCCCTATCTACTGAATGTCCAACTGCCTCAAAGCAACTGATCATGCTATTTTCATCGCTTAGTTTCATCAGGGTTTTGCAGCATAAAACAGATTAAACACATGAGATATTCCGCCACATTTTTCGACAATGGAAGAACACATAAAGGCATTATATTTGTTGCAATCCTTTTAGCAGTCATGAATGCCTATGCCTGGGAGCAAAAGGAGTTCATGATCGGCACCTACAGCCCTCCGATTGTTTCTCCTGATATTATCTTGTTGCCGGGCGACTATGACGGAGATGGACGCTCTGACATGTCTATCATTATCCGGGCCGGTTCCCATGCTGGAGATTGGATGATAGACTATGGTTATAATGGATTCACCACAAATGGCTGGGAAGAACGTTATACAGGATATACGGACACAGACGCTCAGTATTTTGCCGCTGATTTTGATGGAGATGATGAAGATGATTTGGTCATGATGACATCGAACGGAACCTGGAAGATGGACTGTACGGCAAATGGTTTCGGATCGTGGGACTCCATCATTCCTGCACACACATCATATGAGCCATATGATATTTCAAAGGCTGTTATTTGCCCGGCTGATTATGATGGTGATGGATCAACAGATCTCTGCATCAGAATACCGGACGGGAGATGGTATATTGACTATGCGGGAAATGGGCTCGGAGTATGGGATGTAGAAGACTACTGGGATCAAGTTTCATCTTTTGCCATGCCAATGCCAGCAGATTATGATGGAGACGGTTTTACAGACATGGCAATTTGTACAAGGACGGACATACGTATAGATTATTATGAGAATGGGCTTGGATATGCAACCTGGGACAAGATCATCAACAATTCCACCGATGCAAACACTCGGATAGAACTACTATTGGGAGATTATGACAAAGACAAAAAAGATGATATATGCATCAGGGAATGTAAACCCATCTATGATGGCACAGGCATTATTGGATACAAGGTAAAATGGTTTATAGACTTTGCTTCCAACCAATTTGGAACGATTGATAGCATCCATTCAGAACCTGGCAGTGCCAATGATTATGCTGTTCCTGCCGCAGATTTTGATAAAGATTCAATCTGTGATATGAGTTACGTCGATTATTCTGGTGTATGGGTAGTGGATTATTCCCATAATGGGCTTGGTAGGATGGATTGCAATTACGGCAGGGAAAAGTGTGACGGCAATTATGATTCTACACTCCTTTACAGTCCTGATGTTGAAGGATTGAGGGCCATCAAAGAATGTAGTATTGATCATCTGGTGGCTCCGGCAACTGTTTTTATTGATCAAGAATCATTCCGCAAGAAAAGCTATTATCTTGCCATCTGCGACAGCCTTGGATTGACCGCCTCCACCATGAGTTTCTACAGCCGTGGCCATTATACGGACACAATGAGCCCTTTCAGAAATACTTTTGTCCATTTCTTCAGAGACAGCATCGATGATGATTTGGAAGACAATCTTTATGGATTATTTCTTGGTGAAGAACCACGGAATATCCATTATCAAAACATCCACAAATGGACAGAGTTTTTTAAAAGAAGCTATCCCGAAAAGCCTGTTTTATATAACTTGTTGCCCATTTATAGTACCGACTTTGATACTACTGATCTTATCAGAAAAGTTCTTTATGACTCATACCTGGACCGGTATATTACTCAGAACCAACCCGATGTCTTTTATTATGACTATTATCCATTCCGCACGGAAAATCGGTTCAGACCAGGTTACTACTACAACATGCATGCCATCCAGCAGAAAGCGGGAGACATCCCATACTGGGCCACCGTCTTGGTATGGCCGGATATGCCAGATATATTAGATCCGCAAGAGAAGCACCTTCGCTATATGTCTTTTGCCCCCATTGCCTACGGAGCAAAGGGTGTCATCTACTACGACTATCGTCACGGGTTCATGAACAATTCTTCAAAGTACAACGCCATCAAAAATATCAATCTCTATCTGAAAGACATTGTCGCTCCTGTGGTGATGACATCCAAGAACACGGCCACACTGCACAACAGCAATTATCCATACGATAACAACACACAATTTACTCTTGAAAGTGCCGAGTATCTATATAATAATCACACCGTAGTAGACACCATTTTAAGTTCATCTGCTATGATAGGATTGTTTTGCCGCTCGTATTTACCCTATCCTTGGGCCATGGAAGTAGGATCAACATATGGATGGCTATTTAATAAGGATACATCTTCTGTCATGACAAATGTTATGGTATCATTAAACGGGAACTACCACAACAAAGTCTACATATCTCCAACCATCAATGATTATATATCGAACTTGAATCCTGGATTTTCCTCTTTGCAATGTATTCACCTTTGGAGCCACTCCTATTTTTTCATTCCACAAATTGATCCCGGCGAAGGAGTGTTCTTCAAAGTCAACACGGAATGCTCGCCCTGTCCAGCCGACTATGATGGTGATGGGATAGATGACTTTGCCGTCAAAACAGTCTTTGGTGACTGGATCATCGACTACAGTTCCAACGGTTATGGAGGCTGTGATGTATGCGTTTCCGAATGTGGCGGCACGGAGTCCACACCTGTCCCTGCCGATTATGATGGCGATGGCAAGGCTGACATCAGTTTCAAGTCGACCAATCAAGCATGGAAAATCGATTATGCCGCGAATGGGTTCGGTTCGTGGGATGTATCACTCACAGGCTATGGTAATGCGACTGCTATACCCGTTCCTGCCGACTATAATGGCGACGGAAAAACAGATTTGAGCGTAAAAACGAACGATGGATATTGGCTGATAGATTACGCTCATGATGGCTTTGGCGCTTGGAACACTTCCTATTCCGGATACGGAGATAGCGGAGCCCGCCCCGTTCCAGCCGACTACGACGGTGACAACAAGGCTGATTTGAGCGTCAGAAGGTCAAACGGTGATTGGAAAATCGATTATGCTGCAAATGTTTTTGGCACATGGGACGTCACCTACCCGGGCTATGGCGGGAGTTCCGACATTTCCTGTCCTGCAGACTACGATGGTGACGGAAAGGCAGATCTATGTGTTTGGAATTCATCCGGCACATGGTACATAGATTATTCTGATGGTGGTTTTGGCATCTGGGATGATACCGTGAATGTAGTATCTTCTTTTGGTGATAATCCTGTTCCTGCTGATTATGATGGTGATGGCAAATCAGATATAAGCGCTTTTTCCTCATCAAATAATCTGTGGGCAATAGATTATGCTTTAAATGGTTTTTCGGGATATCAAGATTATATTAAAACAAATCCCTCGACGTCATTACAGAATTATATATCTTTGCCTGTGCCTCTATTTGAAAGAATGCCCGCTTTTAATGATGTTATAGGCATAGAGGATCCGCCTGTTATAGATGTCTATGATCTCTATGGACGGCAGATCTTGCGAAGTGTCACTCATCAGGATTTGGATTATCTCAAGAAAGGCTATTACATCATTATCACCCAACAGGGAGAAAAGACATATAGAGAAAAGTATATCGTCAAATAAAGACTTCACAGTTATATATCTATTATGAAAACCTACCAAAAACTATGGGTATCATTAGCCCTATTTTATTTCGGTCTGATGACCGCCCAGGCTGATGATGGAGGAAAATGCGGAGACAATGTTACATGGAAATATCGTTCATCAGATAGCACGCTGATACTTTCCGGTACGGGAACAACCTACGACGGAGATTCCCCTTGGTCTGGAATTATTTATTGGTCCGATCCGACCTTGCTCCCCACTCGGTGGTCTGATTCTATTTACCATGTCATTGTCGGGGAAGGGATCACCTCCATTGGGAACAACTTGTTCGAAGGGCTGAACAGGGTGGAAAAAATCTCGCTTCCAGAGTCATTGACCTTTATTGGATCAGGGGCATTCAATTTGTGTTCAAGCATGACGGATCTTAACATCCCCTCCTCCGTAAAAAAAATTGGTTCGTACGCCTTCAATAAGTGCAGATCATTAAAGACCATCGTCTTACCTAGCATATTAAAAACAATAGAACAAGGCACCTTTTCGTATTGTGGATTGACAGAAATCTCTATCCCATCATCCGTGGGAAGAATCGATGCTGTCGCTTTCTGGGGGTGTTCAAACCTCTCACAAATAACGGTTGATGAAAACAACGCCAAATACGATTCAAGAGAATCGTGCAATGCTTTAATAGAAACCAGCTCAAATACCCTGTTGGTTGGATGTATTAATACCATTTTCCCCGCATCGGTAAAAGCCATAGGAGATGCAGCTTTTTGCTATCAAAAAATCACTTCTATGATTATTCCCTCATCTGTGAGTTCCATTGGAGAAGATGCTTTCAGGGAGTGCCCCTATTTGAGAACTGTTACCATCCCCGAGTCAGTCAAGTCTATCAAATTGAATGCATTTTTCAAATGCCCCAAACTTGAAATCGTTAGAACTGATTGGACTACCCCGCTGGCCGTCCCAAGTATTTTCGATCAATCTCCCAAAAAGATTCTGGTTGTTCCTGAAGGTTGCGTCGAAGTCTACAAAAACGCCGATATTTGGAAAGATTTTGAGCAGATTGTCACTGCTACTGATATCAAAGGAGAAGCCTTGATCAATGATGACTCCATCAAAGAAATCTATCGTTTGGACGGCACCAAAGTATCGGGAGAACAGGAATCCCTTGTTCCTGGTACGTATATCGTGCAGGGGGGGAAAATACTAATCAAATAAATTTTTTATGACGCGTCAACGCTTTCTACTTCTGGAAAGAATCATTCTCGCGACACTCCTCACAGCTCTGATTATCTGGTTGGCCCATAAACTCTGGCGACATGAGGAATTGCGGCCGATTTCAATCACGTTGTTAGTTGAAGCCCCCAAGGGGACCGACATTGAGGTGTTTTGGACAGAGTCGCCCGACCAATCATTCAGTCCGCAGCGAGCACAGAGTATTCGCACCAAGGAGTCTGTCGAGCGACTTGTTTTTTCATTGCCAGCCCACAAATTGCACCTGCTTCGCATTGATATAGGCTATCAACCCGGACAGGTTATACTAAAGGACCTAAGGATTGGGAGACAAGACATTGATCCATCACGATGGTCAGAGGTCAAGACTTTCGGAATTGACAACATGGAAATCAGTGATGATCAATTAATGCTTATCTCGAATCAAGTTGATCCGTATATCGTTTTCAGCCAGCCCTTCGACATCAAAGCACCGAAAAGCTATCTGTCGGGAGACAGTATGATATTGTTGCTGATACTCTGTTCACTAAGTTTCGCCTTGTGTTGGTTGGCGCTTGCTTTCCTATTCGCTCACTCATCAAGAGTTGAAAACATACTGTTCCTACTTGTGTTTTTTGTCCTGCTTTTGCTACCTGCCTCCCACATCAACCGGGCAGAGACCAACATGGCAGAAAACCGTCGGCTGGCAGTCTTCCCCAAACTGAGCCTTGACGGCAGTATCAATCGTGAGTTCGGCCGTGAATTCGACACCTGGTTCAACGACCGTTTCTTCCTTCGCCAGCAGCTGGTTCAGCGATACAACCTGCTGGTCCGCAAAATCAACGGGAATCTTCAGAACCGTTATATCGTGGTCGGTAAGGACGGATGGGCCTTTTCAAAAGATGACAACGGCATAAAGAACTACCAGAACAAAACCGTTTTCACTGATAAAGAAGAGCAGTATATCGCAGACTACCTGCAGCGGGTGGACAACTGGTGCAGGGCTCGCGGCAAGCATTTCTATTTTATCATTCCTCCAGATAAGAGCAAAATCTACGGCGAGTACTACCCTTCATGGATCAAGAAAGTGAAGCCAGACTCCGAAAGTCGTACCTATCATCTGGTGGACTACATACGTAGTCACACAACCGTCACCGTTTTCTATCCACGCGAAGAAATCATTGCAGAGAAGGATAAGGGTAAACTCCTGTATTTCAAAAACGACATTCACTGGACCCAGGCCGGTGCATATATAGCCTACCAACTGATGAGAAAAGAGATGGAGAAGGGCTACGAACTGCCGCCTTTCTCACAGAGAGAGTGGAAGCCCTATGCCTACCCCAAAGGAGATGCCAATATCCTCTTCCCGGACGCCATGCCGCCCGATACTGTCAAGCGCTATGATCATCCGCTCATTCCCATCTATTTCACAGTAAAGGAGGAAGTGGAGGGAGACCCGAGAAACCGGCACTACTACAACCCTCAAGGAAAATATGCGGCCTTGTTCATGAGGGATTCCTTCTCAACGCTGCTGGTGGACTGCTGGTTTGGCAACGTTTTTGAACGAATCACTATGCGCTGGCGCTACAATCTGACACCTGATGACTTCAAATATATCGAAGACAACCAGATAGACATCGTTGTCCTCGAAACACTGGAACGGATGCTTCCCAAACTCCTGAATGTTGAACTTCCTCAAAACAACTGACCATGCTATTTTCATCGCTTAGTTTCATCGGGATATTCCTGCCGATAGTCTGCCTGCTCTATTTTGTCGTGACGCCCAAGCTGCGCAACTACGTGCTGCTGGGGGCCAGCATCCTGTTCTATGCCTGGGGCGAACCGGTCTATGTAGCCGTCATGCTGCTGACCATCGTCGTCAACTTTGTCGGAGCCCTGCTCATGGAACGTTTCGACCGGCACAAGAGGCTGTGGCTCATCCTGACCATACTGGCCGACCTGGGGTTCCTGTTCTATTTCAAGTATTTCAATTTCTTTGCCGAGAACCTCAACGCACTGCTACATTCGCACATAGACTTTGTCAAAGTATTGATGCCCATCGGCATCTCCTTCTATACCTTCCAGGCCATTTCCTACCTGGTGGATGTCTATCGGGGCGACACGCCGGCCCAGCACGACATCTTCAAACTGAGCCTGTTCATCTGCCTGTTTCCGCAGCTCATCGCCGGCCCCATTGTCAAATACAACGACATTGCCTCGCAAATAGACGAGCGCGAAGTCAACTTCGACAAGGTGCTGTGCGGTGTGCGCCGGTTTATCATGGGCCTGTCCAAGAAGGTCTTGATCGCCAACACGCTGGGAGCCGTAGCCGACAAAATTTTCGAGCAGGCGCCCGACACCATCCAGACATCCGTAGCCTGGCTGGGCAGCGTGGCCTATTCCCTGCAGTTGCTGTTCGACTTCAGCGGCTACTCCGACATGGCCATAGGCCTGGGGCTGATTTTCGGGTTCCACATCAAGGAAAACTTCAACTATCCTTATATCTCCAAGTCGATCACCGAGTTCTGGCGGCGTTGGCACATCTCCCTGTCCTCCTGGTTCAAGGAGTATCTCTACATCCCGCTGGGCGGCAACCGCAAGGGCAAGAAACGCCAATACCTGAACCTGTGGATCGTCTTCCTCTGCACCGGTTTCTGGCACGGCGCCGCCTGGAACTTCATCTTCTGGGGCATCTGGCACGGGCTGTTCATCGTCCTGGAAAAAGCCACCGGCTGGCACAAGGAAACGCCCTTGCGCTGGAAAAGAGCGCTACAGCATATCTACACCATCCTGGTCTTTGTCGTGGGCTGGGTGATGTTCCGCTCCGACAACATGGGCTACGCCCTGAGCTACATCGGCAACATGTTCGGGCTGGTCCATCCGCACGACGTGCTCTACAGCCTGGCTTTCTATGTCGACAACATCGAACTGATCGCTTTTGCGGCAGCACTGCTCTGCTGCTTCCCGGTATTCTCGCATTTACAGGAAATGGCCTCACGGCACCGCTGGCTCAACATCCTGCTCAATATCTGGCTGATTGCCTTGCTGGTGCTCTGCATCATGTCGTTGGCCTCCTCGACCTACAATCCTTTCATTTATTTCCGATTCTAAAACATACTGATTATGAAAGGTTTATTCAATAATCGGATATCGAGAAATGTGGAAGGTTATTTCCAAAGACTACCCGACAGACTATCTCGAAGTGAAACGATGGAACCCCTATCATCAGCTTCAGGGGCGAAGACTTCAAATATATAGAAGATAACCGGATAGATTTTATCGTCCTCGAAATTCTGGAAGGGGAAATGCCCAAACTGCTGAAAGCACTCTCCAACGCCCAACCGTTCATGTAGCACTTCAGAGTAGTGCGGTCTCGCCATTGCTTTTTTCCTTCCAGTCAAGGAGTTGACGATATATTTTACATTTCATAATGATGCCGTTTGCACCTTTTTGAGATTTTTGCTCTGCCATGTTCTACACCTTTTTGAGATTTTTGCTCTGCCCCATTTTACACCTTTCTGAGATTTTCTGCAAGGCTTCTTAAAAAAATTGCTTGTACAAGATTTTGTACATATATTTGCGGCGACTTATTGATGATTATGGTAACAACAACTATCTCTGATTTTCGGAAGAGCATCAAAAGCTACGTCGATACGGTGATTGCCACTCATGAGCCTGTCCTGATCAGTCGTGGGCAGCAAGGGGCCGTTTTGGTCTCCCTGGAGGAATACAATGCGTTGTCGCGTACAGCTTCTGCCTTGAATTCACCGGCCCAACCGGCCAAGGAATCTTCTTTCATTGAGGTTGATATAGACACATTATGAAACTGTTGTTTACTCCGGAATCGCTGGCCACCTTCAACCGCCTGAAGGAGGACTCACCCGATGAAGCCAATCAGGTTCGCGAGGCCATCAAGGACACGCTGGACAGTCCGACTGCCGGGAAAGGCAGTCCCACCCCGTTGTCCGGGGCCTTGTCCGGCCTATGGAGCCGCACCTACGGAGTATTCGGACAAATCATCTATGCCGTTTCTCAAGACACGATAAAGATCTACGACATCGACAAGAACTTCTCTCCGCTGATAGGGTCTGGTATGGCACAACTTCGACAGACCGATTACACAGAAGACGAATACCGGTCTGTCCTGGCACAGATGAAAGGCAACAGAGGGAAAGGGGAAGAGCCGAAAGTCGGAATATTCTGGTACAACGTTGGAAGGGACGAACTCTTTGGTGTCGTCTCCCATCCGGTGCGGGACTATTCGCGAGCCAACGCCTCTGATGGAAGGATCACCTGTTCGGAACTTCATGAAGATATTTGGAAAAAAGAGTATCGCCGTCAGCACTACAAAGGAGACAAAACCGGGCCGTACATCGGTGCCTACCAGGACAAGCCACGCGGGCGGGTGTTCTACCACATAGACAACGACACCTACGAAGTGGCGACCGGAAAATGGATACAGGATTACCCACATGTGTATGACATGATATTGCACGAGTTCAATCTGCCTCCGGAAAAGACATCGGCCAAATATGCCATTCACTGGGACATAGGACAGTCCTGGCGCTGAACATCCATTGCTATGCACTATCAACCAAAACTATAGAACTTATGAGACGAATCACATTACTGATGGCTGTGGCTGCGGCTACGGCGGCCTTGACGGTTTCCTGCCAGGGCAAAAGGAATCTGCCCACCGAAGAGATTGAGGTGACGGCTTTCCACTTTACGGAGAGTAAGTACATGACGGCCCTCAAGAATGCCGACACGATGCTGGTGTTCAAGATCAAGGACAGCGACATCACGGCTTTCAACCAGTCGGCTGTCCGGCAGCAGGAGGCTCAGGCCGACCAGGCGCCGACGGCCGAAGTGCCCTATTTCAATGTGGAGATGGCCCTGCCCACTCCGCCGGCCTACGTATCGCGACTGGGCAAGGACCGCGAACTGGGTCCGTTGGCCGGCCTGGACGAGGGCGTCTTCTACCACAATCATTCGGCCGGGCTGGAGGCCCTGCCCAACGGCGATTTGCTGGCCGTCTATTTCAGCACGCCGGCCGGACTGGCCGAAGCCGACCCGGCTACCACCTTCATCCAGTCGCGCCTGCGTTTCGGCTCGCTGGAATGGGATCTGCCCGAAGTCTTCTTTGCCACAGAGGGCTATAACGACCAGTCGGCCCTGCTCTGGCGCCAAGGTGACAAACTGTGGTTTTTCGGCGGCGGACGCAAGATTTCCGACTATGTGCCTTTCCGTATCGCCGTGTCCGAAGACAATGGTGCCACCTGGACGTTCAGTGTACCGCAGCTGGATTCGGCCGCCACAAGCTACACGGCTCAGCCAATCAGCAACGGTTTTGCCGATCCGAAGGGCAACCTTTACATGACTTGCGACGGAAAGGGGGCTGAGAGTTTTCTCTGGAAAAGCAGCGACGGCGGCATCCACTGGCAGGATCAGGGCGGACGTACCGGAGGCCGCCATTCCACCATCGTTCCGCTCGACGACCAGGGCAACCTGCTTTCCATCGGCGGCAAGAACGCCAGCGTCGAAGGCTGGTCGCCGATGAACACATCTTCCGACTGGGGCCTGACCTGGAGCGAGAGCGTGGCCTCGCCCTTCCCCCCGCTCGGCACCGCCCAGCGCCCCAGCATGATCCGGCTGGCTTCGGGCCATCTGTTGCTGGTTTCGGATGCCTACATCCATAAGTATCACAAAGACCCGCCCGCCGGCTGGGCCTACGGCAATGAGCCTTTTGTGGCTATTTCCAAGGACAACGGCCAGACCTGGCGCATCAAGACCATCCCCTATGGGCTGCCCCACAACAATCCCACGCGCCTCACTTACACCTCCTTGGGCTATGTCACCTTGCGTCAGAGCGACAACGGCATGATCCACGTCCTGACCACAGCCAATGCCAACAACCTGCACTACGAATTCAACGAGGCCTGGGTCTGGTCGGATGAGGAAACCGTCTGGACACCGATGGTAGCCCTCGAGGGCGGAGAGCTCAAGCAATATACCGAGTATTATGCCGATGCCAAGGGCAAGGCCACCAAGCAGATAAAATCTACCTGGAGCGCCCGCATCATGCCCGACGGCCGCTATCTGCTCGACGGCGAGATGAAAGACTACTACGGCGACGGGCGCCTGCAGCACGAAGTCACCTACAGCTACGGCCGCAAGACCGGCAGTGAGAATTTCTGGGATGAGCAGGGCTGTCTGCTCTGGCATTGGGACAGGGACCTCAGTACCAACACCGGTGTCTGGACCCGCTACTGGCCCGATGGGAACAAAAAGTCGGAGACCACCTGGAACCTGCTGCCCACAGCTCGCGACCGCGACCGCCAATATATAGGCTACGTAGCCAACGGCCCGGCCCGCCATTGGGACGAGCAAGGCCAGCTCACGGCTGAATATGTCTTCGAAAACGGCTCTTTGGGATTTGCGCCCAATGCCGGTGTCATCGAGATAAAATAGACCTGGTTTTTCAGCGGCGCTCGAACGCCTGCTTTTCCGGGTTCCACTCAAAACGCAAAGGGGTCGCGGCTGAGGCTGCGACCTTTTTGTATGTCCCGGCATCGAGATAGTCCGAAGCCGAAGATCTCACCTCCAGGCTGTTGTCGTCGGAGCGGAATGAAAAGACGAAATAGGGGATGGAAGAGATTTGAGCCGGGTTGATCTCGGCCGATGGGAGCAACTCCGTGGCAAAGGAACGGGCGGCAAGACTATCCAGGACAGTCTGTTGCCAAGCTTCTGCAGCCGAGAATACGGGCTGGGCGGCGGGCAGGTCCATTTTTTGCCAGCGGGTGGTGTACAGCGAAAGTGTGCTGCCTGATGCCGGACGGGTCACGGTCTGCACCACGGCAATCAGGAATACGGTATCTTCAGCGGTGGGCAGGCGCTTGAACTGCCAACTGCCGGCCCCCGATGCGCGCACGCGCATGTAGCTGTCGGTGAGTTCCTCGATTTCCATCAGGTTGTCGAAGGGACCCTTGACGGTCGATTTAAGTCCGCTGCGGAAAAAATCGAGCATATCGAGGCGCATGTTTTCCGTCGAGGGCAGGAAAATGTCGGGCATCGCCTCGAAACAGGCGGCCATGGACGGGCCTTGGGCCGAAGGCCGGGAGGCGGCTGCGGTCTGGGGCTTCAGCGACAGGGGACAGCACCCGATCAGGACGGTCAGCCACAACAGTTTCGTTTTCGTTTTCATCTTACTTCGACCCGAAATACAGACACAGGATACCGATGAGCACTCCCGCCAACAGCAGCGCCTTCTGCTTGACATTCTTCTCTTTCAAAAAAATGGCACCGACAATGAAGGGCACGATCACTCCCGAGCGCCTGATGGGCGAGACCACCGAGATGAGCGAATCGGGGATGCTCAGGGCGTAAAAGTACAGAAAATCGGAGACACACAAAAACAGCGACAATCCGATGATCGACCAGCGCATCTGGAAGCCGCCGGGGATGCCCAGGCTGTGCCGGGGGGCGGACACCGGTGTGCCGGCTGCGGCGGCCGCTGCCTCCAACTTATGCTCATGCCGGAAATAGGCCACCATGATGGGCAGCATCAGGCCGATCTGGTAGAGGGTGTACCAGATCTGCACGGCCATCCGGTCGAAATGGCGCATCATGTATTTGTCGTACAGGCCGCTCACCGCCCCTGTCAGCACGGCGGCGATGAGGCACCAGAGCCACTTGTTGTGTTTGAAGGAAATGCCTTCCTTTTCGCCCACCCGCGAATAGAAAAACAGGCAGCACAGGGCCACCAGGGCGCCGGCCCACTGCCAGGCGTTCATGCGCTCGCCAAACACGATGAAGGCGCCGATCAGCACAAACATGGGCTGGGTGGACTTGACCGGCGAGGCGATGGTGATGGGCAGGTTGCGCATGGCGTAATAGGCCAGGCACCACGATGTGAGCACGATGGCCGATTTCAGGAGCACATACAGATGGTCCGTGCCCGACAGGACGCCCACATAGAACACCGTGTCCTGCATCGTCCCGGGGCTAAGCCGCGACAGGAGCAGGCAGGGCAGGAAAAAGAGCGTACAGCAGACGGGGGTCAGAAACAGCACGGGCAACACGGCATTGCCTCTGAGGGCCAGTTTCTTGAACACCTCGTACATTCCCAGGAAAATGGCCGAAGCCACTGTACACAACAACCACATAATAAAATTCTATTTCAGATAAACATTTTCGGGATATTCCACTCTCGTCAAAAACAGACCCTGGGCGGGCACCGAGGTGCCGGCCTCGCAACGGTCCTTGCGCTCGATGATCTGCCTCAGCCCGGCGATGTCGGTTTTGTGGCGGCCCAGCTCGAGCATCGTACCCACGATGGCCCGTACCATGTTGCGCAGGAAGCGGTCGGCCTGGATGGTGAAGACCAGCTGCCGGCCGCACAGTTCCCAGCGGGCCTGCATGATGCGGCAGAGGTTGGTCTTGACATCGGTGTGCAGCTTGCTGAAGCTGGTAAAGTCGCTGTATTCCAGCAGGACGCGGGCGCCCTCGTTCATCAGCGCCACATCGGGGCAATGGGCCAGGAAGGTCGCGTAGCGCTGGGTGAAGGGATCCTTCTCCAGGCTGAAATGGTATTCATAAGTCCGGGAAATCGCATCGAAACGGGCATGGGCGTCGGCTCGCACGGGGCGGAGGCTGTGCACGGCGATATCGGCGGGCAGCATGCCGCTGAGGCGGCCGGCCATGGCCGGCAGGTCGTCGATACAGACCTCTGTGTCGAAATGGGCCACCATCTGCCGGGCATGCACGCCGGCATCGGTCCGACCGGCAGCTGTCAGGGAGAATTCTTGTCCGAAGATCCGGCGGAAGATTTCCGTCATGACCTCCTGCACGGTCGGCTGTCCGGGCTGGATCTGCCAGCCGTGGTAGCGGGTGCCGTCGTAGGAAAACTCCATGAAATAGCGCTGCATGGCAAGTTTTTTAAAAACCGTGCAAAGGTACGGAGAAAAAATGATTTATATTTGCAGCGGCAGATTAAACCATTTCTTTCTGTCTCAGTCAAAGAAACAATCCTTTACTGCAACACTGATGAAAAAACTATTCGCCTTGATGAGCTGCCTCCTGCTGCTGGGATGCTGGGGAGTGTCTGCACAGAAAATCGATTTCAACAAGAGTGGAAGGCCCGACAATGAGGGTCTGGAACCCGGCTATCAGCCTTGGCCCATCGGCCAGATGGAAGTGCGCAGAGGTCAGCCGGTCGATCCCGGTGCCAATGCTGTCAGCGCCACCTTCGGCCAGCTCAAACTCACGTTGTCGTGCGCCGAGAACGGTTCCGAGGCCGTCCTGGCCACCAATTACTGGAAACCGGGCATCACCCTGCACCACGCCAAGCTGGTGGGCGACGCCGCCGTGGTCTATCAGCGCGCCTACAGACAGCTGAACAATGCCGCTGTCCGGCTCGACCTGACCATCGAAGGTTTCACCCCGGGAGAACATTCCGTACAGGCTTTCCACAACAATGTGGACGGCATGGATGCCCCCGACATTGATGTCTATGTCAATGACCGGAAACAACTGAGCGGTGTCAAGCAGACCAACCGTCAGCTGCTGGCCAGCGAAAGCGGTCATTCCTATGTCAAGTTCAACGTGGCTGCCGGCCAGAAGGTCAAGATTTCCTATGTGACCGCCCCGCAGCAGGGCCAGAGCTACGGCACCACCTCGATCAGCCTCAACGCCCTGCTCATCGACCAGAGCGATTTTGAAAAGATAGCCCTGAATCCCGCCCCCGCCGACCAGGACATGCACGCCGATGCAGACAAGGGCAGCATCAAGCTCGCATGGACAGCTTCGGCTTCGGCTGTCAAGCACCATGTCTATTTCGGTTCCAGCGCCGACAAGATGGCGGAAGTGGCTGTCTTGAAAGCCTCTCCTGTCCAGGCCGGTCAGCGTCACGGCGCACTCACGGCCTATACCGTCCGCGAAAAGGTCAATGCCAACCAGCCCTATTTCTGGCGCATCGATGAGGAAGATGCTACCGGACAGGTACATCAGGGCGATGTCTGGTCCTTCCGTCCCAGGAGGCTCGCTTTCCCGGGAGCTGAAGGTCATGGACGCTTTGCCATCGGCGGACGCGACGGTGTGGTCTATCATGTCACTTCGCTCGAAGACAACCCCAGAGATCCGCAGCCCGGAACTTTCCGCTATGGTATCACCAAGCTGAGCGGTCCGCGCACCATCGTCTTCGACGTGGCCGGTGTCATCGAGCTCAAGGGTCGTCTTTCCTGCTCCGAGAAATACATCACCGTGGCCGGACAGACGGCTCCGGGCAACGGCATCATGCTGCGCGGCGCGCCCTTCGGCATGACCAACGACGGCATCACCCGATTCATGCGCATGCGCCTGGGGCATATCAACTCCGACGGAGTGCTCTCCACGGCCAGCGGCAACGGGCTGGACGGCATGGGTATGGCCGGCAGCGAACATGCCATCATGGACCACTGCTCCATCAGTTGGACCATCGACGAGGGCTTCAGCTCGCGCAACGCCAAGACCCTCACCCTGCAGCGCACCATGATTTCGGAAGCACTGAATATTGCCGAGCATCCGCACTATCAGAGCGGCAAGACCCATGGTTACGCCGCTACCATCGGCGGCGGTTCGAGCGGCGGTGTGGCCGGTTCCTTCCACCACAACCTGATGGTCCACAACGAGGGCCGTAACTGGAGCCTGAGCGGCGGTCTGGACGGTGCCGGTTTCTACGACGGCCACCACGACCTCTACAACAATGTCTGCTACAACTGGGGCGGCCGCGCCACCGACGGCGGCACGCACGAGGGCAACTTTGTCAACAACTACTACAAGATGGGGCCCGCCACCACCTGGCCCTTCCTGCTGAACGCCCAGCTGGAAGGCACGGGCAAAGGCTCGCAGGCCTACTACGTGAGCGGCAACATCCGCGAAAACCTCGTCGGTTCCAAGACCCAGGACGCCCTGGGCGAGACCTACAAATATTCCGTTTCGGGCGGTCAGAAAGTCGATTGGGAAGTCTTCGTCGACAAGCCTTACGACTTCTTCAACCCCGAAGGCAACGTTGAGTCGGCCCAGGCTGCCTGGCACAACGTGCTGTCGGATGTCGGCTGCAACCAGCCCGTTCTCGACCTGCACGACCAGCGCATGATTCGCGAAACACTCGAAGGCACCAGTTCGACCAAGGGTAGCCGCAGCGGCAAGCCCGGCTTGATCGACTCCGAAGAGGACGAAGGCTGCGAAGGTTTCGACATGGAGAAACTGGGCATCGTCAAGGCCTCCCGCCCCGCCGGTTGGGACAGCGACCAGGACGGTATCCCCAACTGGTTTGAACAGCTCTGCGGCACCGATCCCCAAAAAGCCAACAATCGCTCCGACCGCGACAACGACGGCTACACCGACCTGGAAGAATACCTCAACTGGCTGGCCGAGCCCCATTTCGTGTTGCGTCCGGGCCAGGCGGCCGTCATCGGCCTGCAGCCTTACTTCGCCGGCTATGGCAAGGATTTCAAAGTCAAAGTATCGGCCGTAAAGGGTCTCAAGCTGCAAAAAGGCGGCACTGCCACCGACCTCAGCCTGGCGGCTCCCGCCCAAAAGGGTCTGTACAGTTTGCAGGTGACTTGCTCCAACAATGAGGGCATTTCCCTGACCAGGACTTTCAACTTTGCCGTAACTGACTCGTACAAAGAGTTCTAGTATTTAATATCATACAACACGACGACAGGAGCGCCCCCGGCCGGACAAGGCTGCGGGTGCTCCGTTTTCGTATCGGGCAGACGTATTGCCGTTTACAAAACTTATGTGTAATTTCGCGACATATTTCCACGCGCGCGATGATAGAACGGATTCTGATACTCGACCAGGTCGATCCCATCCTGTTTTGTGGTGTGAACAACAGCAACATACAGTTGCTCAAAGCGCTGTTCCCCAAGCTCAGGATCGTGGCTCGCGGCAACGTCCTCAAGGTCTTGGGCGACGAGGCCGAGATCGTCCGTTTCGAAGAGGTGGTACAGGCGCTGCAACGACATGGCAACGAGTTCAACCAGCTCACCGAAGAAAACATCCTCGACATCGCCCAGGGTAAGAAACCGGTCGAGGTCCGGCAAGACAACCTCATCCTCTACGGCATGTCGGGCAAACCCATCGTGGCCCGCACCATCAACCAGCAGCGGCTGGTCAAGGCCTACGACGACAACGACTTGCTCTTTGCCGTGGGTCCGGCCGGCACGGGCAAGACCTACACGGCCATCGCGCTGGCTGTCAGAGCCTTCAAGAACAAGGAGGTGCGCAAGATCATCCTCAGCCGCCCGGCTGTCGAAGCCGGCGAGAAGCTCGGATTCCTGCCCGGCGACATGAAGGACAAGATCGACCCCTACCTGCAGCCGCTCTACGATGCGCTCGAAGACATGATTCCGGCCGCCAAGCTGCGTGAGTTCATGGAGAACCGGCTCATCCAGATTGCGCCCCTGGCTTTCATGCGCGGCCGCACCCTGAGCGACGCCGTGGTCATCCTGGACGAGGCCCAGAACACCACCGTCCACCAGATCAAGATGTTCCTCACCCGCATGGGCATGAACACCAAGATGATCGTCACAGGCGACCTGACCCAGGTCGATCTGCCGGCAGCGGCCACATCGGGCCTGACCCATGCCCTGAAGGTGCTGGACGGCGTGAAGGGCATCGCCCGCATCGATTTCGACAAGCGCGACATCGTGCGCCACAAACTGGTACAGCGCATCGTGGAAGCCTACGAGCACTACCGCGACAAAGAAAGGGGCGCTACGACCGACAACGATAATCAAACCAAAGAACCAACGATATGAATGCTGTCACAAGAACCGACTTTCAGTTTGAAGGCCAGAAATCTGTTTACCACGGCAAAGTCCGTGACGTTTACAATATCAACGACGACCTGCTGGTGATGGTGGCCACCGACCGCATCTCCGCCTTCGATGTGATCCTGCCCAAGGGCATCCCCTACAAAGGCCAGGTGCTCAACCAGATTGCCGCCAAGTTCCTGGATGCCACGACCGACATCTGCCCCAACTGGAAGCTGGCCACGCCCGACCCCATGGTGACCGTGGGCCTCAAGTGCGAAGGCTTCCGTGTGGAGATGATCATCCGCTCCATCCTCACCGGTTCGGCCTGGCGTGAATACAAGAACGGCTGCCGCGAGCTCTGCGGCGTGAAGCTGCCCGAAGGCATGAAGGAGAACGAGCGCTTCCCCGAGCCCATCATCACCCCGACCACCAAGGCCGACGAAGGCCACGACCTGAACATCTCGCGCGAAGAGATCATCGCCCAGGGGCTGGTCAGCGCCGAGGACTACGCCGTGATGGAAGACTACACGCGCCGCATCTTTGCCCGCGGTCAGGAAATCGCCGCCCGCCAGGGCCTGATCCTGGTCG
>JAFSRR010000067.1 GCA_017446025.1 Bacteroidales bacterium | reverse complement strand
CTCCTGTTTGTCAATGGCGTGAACCGGGTGTTCTACCACGGGTCCACCTATACGCCCAAGGATGCTCCCTGGCCCGGCTGGCTGTTCTATGCCTCCATCATGGTCAATCCCAACAACAGCATCTTCCGCGACATGTCGGCCCTGAACGTCTATATCACCCGCGTACAGTCTTTCCTGCAGCAGGGCAGTCCCGACAATGAGTTGCTGCTTTATTTCCCGATTTTCGACATCTGGGAAAAATACCGCAAGGGCAACTATGTCGCCTTTGAAATTCATAAGCTTGAGGACAAGCTGCCGCATTTTGAGGAGACGGTCGATGAAATCCTGCGCCTGGGCTACGATCTGGATTATATCTCCGACAGCCAGCTGCAGCAGACCTCATTTCGTGATGGGTCGTTGCAGACGCCGGGCGGCAGCTACCGCAGCATCCTGGTGCCCGATTGCCAGGTGATGCCTTTGGAAACCTTG
The DNA here is from genome assembly GCA_017446025.1 of Bacteroidales bacterium. Taxonomy (GTDB): domain Bacteria; phylum Bacteroidota; class Bacteroidia; order Bacteroidales; family UBA1402; genus UBA1757. Next base: position 31,671 of record JAFSRR010000067.1, on the reverse strand, counting down.
CAGCAACTCCTCAAACTGGCCTCACAGGGCGCCCGGGTGATGTTTCTCGGACAATTGCCCGACGAGGTGCCCGGGCTGTTCCAGGCCGACGAGCGCAAGGCGGCCATGAAGCAGTTGTGGCAGCAGACGGGTGTGGATGCGGCCGGAGGAGCGTTGCAAATCCATCCCTATGGCCAGGGTTGCCTGATGACGGCGGCCAGCCTGGAAGAACTGCTCCCGAAGGCCGGTCTGAGTCGGGAATCCCTGTCGGCCGACTATGGGGCCCGCCTCATCCGCCGTCGTCTGGATGACGGTAGTGTCTATTTTGTGTCCATGCTGCAGAACCGCAGCATCGACGGCTGGGTCGGCCTGGGACATGAGTTTGCCGACCTCTGCGTCTTCAATCCCATGACAGGGGAGACGGGCCGGGCTGTGACACGCTTGGAGAATGGTCAAAAACAGCTGTATCTGCAACTCCAACCCGGAGAGTCGGTCATTTTGCGCTGCTACGACAAGGCTGTGGCAGAGGCACCATTATATCCTGCTTACGCAAAAGCCGGTTTGAAAGGCAAACAGGCCGTCCGCTACGGGGAGGGTATCCCCCTGGAAGGCAAATGGCAGTTTGAGTTTACCGAAGGGGCTCCAGCTATCGACGGAAGGTTCACCATGACGGGTGAGCCGACCGACTGGACCCGGTTGACGGCCGATTCGGCCAAAGCCTATGCCGGGGCAGGGCGCTATACGCTCAGTTTCAAGCTGCCCAAAATAGCGGCCGACGACTGGTGCCTGGATTTTGGCAACGGACTCTACGAGAGTGCCCGGGTGTATGTGAACGGACAGGATGCGGGCCGGGTCTGGGCCTTGCCTTACCGGCTCAATGTGGGTCGCTTCTTGAAACCCGGCAAGAAAAACCTCATTGAGATCGAGGTGACCAATATGCCTGCCAACCGCATCGCCGATTACGACAGAAGGGGAGTCGACTGGCGTATCTTCAAGGACATCAACATCGTGAGTGTGTTCTACAAACCCATTACTTTCGATGTCTGGGAAACGGTGCCCGGCGGACTGACGGAAACGCCCCGGTTGATGCCACTTAGAACCATAAACAATTAAAAAAAACGGAATATGGATTATATATTGAGGACCATTGCTCTGATGATGCTTGTCGGAACGTTTTGCTGTCAGGCTCAGAGCAGACAACAACGTATCGAACAAGAAGAGAACAGTTCCCGGCTCATCTGGGAAGTGAAGACTTCAAAAACGTTGGCCAAGATCAATCCGGACATGTACGGCATTTTCTTCGAGGACATCAATTTTGCCGCCGATGGCGGATTGTATGCGGAAATGGTGAAAAACCGCTCTTTTGAGTTCCCGCAGTCTTTGATGGGATGGCGCAGTTTCGGACAGGTGGAAGTGTTGACCCAGGAAGCACCTTTTGAGCGTAATCCACATTATGCCCGGCTCCGTCCCTCGGGACATGCTCACAAAATGACAGGCCTGGAGAATGAAGGTTTCCGGGGTATGGGCTTCCAGGCAGGCAAGGAGTATCGTTTCTCTGTCTGGGCCCGCAGCGGAGCGGGGCCGCAGAAGCTATGCATCGTACTCGTCAGTGAGGACGATCGCGAGATCGGCCGGCGCGACCTTACTATCGATGGAGGAGAATGGAAAAAATACAGCCTTACGCTGACCCCCCGCCGCACCGAATCCAGAGGTCGCCTGCGCATTCTCTACGACCGCGGCAACAGCGGCTATGCAGATGTGGAGCACATCTCGCTTTTCCCGGTCGATACGTGGCGGGGACACGAAAACGGATTGCGCCGCGACCTGGCCCAGGCGTTGGCCGACCTGCACCCCGGCGTGCTACGTTTTCCCGGGGGATGCATTGTCGAGGGGACCGATCTGGCCACCCGCTACCAGTGGAAGAACTCCGTCGGTCCGGTCGAAAACAGGCCCCTAAACGAAAACCGCTGGAACTATACCTTCGCCAATCGCATGTTCCCGGACTATTACCAATCCTACGGGCTGGGCTTTTTCGAGTATTTCCTACTGGCCGAGGAGATTGGGGCCGCCCCCCTGCCGGTCCTGAGCGTGGGACTGGCCTGCCAGTACCAGAACAACGACATACGGGCACATGTGCCCCTGGACGAGCTACAACCATATATTCAGGATGCCTTGGATTTGATAGAATTTGCCAATGGCGGACCGGACACGAAGTGGGGTTCTTTACGTGTAGAAATGGGGCATTCGGAGCCTTTCCACATGAAATACCTGGCTATCGGCAACGAGCAGTGGGGTCCCGAATATGTGGAACGTCTGGAACGTTTCGTCCAGGCCTTGCGACGCTGTTGTCCGGATATCCTGATCGTGGGCAGTGCCGGGCCGTCGGCCGCCGGCGACCGCTTCAACTATCTCTGGCCCGAAATGAGGCGGCTCAAGACAGACCTGGTCGACGAGCACTACTATATGGCCCCCGACTGGTTCCTGCAGAATGCCGGCCGCTACGACGGCTACGACCGCAAGGGCCCCAAGGTGTTCGCCGGCGAATACGCCGCTCATGACCAGGGAAACGGCAAGGCCAACAACTTCAGGTCGGCACTGGCCGAGGCTTGCTTCATGACCGGGTTGGAGCGTAATGCCGATGTGGTGAGGCTTGCCACCTATGCCCCTTTGTTCGCCCATGTGGATGCCTGGCAGTGGAACCCGGACCTGATATGGTTTGACAATCTCAGGCTGTTCAAGACCCCCAACTGGTATGTGCAGCAGTTGTACGCCCGTTACAAAGGCACCGATGTCCTGGCAGCCTATGGCAGTGACCGGCAGCCTCTAAGCGGCCAGCAACAGATTTACGCCTCGGCCGTCCGCGACAAAGATGGCAACACCTTGATTCTTAAGATTGGAAACTGTGGTGAAAAGTCAAAAACGATGGATATCCGTTTGTCGGGGTTGAAGCGATTCCAGCCAGTCGCCCGTTTAATTTGCTATCAGTCGAAAGACATGAATGCCGTCAACAGCCTGGATGATCCTGAGCATATCGTGCCTGAGACCGGGACGTTGGTCTTGGGCGGGACAGACTTCGTCTATGAAGCGCCGGCCCAGTCGTTCAGTGTGATAATAATTCCGCTGGATTAACGGAATAGATCAGTCTTCGCCAAAGCCTTCCTCGGTGTTGTTGTTATTATTACCTCTTTCACCCTCTTCAGGCATCTTGGGCTTGGGCGTCATGTTGCCGAAGCTGTAGGTGACGGCCAGACGGATGCGCCGTCCGCCGAACCAACCGAAGGATTCCTGCTGGAAACCGGGGCCTGAGGTCTTGGTGTTGAAGTGGAAGGAATCGAATACATCGCGGACATTGAGGTTGATGCTCACCTTGCCGATGGATTTCTTGATGCCGGCATCGACGCGATAGCCCGGCATGCGGTAGCCCTGGGCCACCAGGGTACGGGCACGATAGTCACCGCGTACCTGCAGGGTCCAGAATTTGGGCAGGGCCAGGTTGCCGATGGTGCGGGCATTCCAGGTGAAATTGCTTTCGCTGTCACCGTGGATGTTCTGGGTGGTGCCGGCCGGGGTGAAGTCCCAGCTGTCGAGCTTATAGTAGTAGAAATTGACCGTGGTGGTCAGGTCGAGAAGGTTGAACAGACGGTTCTTGGCTACGATCTCGGTACCGGCCGAAGTGGAACTGGCCACATTGTCGAAAGTCGATTTCATGATGTTGCCGTCCAGGTAGTTGATGCGCTGGATGATATCCTCGGCTGTCCTGTAGTAGGCCGAAACCGATACGGTGTGGTATTCCCAGTTCTTGATGTAGTTCAGCTCGAAGGCGTTGGCCAGCTGCGGACGCAACTGGGGATTGCCATACGAGATATTGGACGAGTCGGTGATGTTGACAAAGGGGTTGAGCTGTTTGCCCCAGGGCCGCTGTGTGCGCCGGGTGTAGTTGAGCTGCAGCTCGTTCTCATTGGGCAGGTGGTAGGTGAGGAAGACGGTGGGGAAGAGGTTGAAATAGTTGTCCTTGAACCCGGCCGCTGTGGCAGGATCCTCACCGTAGGCCAGCGATTGGGCCTCGACACGGGTGTTTTCGCCACGCAGTCCTACCTGGTAGCCGAAATTGTCGATGGTGCTCGAAAAGGAAGCATACAAGGCCTGGACATCCTGGCTGTAGATGAAACGGTTCCAGAGCTGGGCGTCGAGTTGGGCGTCGGTGGCGCTGGTGCCCGACCAGGTCTCCGTGGGGCTGTCTTCACGCGAGAAGGTGCCTTCGTAGCCGGCTTCGATCTTGCCATAACCCAGGATGTTGTTGGTGTAGTCGATGCGGAGGTCCCAGTCGTTGGGCTTGATATGGGAAGGCTGCCACTGGTAGGTGTTGGCCGTGGAGGCATCGGAAAAGACTTTTTCCTGCTCATAGACGGTCTCGGCATCCCGGCCCCAGGTGTTGTAGGAACCCAGGAAGTCGATTTCATGCTCTTCGCCGAATTTGTGGATGTAACCTAGTTCGACATTGCCGCCTCTCATGTCCTGACTGGTCGAAGAGGTACGGGTACTGGAGGCAAACTGGCCGGGGATGTTGCTCAAGTAGCGGGTGGTGGTCAGTTCGTCACCGCTACCGAACATGCCGAAGCCGCCCAGGCTCAGCTCGTCTTTCTTGGTGGGCCGGTAGCTGAAACCGCCCCGGGCAAACAGGTTGAGTCCGGTGCCTTCGCCTTCGTTTTCCTGGTTGAGGAAAGTGTCGTCGTCGTTGGTGCGGTCGGTCCAGCCGCCGCGGGTCCTGAGCCGCCGGCGATATCCCAGGCTGGCATAGAAATCGAGTTTGCCGGAATTGTAGTTGATGTTGGCGCTGGCGTTGTGACCTAGGGGAGAGCCTTTATGATAGTTGACACTGGCCTGGGCGCTGCCGTAATAGCCGGCTTGGATGTCGTCCTTGAGCACGATGTTGATGATGCCGGCCGTGCCTTCTGCACTGTATTTGGCACCGGGGTTGGTGATGACTTCGATGCGTTCGATGTTCTCGGCGGGCATCTGCTCGAGGATGTCGCCGCGGTTGTCGGCTGTCAGGCCCGATGCCTTGCCGTTGATCCACACGGTGACCGATGAGTTGCCTCTCAGGGAGATGGTACCTTCGTTGTCAACCTCGACAGAAGGGATGTTTTCGAGCAAATCCGATGCAGAAGCACCTTTCGAGGCAATGTCCTGTGCCACGTTGAAGACTTTGCGGTCGATGTCGAATTTCATGGTGGACTGCTGGCCTACAACCTGGACTTCGTTGATGAGCTTGGAATCCTCCTCCAGATGGATGCGGCCGATGTTGACCACGGTGGTGCGGACGGTGACATCGCGCTCGACGGTCTTGTAGCCCATGAAGGAGACACTTACCACATAGTCGCCGGCTTTGAGGCCTTCGATGATAAAGGCTCCGGTTTCGTCGCTGGGGCTGCCGCCGGCAAATTCACCGCTTTGCTTTTCCTTGACGGACACGTTGACAAATTCCAGCGGTTCCCTGGTACCGGCATCGTGGATGACACCTCTGATGCCGCCGGGGGCGGGGGCTGCCATGAGGCTGGTGAAAGCACTGACGAGCAGGATAATGGAAATAATTTTCTTCATCGGACGTTTGCTATGTAATTTTTGGCCGCAAAATTAGTCATTTTGGACCTATTATTTACATTAATAATAGCTTGTCTTGCCTAAAAATGATTATTTGCCGGCCTGCCTGAAGTAGTCGCAGCAGGCAGTCAGGCCGCATTGGCCGCACTGAGGCTTGCGCGCCTGGCACACATAGCGTCCGTGCAGGATGAGCCAGTGGTGGGCCAGATTGAGCAGTGACTCGGGGAAGTTGGCCAACAGGATCTTTTCGGTTTCCTCGGGCGATTTGGACTGGTGGGTCAGGCCGATGCGGTTGGCCACCCGGAAGACATGGGTATCGACCGGCATGGCGGGCTTGTCGAAGGCGCAGATGAGCATGACACTGGCCGTCTTGCGCCCTACGCCGGGCAGGCTGAGCAACTCTTCCATGGTCTGGGGCACCTCTCCGCCGAAACGCTCTGTCAGGGCCCGGGCCATCTGGACCAGATGACGGGCCTTGGCGTTGGGATAGGACACGCTGCGGATATATTCATAGACAGCCTCGGGTTGGCTTGCGGCCATCACCTCGGGGGTGGGGAAGGCCTCGAACAAGGCCGGGGTGACCATATTGACCCGCTTGTCGGTGCACTGGGCCGACAAAATGACGGCCACCAGCAACTGGAACGGTGACTGGAAATGCAACTCGGTGGCGGCATCGGGCATGGTGGCGGAAAACCACTCGATCACCTGCCGGTATTTCTCTTGGCGGGTCATGAGGCGGAGGCCCTGTCGGGGCGGTTAATAGGCCGACTGGAATTCACCCAGGAAGCGGACGTCGTTCTCAGAGAACATGCGGAGGTCCTTGACCTGGTATTTGAGGTTGGTGATGCGTTCGACACCCATGCCCAGGGCAAAACCGCTATAGACCTTGCTGTCGATGCCGCAGTTTTCCAAGACGTTGGGATCGACCATGCCGCAACCCAGGATTTCGACCCAACCGGTGTTCTTGCAGAAGGCGCAGCCTTTGCCGCCGCAGATGTTGCAGGTGATGTCCAGTTCGGCCGAGGGCTCGGTAAATGGGAAATAGGAGGGACGCAGGCGGATCTTGGTCTGGCTGCCGAACATCTCCTTGGAGAAATATTCCAGGGTCTGCAGCAGATCGGCATAGGAGACACCTTTATCGACATACAGGGCCTCTACCTGATGGAAGAAGCAGTGGGCCCGGTAGGAAATGGCTTCGTTGCGATAGACGCGGCCCGGGCAGATGATGCGGATGGGGGGCTGGGTCTTTTCCATGACACGGCTCTGTACCGAGGAAGTGTGGGTGCGGAGGATGATGTCGGGATGCTGCTCGATGAAGAAGGTGTCCTGCATGTCGCGGGCCGGATGCTCCGGGGCGAAATTCAAGGAGGAGAACACATGCCAGTCGTCCTCGATCTCGGGGCCTTCGGCAATGGTGAAGCCGATGTTCTGGAAGATGCGGACAATTTCGTTGCGGACAATCGACAGTGGATGGCGGGTGCCCAGGGGCAGGGGATAGGCCGAACGGCTGAAGTCGAGGTCTTCCTGGGCGGTCTGCCGGGTGTCGAGCGCAGCCTTGAGCTCATTGAGACGGTCCTGGGCGGTGTCCTTGAGCTGGTTGAGCTTCATGCCCACCACCTTCTTCTGGTCGTTGGAGACTTCGCGGAAATCGTTGAACAGGGCGGAAATGCTGCCCTTCTTGCTCAGGTATTTGATGCGGATCTCTTCGAGTTCTTTGCTGTCTTTGGGCTGCCAGGCAGCCACTTCGTCCAATATCTTCTGAATCTTGTCTAGCATCTCGTAGTCGTTTGAATTAGGGTTTGCAAAGATACGGCTTTTTCTTTATTTTTGCTCTAATTTTTCAGGCAGATTCATGCAGCACAGCGTCAGAGCGTATATAGAACAGCATCAGCTCTTTTCCCGGCACGACAGATTGCTGGTCGCCTTGAGCGGCGGCCCCGATTCGGTGGCCTTGCTCAGTGTGCTGTGCGAACTGGGCTACGATTGCCTGGCCGTGCATGTCAATTTCCATCTCCGGGGGGAAGAATCCGACCGTGACGAAGCCTTCGTCCGTGATTTCTGCCAACGGCTGGGGGTTGCCTGCCGGGTGGAGCACCTGCCTGCCGCGGATTATGCCGCCGCCCGGAAAATTTCCGTCGAGATGGCTGCCCGCGAGCTGCGCTACCGCCGCTTTGAGGAAATCCGCCGGGAAGAGGGGCTCGCGGTGATTGTCACGGGCCATCACCAGGACGACAACATCGAGACTTTCCTGCTGAACCTGCTGCGGGGCAGCGGACCGCAGGGCCTGGCCGCCATGCGGCCGCGCAACGGCTATGTGGCACGGCCTTTGCTGGGCGTGAGCCGGGTTGAAATAATGGCCTGGCTGGCCGACAGAAAGCTGCCCTATGTGATGGACAGCACCAACGCCCTGGCCGATTGCCGTCGCAACCAGATCCGGCTCAACCTCCTGCCGGAAATTGAAAAAATAGAACCTTCGGCCCGTGCCTTGATAGCGCGGAGCATCGACCTGCAGCGCGAAAGCGCCGACTTTTGCCAGCAGGAAACCGCCCGTGCCCTGTGTCGTCTGCACTTGGACGATGTGGCGCTTTTCACCCGGCTGGCAGTGGCCGACCTGGAAAATGAATCCTTGCCCGAGAGCCTCCTTTTCGCCTGGCTGTCGAAGGCCGGTTTCGATGCCCGGACGGTGGAGACCGTCTGGCAGCACCGGCATGACACGGCCGGCAAACAATACAATTCGCCCACCCATTGCCTGCTGCTCGACCGGGCGGTATGGCTATTGCGTCGCAGGGACGAAATGGCTCATGAGGGGCAGGAAATCTGGATCGAAGAAGATACTGTCCGGGCGGCTTTTCTGCAGCTGGAGCATGTGCCCATGCCGGCCGACATTGTGCGCCGTCGCGACACGGCCTGCCTGGATGCCGGCAAGTTGCAGTTTCCGCTCTGTCTGCGCCCGCTTCGCCGGGGCGACAGCTTTGTGCCGCTGGGTATGAACGGCCGCCGGCTGGTGAGCGACTACCTGACCGACCGCAAGAAGTCGCGCTGGGAGAAACAACAGACCTGGGTGCTGCTCTGCGGCGAGGAGATCGTGTGGGTAGTGGGCGAGCGTATCAGCCAGCACTACCGGGTGACCGATCGGACAAGCCGTATGCTCAAGATTACATACCGGCCCGACAGCGACAATACAGAATCATGAGGCTGTCTGTTTCACATACCAACCGCTGGCGGCAGGCCACTCACGGGGCCTGCCTGTTGGCTCTGGCCCTGACGGTGCTGTGCCCTCTGGCAGCCGCCGAAAAGCCTTCGGCGCGCCAGCAGCTGGCCGCCTGCCAGGCATCGTGGCAGGTGACACTGGACCGCTCCGACCGCAGGGAGTTGCAGCGAACAGTCAAGGACGACCGCGACCAGATGCTGGCATTGCTGGCCCTGCCTCGCGCGTGGGCCAGCTGGCTGCCAGCCGACAGCCTGCCCGCCGGTTTTGAACTGTTGCCGCTGCTCCTGGCAGAGGGCAAGACCACCGCGAGTAGCCGCTATACGGCCGGCCTGTGGGGCCTGACCGAAGCGGTGGCCCTGAAATACGGACTGCGCCTCATGCCCAACTATGATGAGAGGCTCGATGCGCGTCGGGCCACCCGGGCCGCTGTCCGCTATTGGCACGACCTGACACGGCTCTATGACCATCCCTGGCAAGCCTTGCTGGCCTTGATCAACACGCCGCCGGTCTATCAGAATGCCGCCCGACGCCTGCCCTCGCAGCAGTTCTGGGATTTCAACGATGGTTCACAATTGCTGTACGAAGGTTTTCCCAGGCAATGGGCCTCGCTGCTCTACTGGTCGGTCTATGGGCAAGTCCAACCGGCTGTTGTTTCGGATACTGTCGAGGCTTTGACAGAAATAACCTTGAGCGCTCCTTTGAGCCTGCGTTTGCTTTGCGAACGGTTGGCATTGTCGGAGGGTGATTTCCGCAGCTACAACCCTTGTGTAATGTCGGACGACTGCCTGGACGCCGGCAGCCGGATATGGCTCGACAAGGCGCGGGCAGCGCAGTTTGTCGGGGCGCAGGAAAAGCTTTATGCCCAGACCGACGAACAGTTGCGACAAGACAGGGAAGCCCGCCGCAAAGCCTTCGAGGCCGCCATGGCCCCCATCACCTACACGGTGCGTTCGGGTGACACGCTGGGCGCGATCGCCCGTCGCTACCAGGTGCGCCTGGCCGACCTGATGCGCTGGAACCAGCTCAAGTCGGACCGTATCTACATAGGTCAGAAACTGAAAATCCACAAGTCGTAATATGTCTGTCAGGAAAATACTGTGGTTCATCGTCGCATGCCTGCTCCTGTTGGGAGCCGTCTGCTGGCTGTTCCCCCGCGACGGGGTGCAGGTGGGACCTGTCCACCTGCGTTTTGCTTCGCCCCTGAGCCTGACCGGTGGACAGGACACAGTGGACGTCGAGCCGCAGCTCAGCCCGGAACAGCAGCTTTCCCGCATGGCGGAGGCCTTCCGTCTAAGACAACTCTCCGAGCTGGCCGATTCGCTGGACTATTACCGCCATTTCTTTGAAGAAAGCCCGGTAGGCATCCGGTTTCCCGGGGCAGACCCATCCCTGTTTGACGGCTTTTTCGCCCAAATGGAGACCGCCAGGGGGCAGGGGGGCACACTGCACGTGATGCATTACGGCGATTCGCAGATAGAACAGGACCGCATTACCGCCTCTTTGCGCGAAATGTGGCAAAACCGTTTCGGCGGCATGGGCCCGGGCCTGATTCCGGCTGTGCAGGTGATTCCCACGGCCACTTTGTCGCAGGAAGCCTGGGGCGGCTGGCAGCGTCATGCCATCTACGGGCCTCGTGAAATGAATGTCGAGCACCACCGTTACGGTCCGATGGGACAGTTTTGTGAGTTGGAGGATTCGGCCTTTGTGGACATCAGTCCGCGCGGCGGCAGCCGGGGCACCCTGGTGAGACAGTTTTCGCGGGTGCGGCTGCTGATGGGCTGCAACCAGGCCGGTTTCCGCGCCACACTCTATCAGGACGACCAGGCCTATACGCAGGTGGTCGGCGATTCGTCGTCGGTGCTGCGGGTGTTGGACTGGAGTTTCTCGCGCCCGGTGCGCAGCCTGAGCATGTCGTTCCGGGGACGGGCCGAGATCTATGGGCTGATTTTGGAAGGCCCCGACGGGGTGAGTGTCGACAATATCCCGATGCGCGGCTGTTCGGGCACCATCTTCACGCAGATGGATGCCGCCCTGTTGCGCCAGGCCTACCAGGCGATGAATGTGAGGCTGTTTGTGCTGGAATTCGGAGGCAACCGGATGACCGTGATCAAGACTGAAGAAGATGCCCGGCACTATGCCGCCGTGGTGGGCCGCCAGATACGTTATCTGAAAAAACTGCGTCCCGAGGCGGAAATCCTGTTTATCGGCCCGGCCGACATGTCGTGCATGGTGGAGGGCGAAATGGCCTCCTATCCCATGCTTGAGACCACCATCGCCGCGCTCAGGGAGGTCTGCCTGGAAAACGGGGCCGCCTTCTGGGATATGTACCGGGTGATGGGCGGTCGCAATTCGATGCTGGCCTGGGTCAAGACCCAGCCGCCGATGGCCGCCTCCGACTATATCCATTTCACATTCAAGGGCTCGCAGCGGATCTCGCAGCTGCTCTGCGAGAGTCTGTCGCTGTGCTACGACTATTATTGCTTCCGCCGGGCCCGTCTGAGCGATTCCACGCTCTTGCAGATCGGGCAGTTGGACCGCAGCCGCGACTATGCCCGCGATTTCTCGGATATGCTGCGCGAGAGTGCCGCCGACTCGCTATGGGTGGACGACACCGACGAAGAAGCCTTGTACGAGGCCTTGAAAAAGCAGATGCAGTCGAACCTCCATCAAGAACAGCAGCCATGAAGCAGGCTAGATTGACATATGGACATCGTTTGCGGCGGAGTGTGTCGCTCGGCCTTTTGCTGCTTGCCTGCCTGTCGCCGCTTGGCGCATCGCAGCTCCAGGTGCCGGTGCCGGAGTATTTCTGCCTGGACCGTTCGGCCTGCTCGCTGCAGTTCCCTTCCGATAGTGCCGCCCTGTCGGATTTCCATGGCAAACTCAGCCGCTTGCTCTTTGAAGGGCAGGGCAGGGTCAGGATCCTGCATATCGGCGCTTCACATGTGCAGGCCGGAGTGTTCTCCGACCGCCTGCGCAGCCGCTTTGTCAACCTGTCGCCCGCCTTGTCGGCCGGTCGGGGCCTGCTGTTCCCCTATCGGGTGGCCCAGACCAACAACCCCTCCAATTACGAAGTGCGCTATGCCGGCCGCTGGACGGCCACGCGCAACGTGGCCAAGTCGTACGACGTCAGGCTGGGTGCCAGCGGCATAGCCGTGACCACGGACGACCCGCAGGCCTCCATCACGGTGTTTTTGAACAGAAGCGCCGGCTACGCCACCGATTTCAACCGCCTGACGCTGCTGGCCCACGACACCTGCCGGGGCTATGAACCCCGGCTGCTGGCTTTCCGCGAGGCCGAAAACCCGGCCGCCGACGGCGATGGAAAGGATGGGATCCGTGGCGTCTATGACCGGCAGCGCCACACCTGGACTTTCTCCACGGAGAGTTATGCCGATGCCTTTGTCTTGCGGTTTGAGCCTGTCGATACGGCGGCGGTGATGCATTTCAGCCTGACGGGCATCCTGGCCGAAAACGACAGCCAGGGCATCGAATACGATGCCATCGGCGTGAACGGCGCCTCGGTCAGGGATTATCTCAGGTGTGAGGACTTCGAGCAGGACATGCAGCTGCTGCAGCCCGACCTGGTGATTTTCGGCATCGGCATCAACGATGCCACCCATGCGGACTTCACGCACGAGCTGTTCTGCAGCCAGTATGATTCGCTCATCTGCCGCATACGGGCGGTGGCGCCCGATTGCGATTACATATTCGTGACCAACAACGACAGCTATGTGCGCCGCCTGCGGCCCAACTCGCAAGGGGTGACAGCCCGGGAAGCCTTCTTTGACATGGCCGGCCGCTACGGGGCAGCCGTATGGGATGTGTTCTCGATGATGGGCGGGCTGGGCTCGGCTACGCGCTGGGAGCTGGCCGGCCTGATGAAACCCGATCTGATCCATTTCACCAATCCCGGCTATGAAATGCTGGGCGACTTGCTGTTCAATGCCGTCATGGAGGATTATTCAAGATATTTGCAGCCATGACACTACAGAGCCTGGAATATTGCCGACAGTTGCTGGGTGGGGTCTTCGCCTTCCATCCCGATTCGCCGCTGCTGTTCACCCAGTTCACCTTCTGGGCCTTCTTTGCCGTGGTCTTTGCCGGTTTCAGCCTGCTGCACAACCGCCGGCTGCTCCGCAACCTGTTTATCTTCTTTGCCAGCCTGTTCTTCTATTACAAGACCAGCGGGCTGTGTGTGCTGATCCTGCTGTTCTGCACCCTGTCCGACTATCTCATAGCGGGCCGCATCCACCGCTCTGTCCGTCCGGCGTCGAAAAAGATGTGGCTGGTGCTGAGCCTGGTTGTCAACCTGTCGCTGCTCTGTTTCTTCAAGTATGCCTATTTCTTCACCGATCTGGTCAATACGCTGCTGGGCACCCATTTCGTGGTCTTCAACATCTTTTCCTGGGCGGGCAACCAGCTGGCCGGCAGTCCGGTGTTCAGTGTCGACCGCATCATCCTGCCTGTGGGCATCAGCTTCTATATCTTCCAGACCATCAGCTATACGATGGATGTGTACCGGGGACGGATTGCTCCGGTGAAAAGCCTGTTGGACTACGGCTTCTATGTGAGCTTCTTCCCACAGCTGGTGGCCGGTCCCATTGTGCGGGCATCGGTGTTTATTCCACAGATCTACAAGAAGTTCCATCTGTCGAGACGGCAGTTCGGCATGGCTGTGTTCTGGATCCTGAACGGCCTTGTCAAGAAGATTGTGCTGAGCGACTTCCTGGCGGTGAACTTCATCGATCGGGTCTTTGCCAACCCCCTGATGCATTCGTCGTTCGAGAACCTGTTTGCGCTGTTTGCCTACTCCTTGCAGGTGTATGCCGACTTTTCGGGCTATACCGACATCGCCATCGGGGTGGCCATGCTCATGGGCTTCTATCTGCCCAAGAACTTCAATTCGCCCTATAAGGCCACCAATGCCGGCAACTTCTGGAAGCGCTGGCACATCTCCCTGTCGCGCTGGTTGCAGGACTATCTCTACATTCCCCTGGGCGGCAGCCGCCGGGCCACCTTCGGCACCTGGTTCTGGATCATCACCATCTCGGCCATCGCCGTGATGCTGAGCCGGAGCATCTGGCTGCTGGTGGCCATCGTCGTGGTGCTGGGAGTGGCCTTCCTGCGTTCGATGAACCGGCCCGACAAGCGACTCAAGCTCACGACCCATATCAACACGATGAACACCATGCTGCTGGGCGGCCTGTGGCACGGTGCCAGCCTGAATTTCGTCATCTGGGGCGGGTTGAACGGCCTGGGTGTCGTGGTCTATAAATATTGGAAGACCTGGTCGCCGCTCAAACGGGCTGCGGTGCTGACGCTGCTTTTCGTGGCACTGTATCTGCTCAATGCCTATGTCTGTACCGGCCCCCTGCTCAATATTGCCCTGGTCTGGCTGGGGACGGTCACCGTGGTGACGCTGGTCCGTTTTGTCTATTCGCTGCTGGAACAGTTGGTGCCGGGTATTCCGCAGACCTTCTTCAATTCGGAAAACGGCCTGGGCAGGGTGTGGGGCGTGTTGCAAACCTTTGTCTTCGTGACTTTCACGCGACTGTTCTTCCGTTCCGGCTCCAACCTGAATCCGGCGGAGGCCAACCGTATTGCCTGGGAAACGGCGACAGATATGATCCGTCAGATAGGCAGTCACTGGAACCTGGACATCATCCCGCAAATTGTCACCGAGTACCGGGCCGTCTTCCTGATGTTCGTGGCCGGCATGGCGATCCACTGGCTGCCAGAGCGCTTCAAGCGCCGCTATCGCCTGTGGTTTGCCCGCATGCCCTTGGCTTTGATGGCCGTGGTGGTGGTCGTGGTGGTCTTTGTTATCTATCAGTTCATCACTTCCGATCTGCAGGCATTTATCTATTTCCAGTTCTAGGTGTGGAATGCAATATCCGGCTTATTTGTCCGTTATTATATAAACAGTCATGACCATGCGCCCGAAATATATCCTTCCGATGCTTTTGCTGTTGCTGCCGCTGGCCCTGGCGGCCCAGTTTCGCACGGAAACGCTCGACGGCCGCTTCCGCACGCTGCAGGTGCATCCGGCGGGCCAGCCTGAGCGGGCACCGGTGATACAGACCGGGGAGCGGGAACAGGTGGAGATCGCCTTCGATGAACTCTCGCACGACTATCACCGGCTGGCCTACCGCGTGCTGCATTGCGACGCCGACTGGACGCGCTCCTCGATGGCCGAATTGGAATACATGGAGGGGTTTTCGGTCAATGACCTGCCCGAGGGGGCTTTGTCGATGGGCACCCATGTCGACTACACGCATTACGCACTGCGTCTGCCCAACGGCCAGGTGCGACTGAAACTGTCGGGCAACTATGCGGTGGAAGTCATCGACCTGGACTATCCCGACGACGGGGTACTGCTGAGAGCCTGCTTCTCGGTGCTCGACCGGCAGGTGGGGATCGACGGCCGGGTCAACACCCTGACCGATGCCGGCTACAACAGCCAGACCCAGCAATTGGAATTCGATCTGAAGACAGGCTTTGCCAGCGTGGAACGTCCCGATACCGACCTAAAGATCCTCGTGCGCCAGAACCGTCGTACCGACAACCAGGTGACGGGGGTTCGTCCCAGCATGGCCGGTGCCAATGTCGTGCGTTACGAACACCGGCCGGAGTTGATTTTCGAGGGTGGTAACGAATACCGTCGTTTTGATATTTCTTCTTACAAGCTGGGCGGCCTCAATGTCGACAGGATCTTCTACGAACGGCCCTGTTATCATGCCGTGCTGTTCCAGGCCGAACCCCGGCTGACGGGATACACCTACGACGAAGACCAGGACGGCCGCTTTCTGGTGGATGTCCGCGAGGACAGGCAGGAGTCGGCTCTCCGGGCCGATTATTTCTGGGTGCATTTCAGCCTGGCCATGCCCCGGGCTTTGAAACGGGGCACGCTCTACCTGCTGGGCGAAATGACCGAAAATCGCGTTGACGAGGAAACCCGTATGGAATATAATGAGGAGACGGGTTGTTACGAGCAGCAGCTTTTCCTCAAGCAAGGGGTTTGCAACTACCTGATGATGTGTGACACCGGAGGTGAAACGGCTGGCCCCGAGCTCAGCACGGGACCGGTGGAGGGCAGCTATTGGGCCACGGAAAACGAATACCAGGTGTTTGTCTATTACCGGCCTTTCGGCGCCCAGTACGACCGTCTGGTGGGCTACGCCGAAATCACTTCAAGGCAATAGAAAAGGGTGAACCGGCGGCTCACCCTTTTCGGATAATTTCCTCTATACATTCAATTGTTGGTCGGCTTAGCTGAAATTGGCCAGCAGGTATTGCTCGGCCTCCAGATTCCACAGTCCCTGGTGGGCCTGGCAGAGCTCGGCCAGACGGGCGAAGCGCGGATCCTTCTTACCCAACTCGGCGAAGTCGGCGATGGGGGTCAAAGGCATTTCGATATGATTGTATATCAGCTTCTTGCCTCCGGGAATCTCGGGTAGATGCAACGTAGCCTCGGGCACGGCGTTCAGACCGCCGATATGGGTGACCAGACCGGCCGGGTCCATGCCCTTGCCCATCAGGTGGAGCGCTTCGAGCATATCGTCGGTGTTGCCGCCGCTGGTGCCTACCACGTGGGTGTAGGCATAGTGGACGTTGTAGAAGTTGAACATGGCGCTGAAATCGGGACGGCCGGGGCCGGCGAAGAAGTTGAGGCAGCCGTCGAACGAAAGGATGGCATCGGCCTGTTCGGCCACGGCGCGGACTGGAGCGAAGCAGAACACGTCGTTGTAGCCGGTGCCGCCGCTCAGGGCTTTGAGCTCGGCCACGGGATCTTCCATCTTGCCGGTGTTGACATATTTCAGTTCAATGCCGCGGGAGGCGGCAAATGCGGGCGTATAGAGCATGGCGGCCCGGTCCAGGCGGGTCTGGTCCATGTCGGTGACCACCAGCAGCGAAGGATGGCGGTCTTCGCGGTGCAGCACATAGTTGATGGCGGCCAGGCCCATGGGACCCACACCGGCCAGGATGGCCATCTTGCCGTTCTCGACTATCTCCATGGTATGGATGTAGCGGCCGGGGGTGGTGTGGTAGTTGGCGTGCATGGCGCCGATGACGCAGCTCAGCGGCTCGGACAGGGAGGCGGGGTAGTAGCCTTCGCCTTTGAAAGGCAGCAGGCAACCCAGCTCCATGACTTCGTTGGGAATGATGACATAGGTGGCGTCGCCGCCGATGTAGCGGTAGGAATAGCCGGGGGCGCTCAATACGCCGACCGGGCCTTTTTCGTAGTTGAGGGCAGGCTGGATGGAGAATTTGTCGCCCACCTTGAACTTGCCGGCCCATTTGGCGCCTACCTCGACCAGCTCACCGGCAAACTCATGGCCGATGATGACGGGGTTGCTTTCGACGTCGTTGGGGACTCTTTTGTGGTCACCGCCCTGACTGGCGGCTTTGTAGGACGACATGCACAGGCTGTCGCAAACGACTTTGGCCAGGATTTCGTCTTCCTTGATGGCAGGCAGTTCGTAACTCTCCAGCCGGAGATCCTGCTTGCCGTATAAACGTACGGCTTTTGCTAACATAATCACTTGCTTTTAACCGACTGCGAAGATACGTCAAAGCTGGAAGATTCCAAAATATATTTTGTCTCCGTTTTTCTGCTTTTTTTTTCTTTGAAAAACTATGCGGGGCTAGTATAAATTGATTATCTTTGCCTGAAATGCGTATTATTATCCATCCATAAGTATATGTCTGAATACAAGAAAATTAGCAAAGCATTGGTGTCGGTCTTCCACAAGGAAGGTCTCGACGAGATCCTTCGCAAGCTGCACGAGGACGGTGTCGGGTTCATCTCGACCGGCGGAACGCAGAAATTTATCGAGTCGCTGGGATATCCCTGTGAAAAAGTAGAAGACCTGACAGGCTATCCCTCCATCCTGGGCGGCCGGGTCAAAACCCTGCATCCGAAAGTCTTCGGCGGCATCCTGAACCGTCGTGACGAGGCACAGGACCAGCAGCAGTGTGCCGACTACGAGATTCCGGCCATCGACCTGGTCATCGTCGATCTGTATCCTTTCGAGGCCACGGTCGCTTCCGGCGCCAGCGCAGAAGATATCATCGAGAAAATCGATATCGGCGGCATTTCCCTGATCCGTGCCGCTGCCAAGAATTTCCAGGATGTGGTCATCGTGGCTTCCAAGGCCCAGTATGGCGCCCTGCTGGACATCCTCAACGAAAAAGGTGCCCAGACCTCGATCGAGGAACGCAAGTGGTTTGCCAAGGAGGCCTTCAAAGTCTCCTCGGGCTACGATACCCATATTTTCAACTGGTTTGACGACAACGCCGCCTCGGCCTTCCGTTGCGCCGTCGACAGTTCGCGCCAGCTGCGCTACGGTGAGAATCCTCATCAGCAGGCCCAGTTCTACGGAGACTTCGAAGACATGTTCGAACAGCTGCAGGGCAAGGAGATCTCCTACAACAACCTGCTCGACATCGAGGCGGCTGTGTCGCTCATCAACGAGTTTACGGAGACCAGTTTTGTCATCATCAAGCACAACAATGCCTGCGGCGTGGCCTCCCGCCCCACATTGATCGAAGCCTGGAAGGCTGCCCTGGCCGGCGACCCGGTGTCGGCTTTCGGCGGCATTTTCGCCACCAACCGTCCGGTCGACAAGGAAACCGCCGAAGAAATCAACAAGCTCTTCTTCGAGGTGATCATCGCCCCCGACTACGATGCCGATGCGCTGGCTGTCCTTTCCCAGAAGAAAAACCGTATCATCCTCATTCAGAAAGAGACCGCTGTCCCGGCCCGCCAGTTCCGCTCCATCCTGAACGGCGTGCTGGTGCAGGACAAGGACCTTCATACCGAGAACCCCGAAGAGTTGCAGACGGTCACCACCAAGGCCGCTACCGACAAGCAGGTCGAGGATCTGCTGTTTGCCAACATCATTGTCAAGCATAACAAGTCGAATGCCATCGTGCTGGCCAAAGACAAGCAGCTCTGCGCCTCGGGCGTGGGCCAGACATCGCGTGTGGACGCCCTGCGCCAGGCCATCGACAAGGCTGTTTCCTTCGGCTTCGACCTGAAGGGTGCGGTGATGGCTTCCGATGCTTTCTTTCCCTTCCCCGACTGCGTGGAAATCGCCCACAAGGCCGGCATCGAGGCGGTGATCCATCCCGGCGGCTCGATCAACGACAAATTGTCGGTCGAATACTGCGACGCCAACGATATGGCCATGGTGACGACCGGTTACAGACATTTCAAACATTAAAGACACATATCCATGGGACTGTTTTCATTTACACAAAAGATAGCGATGGACCTGGGTACCGCCAACACCGTTATCCTGCATAACGACAAGGTGGTTATCGACGAGCCCAGCGTTGTGGCGCTTGACAGCAAGACGGGCAAGACGCTGGCCGTGGGCGAGCAGGCTCGCCTGATGCATGAGAAAACCAACGAGAACATCCG
This sequence comes from Bacteroidales bacterium, assembly GCA_017446025.1. Taxonomy (GTDB): domain Bacteria; phylum Bacteroidota; class Bacteroidia; order Bacteroidales; family UBA1402; genus UBA1757. The sequence goes on along the minus strand of JAFSRR010000067.1, from coordinate 12,454 downwards.
CACCGTCCGCCCGCTGCGCGACGGTGTCATCGCCGACTTCTATGCCGCCGAGCAGATGATCCGCGGATTTATCAAGAAAGTGAATCCCCACAGCGGCGGCCTGTTCTCCTCGCTGCGCATGGTGGTCTGCATCCCGTCGGGTTCGACCGAAGTGGAGATCCGTGCCGTGCGCGACTCGGCCGAACATGTCGGCGGACGCGAAGTCTATATGATCTATGAGCCGATGGCAGCTGCCATCGGTATCGGCATCGACGTGGAAGCCCCCGAAGGCAACATGATTGTCGATATCGGCGGTGGCACGACCGAAATCGCCGTGATTTCACTGGGCGGCATCGTGGCCAACGAATCGATCCGTATCGCCGGTGACGATTTCACGGCCGACATCCAGGAATACATGCGTCGTCAGCACAACCTGCGCATCGGCGAACGCACCGCCGAGCAGATCAAGCTGCACGTGGGTTCGGCCATGACCGAGCTGGACAATTCCCCGGAGGACTACCTGGTGCGCGGTCCCAACCAGATGACGGCGCTGCCCATGGAAGTGCCCGTATCGTATGTGGAGATTTCGCATTGCCTGGAAAAATCCATCTCGAAGGTGGAGACAGCCGTGTTGAATGCCTTGGAGAAGACTCCGCCGGAGCTTTACGCCGACATTGTCCGCAACGGTATCTACCTGACGGGCGGCGGTGCTTTGCTGCGTGGCCTGGCTCAGCGCTTGACCAACAAGATCAACATCCCGTTCATTGTGCCGGAAGATCCCCTGCATGCCGTAGCCAACGGTACGAGTGTCGCCCTGAAGCATGTTGACAAGTATAACTTCCTGCTTCGCTGATGCATTCCCTGATACAGTTTCTGGCACGCTTCGGCAATACGCTGCTGTTTGTTGTCCTGGAAATCGTCGCCCTGGTGCTGCTTTTCCGCTACAACGACTTCCATCAGAGCATTGCCCTGTCGTCGGCCAGCTGTATCAATGGAAAAATCTATGAAACCCGTGAACGGGTGACGGGCTATTTTCTCTTGCGTGAGAAGAATACGCTGCTCTGGCATCAAAATGGAGAGCTGGAAAAGAAGGTGGCCCGCCTGGAAGCAGCGTTGCGCCAAAGCGGCCGGGAAGAAAGCCCTTTGCGCGATGCTGATGAATTTGGGTATATCTATGCACGGGTGCTGAAAAACAGCGTGAACCAACTGACCAACAGCTTCACGCTGAATGTCGGCCGGACCGACGGGGTGGAACCGGGCATGGGTGTCACCGGCCCACAGGGCATCGTCGGGATTGTGTCGGCTTGTTCGGATCACTATTCGGTGGCTGTGTCGCTGCTCAATGTCAATGCCCATTTCAGCTGTAAGGTGAAAAATACCGACGTGGTGGGCTCGCTCACCTGGCATGGGGGCGATACGCGCTATGGTTGGCTGGAGGAACTGCCCGGCTACCAGATGTGGAACGTCGGCGACACGGTGGTGACCAGCGGCTTTTCCAATTCTTTCCCGGCTGGCCTGGCCGTTGGTCGCATCGAGTCGTTTGACAAGACGGCGGCCGACAACTTCTACACAGCGCGCATCAGGTTGTTCACCCATTTCGAATCGCTGGCCGATGTGCGTATCATGTATCGGACCCATTATCAGGAGCAGCGCGAGCTGGAGGAGGCAGCCAGATGAACCGGACAATAGTCAAACACATAGTCGTTGCCCTGGTGCTGGTATTGTTCCAGACACTGGTGCTGCAATATGCCGGCTTCTTGTCGTTCGTGCCGCTGGTCTATCTCTACGCCGTGCTCATCTGGCCCATCGATATGCCGGTTTGGCGGGCTTTGCTGCTGGGTTTTTTGATGGGCCTGGCAGTGGATATCCTGTTGGATTGCCCCGGCATGCATGCGGCGGCCACCACCTTTGTCGTCTATCTGCGCCGGCCTTTGCTGCGTACTTTCCTGAGCAAGGAGGAAACCGAAGGCATGGAGCCGGGCGAGCGGAGCATGGGCTTCCTTGGTTTTTGGAAATATGCCCTGGTGATGATCCTGTGCCATCATTTTGTGCTTTATCTCGTAGAGTCCTTCTCGTGGGCCGATCCTTGGATGATGCTGCTCAGGACCTTGGTCAGCTCGCTGCTGACCGGCTTGCTGGTCTTCCTTTTCGAACGTTTTCGCAGATAAAGCGTTGCCATGGCCCTGGACAAGAACTACGAACGTAGGAGCACGACCCTCCTGATCATCATTGCCTTGACAGTGCTGGTCTATCTCATTCGCCTGGTGCATTTGCAGCTCCTCTCCGATGAATACGACAAATATGCCGACAGCAACGCCCAGGTGCGCAAGGTGATCTATCCGGAACGCGGCCTTATCTACGACCGCAACGGACGGGTGATGGTCTATAATTCGGCTTTTTACGACTTGATGGTGACCACCCGCGAGATGAAGGGGCTCGATACGCTCGATTTTTGCCGGACGCTGAACATCAGCCGTGAATATTTCGACAAGCGGATGACAGATTTGCGCAACCGGCGCCTGAATCCCGGCTATTCGAGCTATACTCCCCAGCTGTTCATGTCGCAGCTCGGCGTGGAGCAGTACGGCCCCCTGCAGGAAAAGCTGTTCAGCTTTCCCGGTTTCAGCATCCAGAAACGCTCCCTGCGCTCCTACACCCGGCCCGTGGCGGCCCATGCCCTGGGCTATGTGGCCGAGGTCAACCGCCGCGACATCGAGCAGGACAGCTATTATGCCAGCGGTGACTACAGCGGCCGTTCGGGCATTGAAAAGATGTACGAGCAGCAGCTGCGCGGGGAAAAGGGTTACGAGATATATCTGCGCGATGTGCACGGCCGCATCAAGCGCTCCTACAACGAAGGGCGCCGCGACCTGCCGCCCGTGTCGGGCAAGGACCTGACACTGACACTCGACCTCGACTTGCAGGAATATGCCGAGCAGCTGATGGTCAACAAGCGGGGCGCCATCGTGGCCTTGGAGCCGAAGACCGGCGAGATACTTGCCTATGTCTCGGCACCGACCTACGACCCCAATCTTTTGGTGGGCAACCAGCGTGCCGCCAACTACCGCGAACTGGAGGCTTCGCCCTACAAGGTGTTCCTGAACCGACCCATCCAGTCGTTCTATCCGCCCGGCTCCACCTTCAAGCCCCTGCAGGCTCTGGTGCTGCAGCAGGAGAAGATCATCACCTCGCGCACGGAATACGCCTGTCACAACGGCTATGCCTTTGCCGGCATGAAACTGGGCTGCCATACGCACCGCTCTCCGTTGGACCTGCCTTCGGCCATCGCCACTTCGTGCAACGCCTATTTTGCCGCCGCCTACCGTGCCATGATCGACGACCGCAAATACGGCTCTTCGCAAGCTGCCCTGGATGTCTGGCGCAATCATGTCACTTCGTTTGGCTACGGTGCCCGGCTGGGGGTGGACATGGCCTACGAACAATCGGGCATGATCCCTTCGTCGGAGTTCTACAACCGGACCTACGGCAACCGGGCATGGAAAGGCTCGACAATCATTTCCAATGCCATCGGTCAGGGCGAGATTCTGGCCACCCCTTTGCAGATAGCCAATTTCTGCGCCACCATCTGCAACCGGGGCTGGTATTATACGCCTCACATTGTCAAACAAATCGAGGGTGAAACCCTGGATGAAAAATACACTACGCGTCACCAGGTGACGGTCGATCCGGCCTATTTCGAACCGATAGTCCGGGGCATGCGTGCCTCGGTGACCGAAGCTATCGGCACTTCCCGGGGAGTGGCCATCCCGGGCATAGAGGTTTGCGGCAAGACCGGTACGGCTGAGAACAAGGGCGTGGACCATTCCATCTTCATGTGCTTTGCCCCCAAGGACGACCCGCAGATTTGCATGTTGGTCTTTATCGAGAACGGCGGCTTCGGGGCCACCTGGGCGGTGCCCATGGCCAGCCTGCTGCTGGAAAAGTATTTGAAAGGTGGTATTGCGGATAATCGCAAATGGATGGAAACCAGATTGTTGAACGCTAATTTGATGGAAGTTGAACCAGAGAATCAATAACGGCAGTTTTCTCAAGACCTTGGACTACCAGGTACTGTTGATCTACCTGTTCCTGGTCTTTTGGGGCTGGCTGTCCATATACAGCGCCAGCTACGACTATGAGAGTTCCCGCCTGCTAGACCTGGCACAGTTTTCGGGCAAGCAGTTCCTGTGGATCGGTATCTCGCTGGTGGTCGGCGTGTTGCTGTTGGTGATCGACTCGCGCTGGTACTACAATACGGCCGAGATTATCTACATACTGGTGATGGCCCTGCTCATGGCAACTATTGTCCTGGCTACCGATGTCAAGGGCTCTCGCTCGTGGCTGGTGTTCGGGCCGGTGAGTCTGCAGCCGGCCGAGTTTGCCAAGTTCGCCACGGGGCTCGCTCTGGCCAAATACATCGACAAACACGGTTTCCGCCCCAAAGAATCCAAGCGTGACTACCTGACCTATCTGATCATCTTTTTGCCGGTGCTGCTCATCCTGCTCCAGCAGGAGACAGGCTCGGCCCTGGTGTATTTCTCCTTGTTCTTTGTGCTCTATCGCGAGGGCATGTCGCCCAAACTGTTGCTGGCCGGCTGCTGTGCCGCCGCCTATTTTGTCGTTTCCATCCGCTATGGCAATATGCAGCTCTGGGACGCCACCGAGCTGGGCACCTTCCTGGTGCTGCTGCTGATACTGGCCATCACGCTGTTCATGTTCTATTTGAACAACCCCAGGGAAAAACAGTCGTTGTGGCTGCTGCTGGGCACCAATCTGTTGCCCTTGCTCTTGGCAGTGCTGTGCAATGTCGTGGGCTGGCATTTCAACCTTTGCTGGCCGCTGCTGGTGACCATGGCCCTGTCGCTGGGCTATCTGGGCTGGCTGGTTTTCAAAAAAAATGTGCACGAAGTGGGGCAGACCATCCTTTTCGCTGTCTTGTCGGTGGCTTTCCTGTTTGCCGTGGGCTTTATCTTCGACCACGTCCTGAAACCGCATCAGCAGGTGCGTACCCAAGTGTTCCTGGGCGTGGTGGACGATCCGACCAATGCCGGTTACAATGTGAACCAGGCCAAAATATCGATTGGTTCGGGCGGCTTGGCCGGCAAGGGCTTCCTCAACGGCACACAGACCAAACTGAAATATGTGCCCGAGCAACATACCGACTTCATATTCTGCACCATCGGCGAGGAATGGGGCTTTATCGGCTCGGCGCTCCTGTTGCTGGTCTATCTCTACCTGATGATCCGGCTCATCCTGATGGCCGAACGGCAGCGCAGCCGCTTTGTGCGGGTCTATGGCTACTGTGTGGTCTGCATTTTCTTCTTCCATGTTTTGATCAATGTGGGCATGGTGCTGGGCATCATGCCTGTCATCGGCATTCCCCTGCCGTTTTTCAGCTACGGCGGCTCTTCGCTGCTGGGTTTCACCATCCTGCTGTTCATCTTCCTCAAACTGGACGCCGAACGGCTACGCTATCACTGACACATTAAACGTTGTTGTTATGAAAACCCTTAGATTGATGACATTGAGTTTGTTGGCAGCCATGCTGCTGAGTTTCTCACAAAAACAGGACCATCCTGTCACGATTTTTACCATCGGCGATTCGACCATGGCCGACAAGCCCCTGGATCTGGGCAATTTGGAAAGAGGTTGGGGACAGGCTTTCCGTGCCTGCTGGGACAGCCGCTATGTGGTGGTGGACAACCATGCCCTGAACGGGCGCAGTTCGAAGAGTTTTCGCGACGAGGGCCATTGGCAGCCGGTCTATGACAAGATCCGCCCCGGCGACTATGTGCTCATCCAGTTCGGTCACAACGACCAGAAACCCAAGGAAGACCGTCATACCGACCCGGGAACGACCTACAATGAACAGCTCAAACAGTATATCCGTGAGACCCGCGAAAAAGGCGGCATCCCCGTGCTGCTCACCTCGATGGTGCGCCGCAAGTTTGACGAGGACGGACAGTTGACGGAGACCCACGGCGACTACCTGCAGGCCGTGCGCGACGTGGCGGCCGAGATGAAGGTGACACTCATCGACCACAACCTTTCCAGCAAGCAGTTGGTGGCCCAGTTGGGTCCGGAAGATTCCAAAAGCCTGTATATGTGGGTCAAGCCGAACACCTCCTGGGCCTGCCCCGACGGCCGGGAAGACGACACCCACCTCAATGGGCTGGGTGCCCGCCGGATGGCCTGGCTGGTGCTGGATGAATTGCGCGAAAAAATCCCGGCCCTGGCGCCTTACATCCTGCGTAGCGACTATGTGGTGGCCCAGGACGGCTCGGGCGATTTCTTCACCGTGCAGGAAGCCATCGACGCCGTGCCTGATTTTCGCAAGAACGGCCGCACTCGCATCTATATCCGCAACGGTGTTTACAAGGAGAAACTGATCCTGCCCGAAAGCAAGATCAACGTGACTTTTATTGGCGAGAGCATCGAAGGGACCATCCTGACTTATGACGATTATGCCCAGAAGAAGAATGTCTTCGGAGAGGGAAAATCCACTTCCGGTTCGGCCAGTTTCTATGTCTATGGCCACGACTTCCATGCCGAGAACCTGACTTTCGAGAACTCGGCCGGCCCGGTGGGCCAGGCGGTGGCGGTGTTTGTCTCGGGCGACCGGGCTGTGTTCCGCCATTGCCGTTTCCTGGGATGTCAGGACACTCTATATACTTATGGCAAGCAAAGCCGGCAGTATTACGAAGATTGTTACATCGAAGGCACGGTCGATTTTATTTTCGGTTCGTCCACGGCCGTGTTCAAGGATTGTGAGATCCGTAGCCGCCGGACCGGTTATGTGACGGCTGCCTCCACGCTGCAGCAGACGGCCTACGGCTATGTCTTCATCCATTGCCGCCTGACGGCCGATGAAGGGGTGGAAGGCGTCTATCTGGGCCGTCCCTGGCGGCCTTACGCCAAGGTGGTCTATCTCAATTGCGAGCTGGACGGCCATATCCGTCCCGAGGGTTGGAACAACTGGGGCAACCCGGCCAATGAGCAGACGGCTTCCTATGCCGAATATGGATCCAAGGGGCCCGGTGCCAAAAAGGCCGCCAGAGTGGAGTGGGCCCGCCAACTCAATCGCCGCGAAGCTGCTGAATACACGGTGGAAAAAGTGCTGGCCGGAGACGACGGCTGGACGCTGCCCAAGGAGCTGTAGCCCAATACGGCCTTGGCAGGATTATTCATAAGACAGCCTGATCCCGACTTTTTCGATGCCGGTGAGCAGGCTGTCCTGCATCATGGGGGTAACGGTGATGCGAAAGGCCAATGACTGGCCGTACGAGGGCAGCGAGCCCAAGCTGCCAAGCTCCTTGACCAGGGTATAGGACGAACCCCAGCCCTTGCCTTGCCAGATACCTCTGTCGTTGACCAACTGGAAGTGGGTCTGGGTGGCGGCCCGCTCGCTGACGGCCAGGCCGGAATCGCCTGTCAGTATCGTAAAATCAGACATAACCAGCAAATGCAGGTCTTCGTAGGGATAGTTGTCGCGGTGCCTGAGCGAAAGACTGGTCTTGATGGGGCTTCCTGCCCGTTGGCCGAGCAACAGGGAATCTACACGCAGGGTGTCGGCAAAAACCAGGGTGTCGGTCTGTCGCCAGCCCTCCCGCCCAATGTCGCGGTACTGGTGATAGAGGCTGTCGTGCCAGGTACAGGCCGACAGCAGCAAGGGAATCAGCAACCAAGCAAATCTTTTCATGAATTGCCTTCTTGTGGGGCGCCTCCGTCGGGGCGGCGACGCGGACGGTTGCCGTGATGGCGGTTGTGGCGCGACCGGTTTTCGCCGCCTTGCTCGCTGGCAGGACGTTCCTGCTGGTCACCACGAGGATTGTTGCCGTGGTTGTTGCGGTGTTTCTTTCGCTTGTCGCGCGAAGGCTTGTCGAAGCGTGTGAAGTCGTTGTTGCCCAGAATGTCGCCGAAAGCGCTTTGCTGAGGTTCGCTGGGATTCTCCGATAGGCTGTCCACCCGCAGGCCCTGTTTGTTGAGCGCGATGATTTTGAAGGCCCTTTCCACCGGGATGGTCTCCAGGTTGGCCAAGGTGTCCTTGGAGGTGGAGTAGGTGACCGTGCGTTTGAAGATGTCGGCCTTGACCTGGTAGTAGGTGGCATCCTTGGTTTCCAGTGTGGTATTCTTGGAAGGAATGCTCTTTTGGGCTTCGACATACATGTCGGTCTCGTAGTTCATGCAGCATTTCAGTTTGGCACACTGGCCGGCCAGTTTCTGCGGATTGAGGCTGAGATCCTGGTAGCGGGCGGCCGCCGTCGAGACCGAGACAAAATTGGTCATCCACGACGAGCAGCACATTTCGCGGCCGCAGGGGCCGATGCCGCCGATACGGCCGGCTTCCTGGCGGGCACCGATCTGCTTCATCTCGATGCGGACACGGAAGGTGTCGGCCAGCACTTTGATCAGTTCGCGGAAATCCACCCTCCCGTCGGCGATGTAGTAGAAGATGGCCTTGTTGCCGTCGCCCTGGTATTCGACATCGCCGATTTTCATTTCCAAGTGCAGCTCTTCGGCTATCTTTCTGGATTTGAGCATGGTGTCGTGCTCCTTGGCCTTGGCGGCCTCGTATTTTTCCATGTCGGCGGGACGTGCCTTGCGATAGACACGGCGCACTTCCTGGTCGAAGCGGTAGTGGGCTTTTTTCATCTGCTTGAGCACCAACTGCCCCGTGAGGGTGACCACACCGATGTCGTGGCCGGGCATGGACTCGACGGCCACCCAATCGCCTTTAACAAGCGGTATCTTGTTGCTGTTCAGGTAATAGCCTTTGCGTGTGTTTTTGAACTGCACCTCCACATAGTCGGTCGAGGACTGGGCTTCGGGCAGGTCGCAGAGCCAGTCGAAGGTGTTCAGCTTCTTGATGGTGACACCGCTGCTTCCCTTGATGTTCATCAAGAAGCCGGTCGGGTTGAGCTTATATTTCTTTTCTTCCATGATTATTTGAATAACATGATCGACTGCAGGGCCAGGTCGAAAAACACCATCCGGGCATTGACATTTGCCTCAATGTGCCTTTCGGCCAACTGGTAGGCCTCCATGAAGTCTTCTATATTGCGATGGTTGATAAAACTGAAGAATTTGCCCGAAAAGGCGGCTTCCTCGGGGTTCAGATAGTTCAAAGAGGGTTGGTGCAGGTTCATGATGAAATTCTCCCGCACCAGCCGCTGGGCATAAGACAGGTATTGCTTTTGCCGTTCACGGCCGATCTTGGCGATTTCTTCGGCCCAGAGTCTCTGGTCTTGCAGGGCCCGCTGCTTGTCGAGCCGGCGCTCGGGCGAGAAGTGGGCGATGGTATAGGCGTTGCGCATGCAACGGATGAACAGGTTGAGAAAATACTTGCCGGTCTCGTTCTCGCCCAACAGGTTGCGGGCTTGGATCAAACTGCCCTTGGCCAGGCGGGCGGCCGCTGTGATGTCGGCCGGCGGCAACTGGGGGAACTGTCGCTGCAGGGCTTCGGTAAGCTGGGGCAATCCGATGCCCTGGACATGCAGATGCTGGGTGCGCGACCAGATGGTGCCGATAATGCTTTCGCTGTCTTCGGTCACCAGCAGGAAGACAGTGCGCTGGGGCGGTTCCTCCAAAATCTTGAGCAGGCGGTTGGCACAGGAAGGATGCATCTTCTCGGGCAGCCAGATGAGCATGACCTTGTAGGCCGATTCATAGCTCTTGAGATTGAGCTTGCGCAGGATTTCGTTGCCCTCTTCGGCATAGATTATGCCCTGGGCGTTCTCGCTGCCCAGGAAACTCATCCATTGCTCGTAGGAGAAGTAGGGGTCTTTGAGCAGCATTTCGCGCCAGGATGCCAGGAACTGGTCGCAGACCGGCTTGGTCGAGGACTTGCTTTTGTTGTAGATGGGAAAGACAAAATGCAGGTCGGGGTGCTGCAGACGGTTGAACTGCTGACAGGAAGGGCAGTGCCCGCAGGCATCGCCGGCCTGGGGGTCTGTGCAGCAAAGATAACGGGCAAAGGCCAGGGCCAGCGGCAGCTTGCCGGCACCCGTGGGCCCGGAAAACAGCAGGGCATGCGGCACCTTGCCCGACTGTGCCGTCTGGATGAGGTGCGCCTTGATGTCGCTTTGTCCGATGATATCTTTGAAAAACATGGCTTGTCAGTTTCAGGGTTGCTCGGTGGGCTGCGAGGCGGCGATTTGGGCCGTGTCGGCCGGCAGGGCATAGCCCAGGTCGGCCATCAGATGCTTTTTGACCAGTTCGAAACTGTCGCGGTAGGCCTCCTTGAGGGGCGTGGAGGGCGGCGATTCCATCTTGAGCGGGTCGATGGGCTGACCGTTGCGATATACCCGGAAATCCAGGTGCGGCCCGGTGGCCAGTCCGGTGGCGCCCACATAGCCGATCACCTCGCCCTGCGACACCTTGCTGCCCACAGCCAGCCCAGGGGCATAGCGGCTCAGGTGCATATAGGTGGTGGTGTAGGTGCCGTTGTGCTTGATGGTGACATAGTTGCCGGCTCCGTTTTTCTGGAAGGCCTTCTTGGTGACCACGCCTGCGCCGATGCTCACAACGGGGGTCCCTGTGGGGGCGGCATAGTCCACCCCAAGATGCGGCCGGCGTATTTTCAAGACTGGATGCAGCCGCGATGGATTGAAGCGCGAACTGATGCGGGAATACTTGAGCGGCGCCTTGAGAAAGGCCTTGCGCAGGTTGATCCCGTTCTCGTCGAAATAGTCTTTGAAACCGTCCTGTTCGAAGGGGAAGGCAAAATACTCCTTGCCATTGTGGTGGAAGACGGCGGCATGGATCTCGCCGATGCCCACCGAAACGCTGTCATCGACAAAATATTCGTCATAGAGCACCTTGTAGCCGTCGCCCTTCTGGATGCCGAAAAAGTCGATCTGCCAGGCGTAGATGTCCGAAAGCGGGTTGGCCAGGGTCGTGTTGTAGCCGTTGTCGTAAAGACTCTTCCACAGGGAATGTTCCACCTTGCCCTCGGCACACTGGCTCTTCATGAGCACTTCCTTCTGGGCACGATACACCTGGAGGCTGTCGGCAAAATCGAAGATGACATAGTCGGTGCGGCTTTCCTTGTAGAGAAAATAGCGCAGCCGGGGCAAACTGTCCAGCGTGCGCATGGCAATGTAGTCGTGGCCCGACTGGATGCGGCGTACATCGAATACCGGCTTGGCCGTCTTGACCACCTGGTCGATGACCCGCGCCGGCACGCCGTAGCGTCCCAACAGCAGCGACAGGCTCCAGCCGTCCTTGATGCGGCCGTCTTCGAGTTGGAGGGTGTCGATGCGAAGCCCCAGCATGTATTCAGCCTGCGGCTGAGTGTCGGAGGCTGTATCGCCGTTGTCCGAGGCTGTGTCTTTGGCCTGCGGACGCAAGCAGAAAAAGACCACCGCGGCTGCCAACAGCAGGCCGGCTGCCAGCCACCAATACCATTTTCTGATCAGGGAACGCATCATGGGGATACAGTATTATTTCAACAGGGCATCGGCCAAGGCTTCCAAGGCAGGCAGGTCGCTCTTTTTCATGCGGCTGCGGATGGTGACCATCGGCTCGACAATCTCAATCTCCTTCATGGCTTGCAGTGCCTCTTTCATGACGCGGCCGGCCGAAGGAGCCCAGGAACCGTTTTCGATGATGGCCACTTTGCGTTTTTGGAAATTCTTGGCTTGCAGGTGATGCAGGAACTCCTGCATGGGCGGGAACACCCCGGCGTCGTAGGAAGAGGCGGCCAGCACCATGCGGTCCATACGGAAGGCATCTTCGACGGCTTCGGCCTGGTCGTCGCGGCTCAGGTCGCTCAGCGACACCTTGGCAACGCCTTTGGCCCGGAGCATTTCGGCCAATTGCCGTGCTGCGGCTGCCGTGCCGCCGTGGATGGAAGCATAGGCAATGAACACACCCTCGGTTTCCACGCCATAGCTGCTCCAGGTCTGGTACAGCCCCAGGTAGTAGGGAAGATTGTCGCACAGCACCGGTCCGTGCAGCGGACAGATGACACGGATGCCCAACGCGGCCAGTTTTTTGAGCAACATCTGCACCTGGGCACCGTACTTGCCGCAGATGTTGAAGTAGTAGCGCCGTCCTTCGCAGGCCCAGTCGTCGTCTTCGATGTTGAGGGCTCCGAATTTGCCGAAGGCATCGGCCGAGAACAAGACCTTTTCCTGCTGTTCGTAGCTCACCATCACTTCGGGCCAGTGCACCATCGGGGCGGAGAAAAACTGCAACGTGTGGCGGCCCAGCGGCAAGGTGTCGCCCTCCTTGACAGCCAGGCTGCGGCCCGTCAGGTCGAGCCCTTCGAAAAACTGGGGCAGCATCTGCAGGGCTTTGGCCGAGGCTACGACCTGCAGGGCGGGGTAGTGCTCCAGCAGATCGGCGATGGCCCCGGCATGGTCGGGCTCCACGTGGTGAACCACCAGATAGTCGGGTCGGCGGCCTTGCAAGCTGGCCTGCAACTGTTGCAGCCATTGATCCTTTTTGCGGGCATCGACCGTGTCCATGACGG
>JAFSRR010000066.1 GCA_017446025.1 Bacteroidales bacterium | reverse complement strand
GGCCGGCAAGCGTTGCCTGGTCATAGACAGACGCCCCCATCCGGGCGGCAATGTCTATTGCGAGAAGATCGCAGGTATCAACGTGCACAAATATGGCGCGCATATCTTCCATACCTCCGACAAGCGGGTGTGGGACTTCGTCAATTCGCTGGTGCCCTTCAACCGCTACACCAATTCGCCCCTGGCCAACTACAAGGGACGCCTCTACAACCTGCCCTTCAACATGAACACCTTCTGCCAGATGTGGGGTGTCACAGACCCTGCCGCTGCGCAGGCCAAACTGGAGGCGCAGAAAGCCGAGGCGGTGGCCGCGCTCAAGGGCCGTGAACCGGCCAATCTCGAAGAGCAGGCTTTGACGCTGGTGGGCCGTGATATCTACGAGACGCTCATCAAGGAATACACCGAAAAGCAGTGGGGCCGCAAGTGTTGCGACCTGCCTGCGTTCATCATCAAGCGGCTTCCCGTCCGTATGGTCTTCGACAACAATTATTTCGACGACAAATACCAGGGCATTCCCATAGGCGGCTACAACAAGCTGACAGAAGGCCTGCTGGAAGGCGTCGAGACCCGCCTGGACACCGATTTCTTCCACGACCGGGCCTATTGGGAAAGCGTGGCGGAAAAGATTGTCTTCACGGGCCAGTTGGACGAGTTCTACGATTATTGCCTGGGACGGCTCGACTGGCGCACGGTCACGTTTGAAACACGCATAGAGGATACCCCCAACTACCAGGGCAATGCCGTGGTCAACTATACTTCGCACGACGTGCCCTACACGCGGATCATCGAACACAAGCATTTCGAGATGTTCGGCCGCGAGGTGTACGACTGCCCCCAGACGGTGGTTTCCGAAGAATACAGCCGCGAATACCGGCCGGGCATGGAGCCCTGCTATCCTGTGAACGATGCCCGCAACAATGCCCTGGCCGACCGCTATCGCGAAATGGCCTCGAGGGAGGAGCGTATCGTTTTCGGCGGGCGTCTGGCCGAATACAAATATTACGACATGGCTCCCATTGTGGAGAAAGTGCTGAACCTGAATAATATCTGACGATATGGACAAAGTATTGACCATCGTGGTTCCCACCTACAACATGGAAAGGTTTCTGGACAAATGCCTCTCATCCCTGGTCCTTGACGAGGCTGAACAGATGCTGTTGTACGAAGTGCTGGTGGTGATCGACGGGGCCACCGACCGCAGTGAAGCCATCGCCAGGGGCTACGAAGAGCGGTTTCCCGATACTTTCCGGGTGATCGCCAAGGAGAACGGCGGTCACGGCAGCTGCTGCAACAGGGGGCTGCGCGAGGCAAAGGGCAAGTACATCCATTTCCTCGACTCCGACGACTGGTTCGATGCCGAGTTTGCCGACTACCTCAGGCAGCTGGCCTCGCTCGACGTGGATGTGGTGCAGACCCGGCGGGTGGACGAATTCTCCGACCGGGGTGTAACGAAGGTGCATCGCTACGACATCGTCTACGGCCAATGCTGCCAGCTGGCCGATTTCGACTTCAATCGCGTGGACAAGTCGTTCTTCTCGATCCACGAGAGCACGTTTCGCACGGCATTGCTCAGGGACAACCATATCGTTTTTCTGGAAGGCTGCAGCTACGACGACACCATCTTCCGGGTGGCTCCTTTTCCCGGTGCCAAGACCCTGTGCGTGATGGACGTCTGCCTCTACCACTATCTGCAGGGCCGCCCCGGGCAATCGGTGGCCCGCGATGTCAAGCGCCGCAAACTGGGGCAGTTGGAACGTAACATCTTCCAACTGCTCGACTATGTGGCCGCCATGGATGCCGCCGCCCTGCCCGAAAACGTGGCCGGTTTCCTGCATCGTGTCTTTACAGACCACGCCAACCGGATTCTGAGAAACTATATCAAGGTGAAGACCCCGACGCGCCGGCAGGATGTCATGCGCTGTTACCAGGCCCTTTGCCAGAGCGGCTACCGCCCATGGATCGCCGGCAGCCATTACTTCGAATCGTTCGACAGGAATCATTCTTCGTGGAAGCTTTCCTGCCGATTCGCCTATTACGATTACCTTGAGTTCTTGTATCGTCTATTTCACTCATTCCATTGATTATGAATAAGAAGAAAGTTGCATTGGTGTTGGCCAGCGGCGGCCCCCGGGGCTTTGCCTTCATCGGAGCCATCGAAGAGTTGCAGTCGCGCGGCTATGAAATCACCTCAGTGGCCGGGGCTTCGGCCGGTGCCCTGGTGGGCGGCATCTTTGCAGCCGGCGGCCTGGACGCCTTCAAGGAGTGGCTCTATGGGCTGGATCCGGTCAAGGTGGTGCGCCTGATGGATTTCTCCCTGAGCCGCAACTACCTGGTCAAAGGCGACAAAGTGATCAATGCCATCAAAAAACGGGTGCCCAATGTCAATATCGAGGACCTGGCGATTCCTTTCACGGCTGTGGCCACCGACCTGCACACGGGCGAGGAGGTCATCCTGCGCGACGGGCCGCTGTTCGATGCCATCCGCGCTTCGATATCGATTCCTTCGATGTTCCGTCCTGTCAAATGGAAAGGCCACACGCTGGTCGACGGCGGCATGGCCAACACCTTTCCCCTGAACCGCGTGGCCCGAACGAAAGGAGATATCCTGGTGGGCTTCAATGTGAACCAGATCGACGCCGAGGAGATCGGCGACTTTCTGGAGACGCGCCAGGCCTATGAAGACAACGAGGAGGCTATCCGCGAAGAAGCCCTCACCTTGCTCAAGGACACCCTGGCGGGCGAGCGCCGTGAGATCCTGCGCCGCGTGCGACAGGCCAGTGTGCAGGGCAGCCGACTCTTCAAGGAACAGCGCGAAACCACGCAGCAGATGCGCCAACTCATGTCGGACAGCCGTCGCAGCAACATCCCCATCGATGCCGACAGCAACTATTTTTCCATCCTGCAGCGCAGTTTCGGCATCATGAACCACACCATCGCCCGCATGGGCATCGAACTGTGTCCGCCCGACGTGCTCGTGAGCCTGCCTTTCGACTCCTATCACGGTGTCTATGGCTATTCCCACGCCAAGGAGATCGCCGCCGTGGGCCGCCAGCTCACCGCCAAGGCCCTGGACCGCTATGAAGCGTCGCAGGCGGCCTCGCAGCAGGCTTCCCGTTGAGTCGTCGGCTGCCCGACAGGGGAGACTTCCCGTCGAGCCTTGGGCCGCCCGGCATCAATTTTTGGGACGATTATTTTTGTGAATGAATAAAATGCCTTACTTTTGTCCTCGAAATACGGCTCTCGCCGAGGAGCCACAGCCATAAGACAATGATCAAGTACGACTACCATCACGGCCATCACCATTCCAGGCGTCAGTAAACGGTTGGTCTGTTGTCGTATGCACAAGATAAGGGGACTTGCCGTTTTAAGCAGGTCCCTTTTTTTTATGAACTGAAAAACGATAGAGCTATGTTGAGAATTGCCATTCAAGGAAAAGGCCGTCTGTACGAAGACACGATGGCCCTGTTGCAGGAAGCGAACGTCAAGATCGATGCCGGAAAACGCATTTTGCTGGTGCCTGCCAAG
>JAFSRR010000065.1 GCA_017446025.1 Bacteroidales bacterium | reverse complement strand
CCTCGAAGCAGTTCTTCACGCCGTCGAGTTTCTCGGTCATGATCTCGTCGAGCGAGGCGGCCAGGATCTCGCGGTATTTCTTGCGCTGTACGGGCATGTCCTTGCTGCCGTCGTGCACCCAGATGTTCATGATACAGGGATCGTTCTGGGCCTTACCCATGGCGTCGGCAATGCGGCGGCAACGCTTGGTGTGCTCGATCCAGAAATCGCGGATGCCCTTGTCGGGGTTCGAGAGGGTCAGGTCGCCGCTCTTGGGATGCGAGAAAGAGGTGGAGTTGAAGTCGAGCTTCATGTCGTTGGCCTTGGCCCAGTCGATCCAGCTCTGGAAATGCTTGACCTCGACCTGGTCGCGATCGACGAACTTGCCGCCGAAATCACCGTAGATCTCGTGCAGGTTCAGACGGTGCTTGCCGCCCAACAGGGTTTTCACGAATTCGATGTCCTGGCGCACTTCGTCGATGTTGCGGGCACGGCCGGGATAGTTGCCGGTGGTCTGGATACCGCCCGACAGGGCTTCATTGCGTTCGAAACCGACCACATCGTCGGTCTGCCAGCAGTGCAGGGAAATCTGCTGTTTCTGCAACAGGTCCAACACCTTGTCGGTGTCCACGCCGATGGCGGCATAGCGTTCTTTGGCCGCTTCATAGGCCTGCTGAACGAGTTTTTCTTTCACCATAAGTCTGATTATTAAGTTGTTAATATTCTATTGATGTTTATTTCTCCACAATCGAGCGGAAACGCTGATAGGCCAGTTCCCAAGCCGTACTGTCTTGCGGCAGGTAGATGCTGGTCTGGATGGAAGTGCCGATGAGCCGGCGCATCTCCTTGAGATCCTTGACAACGCCCAAGGCCTTGGCCTGCATCATCACGTTGCCGATGGCCGTGGCTTCCGACGGGCCGGCAACCACGGGGATGCCCACGGCGCTGGCCGTGTGCTGGCAGACGAAAGGATTCTGGGCGCCGCCGCCGATGATGTGCAGCTTCTCGATCTTGAAGGGGGCCACATTCTGCAAATTGGCCAGCGTCATGCGGTATTTCAGAGCGAGGCTGTCGTAGATGCAGCGGATAAACTGGGCATGGTTCTGGGGCACCAGTTGGCCGGTGCGTTCGCAATAGTTTTCGATGGCTTTGACCATGCTGGGCGGATTGGCAAACGAAGGATCGTCCGGGTCGATGAGCGAGCGGAAGCCGTCGGCCGAAGCGGCCAGCTCGGCGATGGTGGGATAGGAATACGACACATTGAGCTTCTTCTTCCATTCCTTGCGGCACTGCTCCAACAGCCACATGCCGGTGATGTTTTTCAGGAAGCGCGTCGTGCCGTCCACGCCGCCTTCGTTGGTGAAGTTCATTTGGCAGGTCTCCTCGTTGATGATCGGGTCTTTCACCTCGATACCCATCAGCGACCAGGTGCCGCAGCTCAGGTAGGCAAAGCCTTCGCTCTCGGCAGGCACGGCAGCCACGGCCGAGCCTGTGTCATGTCCGGCCACAGCCACGACGGGCACCTTGCCCAGGCCGCTCTCCTCGGCCAGCGCATCAGTGAGCGGGCCGATCACGACACCCGGATTGGTGATCGCGGGCAGCAGCGACGGCTTGATGCCGGCGGCCTCGAGCAGCGAAGATTCAAACTGCTTGGTGCGCGGATTGAGCATCTGCGAGGTGGAAGCGATGGTGTATTCACAGATCATCTTGCCGGTGAGCATGTACGACAGGGCGTCGGGCATGAACAGTATCTTGTCGGCAGCCTCCAGGGCCGATGCGCCGTCCAGGCGTGAGGCGTAGAGCTGGTAAAGGCTGTTGAAGTTCATCACTTGGATGCCCGTCAGGTCATAGACTTTCTCGCGCGGCACCACCTGGAAGAACTTTTCGGGGACACCGTCGGTATAGGGGTCGCGATAGGCGCGCGGGCAGCCCAGGAAAGAGCCGTCCTTGCCCACATAGACGAAATCCACGCCCCAGGTGTCGATACCGATGGCGTCGATGGGTTTGCCCTCTTTGGCGGCAGCCAGCAGGCCGCCCCTGAGAGAGTCGTACAGGCTGTAGATGTTCCAGTAGAACTTACCGCCCACAGGCAGCAGCAGGTTGGGGAAACGGGTCAGTTCCTTCATCTCCAGTTTCCCGCGATCGAGGGTGGCCAGGATGGTCCGGCCGCTGGTTGCGCCCAGGTCGAAGGCCAGAAAATTGTATGCTTTGTCCATAGAAGATTATTGAATAGTCAGAGTGATGACAGATTTGGCAGGGACGGTCAGCGTCAGCTCGCCGGTCTTGCGGTTGAGTTTGGCGCCCTTGAACTCCTGCAGCTTGATGTTTTCGGGCTGCTCGAAGGTGTTGTGAACGTCCAGGCGGTCGGCCGTCAAAATCTGGCCGCTCACCTTGGCCGCCGTAATGCCCCTGAGCTGGCAGGTGGTCTCAATGGCGTTCTTGGGATCGATGTTGACCACTGATACATGGATCACGCCGTCGGCATCTTTCGAAGCACTGGCATTGAGGGCAGGCAGGTTGTGCGAGCCCTCCACATAGAGCGGAGCGTCCAGTTCGACAGGCAGGTTGGTGGCATCGTGGTGCACCTTGTACATGTTGTAGATGTGGTAGGTCGGCGTGAGCAGCATCTTGTCGTCCTGGGTGAGGATGATCGACTGCAGCACATTGACCATCTGGGCGATGTTGGCCATGCGCACCCGGTCGCAATGCTTGTGGAAGATGTTCATCGTCGAGGCGCAGAGCAGCGCGTCGCGCAGGGTGCTCTGCTGGTAGAGGAAGCCCGGATTGGTACCCGGCTCGACATCGTACCAGGCGCCCCATTCATCCACACAGAAGGCCACCCGCTTGCGGGGGTCGTACTTGTCCATCACCTCGCTGTGGCGGGTGATGATGTTGTCCATGTTGAGGGCCTTCTCCATGGTGATGGCATATTCTTCGTCGCTGTATTTCGTGGCCGAGCCCTTGCCGCCGGCACCCCAGCCCCGGGGCACCGTGTAGTAGTGGAGCGACAGGCCCCACATGCGGCCCGTGCCGATGTTCTTCATCATGACTTCCGTCCAGTTGACATCGCCCGAATTGGGACCACCGGCGATCTTGCGCAGACGGTTGTCGCCGTAGTCACGGCAATAGGTGGCATAGTTGCGGTAGAGGTCGGCGTAGTGTTCGGGGGTCATGTTGCCGCCGCAACCCCAGTTTTCGTTGCCTACGCCCCAGAACTGTACCTTCCAGGGTTTGTCGCGGCCATTCTCACGACGCAGGTTGGCCATGGGCGATTCGCCGTCGAAAGTGATGTATTCGACCCACTTGGACATTTCCTCGACCGTGCCGCTGCCCACGTTGCCGCAGATGTAGGGCTCCGTGCCGACCAGTTCGCAGAAGTTCAGGAATTCGTGCGTGCCGAAAGAGTTGTCTTCGACCACCCCGCCCCAATGGGTGTTGATCATCTTGGGACGGCTTTCGCGCGGGCCGATGCCGTCGCGCCAGTGGTATTCATCGGCAAAGCAGCCGCCCGGCCAGCGCAGGTTGGGGATCTTGATTTCCTTGAGGGCAGCCACCACGTCGTTGCGGTAGCCGTCGGTATTGGGAATGGACGATTCAGGGCCTACCCAGATACCTCCGTAGATACCGTGACCCAGATGTTCGGAGAAATGACCGTAGATGTGACGGCTGATTTGTGCCCCCGGCTCACCGCCGTTGACAATGAGGGTGGCCCGCCCGGCCGCACACAGACTCAGGGCCCCTGCCAGCACAAGGCTCAACAACACTGATGAACGCTTCATAGCTTTGTTATTTCGTTGGTAAAAAAATGGCTCTGACTTTAGAAAGTCAAAGATAGGCATCCGGCACAACAAAACAAAGCGAGCCGGCGATTTTTACCTAAAAAAACTATTCGAAGCGGATGGCTTTGACCGGGACTATCCGGCTCACCAGCATGGTGGGAAGCAGCATCATCAAAAGCGAGGCGGCCACTGTGCCCACATTGACCAGTACGATGTAGCCCCAGTTGAACTCGATGGGCACCGACGATACGTAATAGACCGACGGATCGAGCGGGAGGATGTGGAAGAAATATTGCAGGGCGCAGAGTCCCAGCCCCAGCACATTGCCCCAGACCAGGCCCTTGCCGATGAGCATGGCCGACAGCCACACGAAGATGCGGCGCACGGAAGCGTTGTCGGCTCCCATCGATTTGAGCAGTCCGATGAGGCGCGTGCGCTCCAGGATAAGGATCAGCAGGCCCGAGATCATGTTGAATCCCGACACGAATATCATCAGTATCAGGATAAACCAGACGTTCATGTCGAGCAGGTCAAGCCAGCCGAACATTTCAGGATTCAGGTCATAGACCGACTGGGCATAGTAGGTGAAGCCCTTTTGCTCGGAGATGTCGAACAGCCGGTTGTAAAGCAGTAGATCTGTCTCGGGCAGCTGGCGGATGTCCTTGACAAAGATCTCCAGCCCACCGGCCTGGTCCGTCTCCCAGCCATTGAGCCGAGCTATCTGGCGATTGTCGGCCAGCACAAAGGTCTTGTCGAACTCCGAGAAATGCGTGTCGAAAATGCCCACGACCGTCCAGCGCCGGGCCAGTATCCGCTCGTCGCGTGTGAAGTACGAGATAAAGTTGTCGCCCGTGCCCAGCGTCAGCATGTCGGCCAGCGTACGCGAGACGAGCACTTCGACCGACAGCGTGTCGCTACGGTAGTCGGGCAGCCGGCCTTCGGTCATGCGCTCAGAGAGGAAGGCCCAGTCGAAATCGTCGGCCACGCCCTTGAAGACCACGGTCTGCACATTGTCCGAGAGCTTGATGATGCCCGGCTTGGTGGTAAACCGCTGGATATGGCGCACATTGGGCACCTCTCCCAGCCACAGGGGCAGGCTGTCGGGCTGTTCGATGGGGGCCATCTCGTAGGAAAACCCCGACTGGTAGCTGGTGAGCTGGATATGGGAACTGAGTCCCACCACATTGCTTTCGACCTGATGCTTGAAACCGATGACCACGGCGATGGAGATGAGCATCACGGCCAATCCCACAGCAATACCGATCAGGGCGATGCGCACCGCCGGACGGGACACGCGTTTGTCCTGTTCCGTACTGAAGAACAGACGCTTGGCGATATGGTAGGTATAATCCATGACTACGATAACCGCAGGGCCGACACCTACATGGTGCGTCCGGGATAGACGGCCAGCGAACGGCGCAGCAGGTCCATGGCAACGGCCAGGTCGGCCTGGTTCATGGTGTAGGAGATACGCACCTCGTTGCGGCCAACGTTCTGCAGGGAATAGAAGCCAGAAGCCGGAGCCACCATGATGGTCTTGCCCTCGTGTTCGAAGCTTTCGAGCAACCAGGCGCAATATTTGTCGGCATCGTCGATGGGCAGGCGGGCCACCGTGTAGAAGGCACCCATGGGCTTGGGCGTGTAGCAGCCGGGGATGGCATTGATCTTTTCGACCACAAAGTTGCGGCGGGCCAGGTATTCGTCATAGACGCCCTGCATGTATGACTCGGGGGCATCCATCGAGGCTTCGGCCACCAGCTGGCCGATCAAGGGCGGACACAGGCGGGCCTGACAGAACTTCATCACGTCGCGGCGCACCTGCTTGTTCTTGGTGACCAGTGCACCGATGCGGATGCCGCATTCGCTGTAGCGCTTCGAGACCGAGTCGATGAGGATGACATTGTCTTCGATGCCCTTGAGCTGCATGGCCGAGATGTGCGGGGTGTCGGTGTAGCAGAACTCCCGATACACCTCGTCCGAAAACAGGTAGAGGTCGTATTTCTTGACCAGCTGGCGAATATGCTCCATCTCCTCGGCACTGTAGATATGGCCGGTGGGATTGTTGGGGTTGCAGATGAGGATGGCCCGGGTGCGCTTGGTGATCATCTGCTCGAACTCCTCGAACGAAGGCATGGCAAAATCGTTGTCGATGCTCGACAGGAAAGGCCGGATGATGGCGCCGCCCGAAATGGCGAAGGCCGTATAGTTGGCGTAGGCCGGTTCGGGCACCACGATCTCGTCGCCTTGGTCCAGACAGGCCATAAAGGCAAACAGCACGGCCTCGGAGCCGCCGGTGGTGATGATGATTTCCTCGGGGGTCACCTCAATGCCGAAACGGTGATAGTATGCCGCCAGCTTCTCGCGCAGACTGAGCAAGCCTTCGGAGTTGGTATATTCCAACACCTTGCGGTCGATTTTTTGCAACACGTCCATGCCGACCTGCGGCGTGGGGATGTCGGGCTGACCGATGTTCAAATGGTATATCTCGATACCCCGCTTCTCGGCTTCGCGAGCCAGGGGCACCAGTTTACGGATAGGCGATTCGGGCATGATCCACCCGCGATGTGACGGTAGAGGCATTATTATCAACTGTTAGCGCCGCAAAGTTACTGCAAGTTATGTCTTCTTGCAATATTATTTTTAGCTTTGTAGGCGGTTAGAGATTTGAAACAAAAGTCAGTCAGAACTTATCATCTTATGCAAAGCAATACCCCCTCCTCTGCCCTTGAGCAGGTGCCCGAGCTGCCTGTCAGCGTCAAGAGTGCTCCATTTGTTTTTGACAGTGATGTGCAGTGGGAGCGCACACCGGATCCCGGCGAAGTCTATCGGAAAGTGATGGCCTACAACGACCATCTGATGGTGGTCAAAGTCCGCTTCAAAGCCGGTTCGTGCGGCAATCCGCACAGCCATCCGCATTGTCAGATCACCTATGTCGAGAGCGGCGTGTTTGAATTCACCATCGGTGAGGAGACCAAAATCGTCCGTGCCGGTGACATGCTCATGAAGGTGCCCAATATGGTCCACGGCTGCCGCTGTCTGGAAGACGGCCTGCTGATAGACTGCTTCACCCCGATGAGAAAGACGTTTATTGCCAAATAGCTGAAGGCGTTCCCATCAGGTAACGGACAAACGGATTATTTTCCGAGGCGGTGCAGGAGATCGGCGGCCGAGCGGCGGGCATCCTCGATAATCTGCTCCTCGTGGGGCACGCGGCCGTTTTCCATCAGGATCCGGCCGTCGCAAATCACATAGTCGATGGCGCGACTGTCGGCCGAATAGACCCAGTCGGACACAAAGTTGTAGCCGGGCACCAACCGCTCATTGGAGAGGTTGACGATGAGTGCATCGGCCAAACGGCCTTCCTCGATGACCCCAGCATCGATACCGAAAGCGCGGGCACCATTGACGGTGGCCCAGCGCAGGGCTTCCTCGGCCTTGAGGGCCTCGGCCCCATAGGAGAGTTTGGCCAGCAGGGCGGCCGTCTTCATTTCCTCGTGCATGTCCAGGTTGTTGTTTGACGAGGTGCCGTCGGTACCAAGGGCCACATTGAGTCCCTTGTCGATGACGGCCTGGGCCGGAAATGCCCCCGAAGCCAGTTTCATGTTGGAACAGGGATTGTGGACCAGCGTAGCACCGGTTTCACGCAGGATATCCATGTCTTCGTCGCTGAGCCAGACGCCGTGGGCCAGCACCGTCTTGGGTCCTAACAGCCCCAGGTGGTTCAGCCATGCTGTGGGCGTCATGCCGTGGGCCGAGAGGCAGTCGTCGTTTTCCTGCCGGGTCTCCGCCAGATGGATATGCAGGCGCAAATCCAGCTCGCGGGCCGTTTCGGCACAGCGGCGCAGCAGCTTTTCACCGACCGTATAGATGGCATGGGGGGCTACCGTCCACTGCAGGCGGTCGCAGGCTAGACGGGCATGGCGGCGGCAGGCGTCGAAAAAGCCTTCGATGCGCTCGTCGCCGCGGGCCTCGATCAGCGTATCGGCCACGGCGGCCCGCAGGCCCATCTCCTCGACGGCCTCCAGGCAGCGCTCCCAGCCAAAATACATATCGTTGAAAAAGACTGTCCCCGACTTGATCATCTCGAGTATGGCCAGGCGGACACCGTGATACATCATTTCGGTGTTCATACGGGCCTCGGCCGGCCAGATGTGATCGTTGAGCCACGTAAAGAGCGGCATGTCGTCGGCATAGCCGCGCAGCAGGGTCATGGCCGCATGGGTGTGGCAATTGTAGAAGGGCGGCACCAGTTTGCGGCCGTTGCCGTCGATAACGCGCACACCTGCCTCCTGCACGGCTGCCGCGATGCGGCTGTCATCCGAGCCGGCCGGCGCGATGCGGGCCAGGCGCTGCCCTTCGATCAGCACGTCGCAGCGCTGCCCGTTGCAATTGATACTTCTGATGACCAAGCGGTTCATAGCCATGTTTAGAGTTTCTGGTACCAGCCCAGCGAGACGTTCAGTGAATTGCCCTCGCAGGGATCTTTATAGAAATTGCGGGCCATGAACACTCTCAGGCGCAAGCCGGAATCCATTTTGACCCTCATCGGCAGCAAGCCGAAAAGCGCCATTTCCTGGGAGGCACCGCGCATTATCTTCAAATCAAGTTGGGCACCGGCCATCAGGCGAAGGGCATCCACGCTGGTTTCATCCAGCTCGGCGTTGATCAGCGAGCAGCCAGCCACACCGACCATGGGGGCCAACCTCAGATATTCGCCGTTATAGAGGGCATAGTCCAGGGTCAGACCGACCTGACCGGTCATCACATTGTCACCCATGATCCAAGGACCGTCGTGGACAAAGGGAGCGTCCAGCGCACCGAAGCCCATGCTGGCTTCCAAAGTGGCAGTCAGGGCCTTGTAACCGGCCGTACCGCCCACCCAGAATCCATGGGTCTGGGGCACGAAATCGCTCAAATCACCCAGGAAAAACTCTCCGGCATAACCCAGCACATAACCCAGGCTGAAACCATTTTCACCAACGGCCGATTCGGCCGACGAAAGACCTTGGGCCGACAGCTGGCCCACCAGCATCATGCTGCAAACCAATGCAGCCAAAACTTTCTTTTTCATTGCAGTATTCATTACCATATTATAATTATATCTATAATTCCGCTACATCAACCTGTAATAGAAAGCCACGGAAAAACCCAATGAATTGCCCGGTTCCAAAGGAGTATTGAAAAAATCACGAGCCACAAAAATCCGGAACTGAATACCGTATTCTGTCATCATCACATCATAAAGATTCGGAGTCATTGAGCGCCACAATTTCAAATCCGCCTGAACACCTGCCTCCAAACGAAAAGCATCGATTTCCGTATCCACATTGTCTCTTTCGTGAAGTTTGCTCAGAACATTATTTTCAACGAATCCCGCTTCTATACCGAACATTGGTCCCACCCTCAGCCAAGGACCGTCATGGAGGGCATAACTCAACTCAAGCCCACCATGGCCGACTGTGAGGCCATCTCCTGCCACCCATGTCTCTCCGTCGTAAGAAAGGCCTTTCTTCAAGTAGCCACCGCTTCCAAGAGTTACTTCAAAAGTAGCCGTGAAACGCTTGTATCCAAAAGATAGGCCAATGATGCCGCCGTGAGACTGGGAGAGAAAGTCTGTCACTCCACCGTTGAAGAATTCTCCTGAATAACCCAGCACACCGCTGAATGAAAAACCAGTCATTATGGGATCATCAGGCACATCCCGTCCTATTTCCATAGATAGTTCCGCCAGACGCGAATCCAAGTTGCGTCCGTAGTCGGACACTGCCAAAGAGTCTTTGCCGCCATTGGTCAAGTCCTTGAACGACGAGACCTCGCTATGTGCCTTACGGTTATAGTAATCGGACAAATCAACCAGATTTTTCCCTTCACGATCGTAGGCAATCTGGAATTCCCGACGGTTGGCCTCATAGATATTGAACACAATCTGAAAATACTTCAATTTATCCGGGGTCATGGATCCTATGGTAATGTAGGAGACCAACTGATCCATGTAGAGGCGGGAAACATAGTGCGTATATGTCAGATTGCCTTTTTTGACAGACTCGGGTGTAACTTCCCATTTAGTAGCGAGAAGACCTCCTTCGGCTTCCTCGTTCATCCGCTTTTGGAAATCAGACCATACCAAGGGCCCTTCGTCCCAATATTTCTTACCGTAGTTCGAAGACGTGTTGCGCAACTGTGATGTCTGGGCCATCAACGAGCCAGCCATCAGCAGACAGCAGGCCAATACCGCGGTTTTTGTGTTCATTTTTTTCATAAACCCTGTATTTATCATCCAATTATTTCAGTTCGCGGGCCATGAAGTGCCAGGACAAGGCCACGTTGATGGAATAGCCGCTCTCGGTGAGCGGACTCGTGTCGGAAATTTTCTCCACGGTGGGCAGCTTGGTGCGGGCCACATAGCACTTCAGGCGCAAAGCCTTTTCCGTATAGACACGGTCGTAGTCGTAAAAACCCAGGCGAACGCGATATTTCCAGTCGAGCATCACCCCGGCCAGCATACGGATGCCGCCCATCTGATAGGGGACATCTTCATAGTCCAAATCGTAGCGGCTGCTGAATGTGCCGTTCTCAATCAGGCCGGCCCCCACTCCGGCCATGGGCGACAGACGCAGCCAGCGGCCATTCCACAGGGTATAGGCGGCCGACAACTCCAGATTGAAAGCATTGACCCAGTCGTTGGCTTCCCACCTGTAGTTCTTGTAATAAAACGC
Source organism: Bacteroidales bacterium (assembly GCA_017446025.1). Taxonomy (GTDB): domain Bacteria; phylum Bacteroidota; class Bacteroidia; order Bacteroidales; family UBA1402; genus UBA1757. The sequence goes on along the minus strand of JAFSRR010000065.1, from coordinate 1,963 downwards.
TTCGGACTGGCGGCCGGCAAACAGCACGGCAAAATCGGCCAGCACGGCCAGCCTGTTATAATCCAGCTCGACGCCGAATCCCAGTCCGTGGGCCGAAGCAGGCAGATAGCTGTTGGCATCGTGCAGGAAGAACTCCCCGAAATAGCCGATATGTCCGCCCCAGCCTGTTTGCCCCAGTTCATACTGGGGGGCGACGGGCTCGGGCTCCTCATAGGCGAGGTAGCCGTCGAGCATCTGCTCGTATTGGGCGATGACGGCCGTATCGCGGCCATAGTCGGAGATCTGCTTGAATTGTTCGACAGCCGATTTGGCCCGACGGAAATGGATGTCCCAAAGTTCGTCGGTATTGTCTTTGGCAGCGCTGTTCTCGTAGGCCATCTGGAAGTAGCGACGGTGCAGTTCGTAGAGGTCGAAGATGACCTGCTCGTAGCGCAGACCAGTCTCGGTGCGGGCATCCTCATAGACCCATGAGCCGTAGCGGTTCATCGAGCAGAGTGAAAAAAGATGCTCGAAGCTATAGTTGCCCTGGTCGATGGTCTCTGACCTCAGGGTCCAGACAACATCGATATCCGACCAGGCCGTCGACGAGAGGTTGGTCACCGTGCGGCGGGTGGTCAAAAAGTCGGACCACTCCAGCGGGCCTTCGTCCCAGTATCTCTGCGACCCTTCATTTTGTCCCTGCACCGGTGTAACGGTCAGGATCACCAGCGCCGTAATCGATAGACAGAGTCTTTGTTTGCTCATCCAATCCATATTGATCGTGACAATCATTCGGGCAGTAAAAATAGCAAGATTGGAGCAAAGCCCCAAACAACAGCAAAAAAAAGGTGGCCGATAGTTTACCGGCCACCTTTTTAGTATGGAGAGGGGAAACTTATCTGACGATAAACTTCTTGCCGCCCTGCAAGTAGATGCCGGGCTTGAGGTTGTCGGTGTCGAGCACGCGACGGCCCAGGATGTCATAGACGGTGGCGTCCTCGATGCGGGTAGCCTTCACTGTCTTGATACCGTCGAGCACGGTCGGGCCGAAGTAGTAGATTTCACTGACAAACAGGAACTCGGTCTTCTGCGACTGCGTACCGGCGGCCAGCTGAGCTGCGAAGTCCTCGCCCATGAAATACTCGCTGGTCTCATCACCCTTGATACGGATATAGATCTTCTGACCTGTCAGAGCCGAGGGAATTTCGGCCTTGACGGGGAACCAGGTCTGTTCCTTGGTGATTTCGGCCTTGGTGATGTTGGTCCAGGTGGCCTTGTCGGTCGAATAATCCACCAGGGTGGTCTTGTAACACATGTTGTCGGAAGCGATGTTGAAAGTCAGGTAAGAACTGTCTTCAACACTGGGCACTTCGAAATAGATGTAGTCAGACGGAGTCTTGTCGGCAAAACTGGCACTGTCGGTGTGGACAAAGACACAATAGCGGACATCATCAGCGACCTTGTTCGTACGGGTCATCAGGGCCTCTGTGGTGGAATCCACGTACTGAGTGCCGTTCCAAGTGGCATAGCACAGCGTGTAAGGAGTGTCGCCCTTGTAGAAGTTGGCCTCCAGCGGAGCATTGAGTTTGACATTGTTCTTTTCCAACTGCTCAAAGTTCCAGGCAGCCCGGTAGGGAGCTTCCTCGAAACGAGCCACCAGATCCAGGTTGTCTTCCAGCGTGATGGTCTGGGTCAGCTCGGTCGAACCGTTGCTCCATCCCAGGAACTTGTTGAGGTTGCCTTTGGTCACAGCCGTCACGGTGATATCCTCACCGCTGAGGAACTTGGTGGAGGTCTCCTTGTAGACCTTGTCGTTAAGGATGAAATCGGCAGTTTTGGAACCTTCGATACTGATATTGACAGTCACGGCCACCTGCTTGACATCGGTGTACATTTTGGTGTCGCCAATGGGAGCGCCTCCCACACCGGCGGTATAGATCTGCTCACCCTTCCAGATGTAGAACAGTCCCTGCTCGGGATCGGT
>JAFSRR010000064.1 GCA_017446025.1 Bacteroidales bacterium | reverse complement strand
TGCTTTCGCCCTTGTAATGAAGGATGCGCGAAGCCGGGAAATAGACATTGCGGTAGCTGCCCGCCTCGAGCCGGTAGGACAGGTCGATATCCTCGCCATACATGAAAAAGGTCTCGTCGAGCAGCCCCACCTTGTCGAGGGCTTCACGGCGCATCATCATGAAGGCGCCGGCCAGGATGTCCACCTCGTTGGTTTCGTTTTCATCGAGAAAACCCAGGTGATAACGGCCAAAGAGCCTCGATTTGGGAAACAGGGCCGACAGCCCGAAGACCTTGCAGAACGACACCATCGGGGTGGGCAGGCCACGCTTGGACTCGCGCAGGAAACAGCCGCGCCCGTCGGTCATCTTCACTCCCAGACCGCCGCAGCCGGGATGGGCATCCATATAGTCAACGGCCAGTCGCAGGGCATCTTCGGCCACCAGGGTGTCGGGATTGAGCAGCAGCACATACTGGCCCGACGACAGGTCGATGGCCTGGTTGTTGGCCTTGGCAAAGCCGGGATTGTCTTGGTTGGCCAGCACGCGCACGCTGGGGAAACGCTGCGAGAGCATCGCCAGGGAATCGTCCGAGGAACAGTTGTCCACCACGAAGATTTCCCCTTCCATGCCCTGCATGGCCTTCTGCACTGAGTCGAGGCACTGCTGCAGGAAATAGCGCACGTTGTAATTGACGATGATGACCGAGAGTTTCATGCTCATATTAACTGATAACACCCCAGTTTATTTTCTTGCCGTAGCGTTTTTTCAGCCCGCTCTTCAGCAGAGTGTTTTGGGGTGCATCCAGGTCGGGATCTTCCTGGAGGATTTCCTGCGCCAGCCGGCGGGCATATTCGATTAGCTGGCCGTCGCGGGCCAGGTCGGCGATCTTTAGGTCGAAAGGCATGCCGCTTTGCTGCACGCCCTCGATGTCGCCCGGGCCACGCATCTTCAGGTCGGCTTCCGAAATCTCGAATCCGTCGTTGGTGGACGTCATGATGTCGATGCGCTTGCGGCCGTCTTCGGAGAGTTTGTAGGAGGTGAGCAGCACACAATACGACTGGTCGGCGCCACGACCCACCCGGCCCCGCAGCTGGTGCAGCTGCGACAGGCCGAAACGTTCGGCGTTCTGGATCACGATGATCGAGGCGTTGGGCACATCCACGCCCACTTCTATCACCGTGGTGGCCACCAGAATGCGCGTCTCGCCCCGGACAAAGCGCTGCATCTGTTCGTCCTTCTCGGCCGGCTTCATCTTGCCGTGGACCATGCCCACCTCGACCTCGGAAAACACCGAGCAGATATGTTCGTAGCCGTCCAGCAGGTTCTTGTAGTCGGAGCGTTCCGATTCTTCGATCAAAGGATAGACGATGTATATCTGGCGTCCTTCCCGGAGCGACTGGTGCATGAACCGGTAAAGGTCGGAAAGCTGGTTGTCGAAACGATGGATCGTCTGGATGGGCTTGCGGCCCGGCGGCAATTCGTCGATGACCGAGACATCCAGGTCGCCATAGAGCGTCATAGCCAGCGTCCTGGGAATGGGAGTGGCCGTCATGACCAGCACATGCGGTGCCCGGGCGCTCTTGGTCCAGAGGCGCGAGCGCTGCACCACTCCGAAGCGGTGCTGCTCGTCGATGACCACCAGCCCCAGGTTGTGGAACTGGACTTCGTCCTCGATCAGGGCATGGGTGCCGATCAAGATATTGAGCTGTCCGTTGCGAAGGCGCTCGTGCAACGGGGTGCGGTCTTTCTTTTTGGTCGAGCCTGTGAGCAGGGCCACCTCGACAGGCAGGTCGCCAAGCAGCCGGCGGATATTGTCGTAGTGTTGGTTGGCCAGGATTTCCGTGGGGGCCATCAGACAAGCCTGGTAGCCGTTGTCGACGGCCATCAGCATCGACATGAGCGCCACCAGTGTCTTGCCGCTGCCCACATCGCCCTGGATGAGGCGGTTCATCTGCACCTCACCGGCAACATTGGTCCGGATCTCCTTCAGCACCCGTTTCTGGGCACCGGTCAGGGTAAATGGCAGGCAGTGGTGATAGAAGTTGTTGAAGTTGTCGCCTATCACGCGGAAAGGGTAGCCGCGCAGCTTGCGGTTGCGCTGCTGGGCAAACTGGAGGATCTGCAACTGCAAAAAGAGCAGTTCCTCCAACTTGAGCCGGTAGCGGGCGTCGCGCAAGGCCACTGCATCGGTGGGGAAATGCACCTGACGGAGCGCATCGTTGAGCGGCATGAGGTGCAGCCGCGTCAGCAGCCAGTCGGGCAAGGTCTCTGCCAGCGGCACGTTGAGGCTCTGGAAGAGCGACACCATGATCTTCTGCAAGGCCCGGCTGTTGAGGTAGCTGCCCTTCATCTTCTCGGTGGTGTTGTAGTAGGCCTGCAAACCACCGGTCAGCACTTTCAGGTTGCGTTCGTTGGCCACATCCAGGTCGGGATGGGCGATGGTGAGCTGGTTGCCGTATTGGGCCGGCTTGCCGAAGACCAGATAGGTCTCGGTGGTCTTGTAACGGTCCTGGATGTATTTGAGGCCCTTGAACCATACCAGTTCCAGTGAGCCCGTATCGTCGGAAAACTTGGCCGTCAGGCGTTTGGCCCGGCCCTCGCCCACCTGCTGGAAGGAGACGATGCGTCCGCACACCTGCACATAGGGCATGCCCGAGGTCAGTTCCGCTATCTTGAAAATGCGGCTGCGGTCGATGTATTTGTAGGGGAAATAATACAGCAGGTCTTCCTGGCAGGTGATTTGCAATTCCTTGGCCAGGATGTCGGCACGCGAAGGACCGACGCCCTTGAGATATGTCAGCTCCTGCGACAGATCCATCACTTGCTGTTTAGCCAGTATTCAGCCAGCACCATGTCTTCGGGCATGGTGATCTTGATGTTCTCCCTGAGCCCGTTCACCACATAGATCTTCGCCCCGTCGGCCTCCACCACGGAGGCATCGTCGGTAAACTCAGGCCGGTATTCCTGCTGATAGGCTTTCCATAGCAGGTCGGCCCGGAAAATCTGCGGCGTCTGCACCCGGAAGAAACTGTGACGATCCTCGGCCTGGCTCTCTCCGTCGGCTGCCACCCGACGCACACTCTCCGTCATGGGCAGCACCGGCACGACAGCGCCGTAGCGGTCGGCTGCCTCGTAACAACGGCCGATGAACTCCACATCGATCAGAGGGCGCACGGCATCGTGCACGGCCACCAGGTCGTCCTGTCCGGCCGCCTGCGACATACCGGCTTCAGTGCGGAGCTGCTGCATCCTGACCAGACCGTTCTTGACGGAGTGGAAGCGTTCGCAGCCTCCTTCGACCACCTGGTGCGGAAGGTCGAAACCCCACTGCCGGCACAGTTGTTTCCAATAAATCAGATGAGCCGACGGCAAAACCAGGATCTGGCATACCGCCGGATCATACTGATAGAATATCTCCAATGTACGCATCAGCACAGGCCGTCCCGCCAAAGGCAGAAACTGCTTCGGAACATCGGCAGCCATCCTGTTTCCGCTGCCTCCGGCCATGATCAACGCATACTTGCCCATAGTCTTATTTCAGGCCCATCAGACGAGCCATAATGGCCTTGTGATCAGAATTCTGCATTAGGCCTTCATAGTTCTGACTACCGGGACCGTAGGCATAGATGGGCACAGGCACACCGGTATGGCCCGTGGTGGTGAATTTGTGTCTGAACTTCTCGGCTCCTTCGTAGGCACCCTTCTGCAGAATGGCCAGGCCGCCGGTTTCGTGGTCGGCAGTGATTACCACCAAGGTGTGTTTGTCTTTCCTGGCAAATTCGAGGGCTACAGCCACAGCATCGTCAAAATCGAGCACTTCACCGATTTCTCCCACCATGTCGTTCGAATGGCAGCGCATATCGATCTGCGAGCCTTCCACCATCAGGAAGAAGCCGTTCTTTTCCTTTTTCAGTTTCTTGATGGCCAGATCCACGGCACGGGGCAGGAAGTCGCCACGACCGTCTACGACGGTGGGCAGTTTGTCTTCGGCGCAGAAAGCGGCCAGATATTTCGACGGCGAGTTGATGGCATCTTCCAGCGTATAGACCACATCGTAACCTTTGGCACGCAGGCTGTCGCTCATGTTCAAGCTGTCCTTGCGGGCTTCGAAGTGCTTGCGGCCGCCACCGATCATCACATCGGGCGTATTGTGGACAATATCCACAGCTATTTCCTCGGCTTTGTTTCGATTCGTCTGATGAGCAACAAAAGAGGCTGGAGTGGCATGTGTCATAGCACAGGTCACAACAATACCTGTAGCCTTACCGTTACAGGCAGATTGTTCCAAGATGGACTCTACAGGCACGCTGTCCCT
>JAFSRR010000063.1 GCA_017446025.1 Bacteroidales bacterium | reverse complement strand
GTCGCCCACGAAGGGCCGCATGTTGCGCAGGTTCATGCGGTCCATGGCAATCAGGTAGTCGTAATGCTGATAGTCGGCCCGGGTCATCTGGCGGGCCGTCTTGCCTTCGCAGCCCAGGCCGTGCTCGGCGAGCTTGCGTCGGGCCGGCGGATAGACCTCATTGCCCAGCTCCTCGGTGCTGGTGGCCGCCGACGCGATCTCAAAGCGGTCGGCCAGGCCGGCACGGGCCACCAGGTCCTTCATGATGAACTCGGCCATCGGGCTGCGGCAGATATTGCCGTGGCAGACAAAGAGGATTTTGATCATGGGCTGCCTCGAAATCATTCGGCCAGCTCGACCGGATTCTCCTGCTTCAAATCCTCATAGAAGGCGGCCATGGCCTCGCACATGTAGGGAACGACCCACAGCAGACCAATACCAAGCGTGAAGACAAGGCTCAGCAGTATCCAGCCGATAAAGCTCAGTTCCAGGCAGAAGAGCTGCCATTTGTGGCCTTTCATCATGCGGCGGCTGCGGCGCAGGGCCTCGGCTTCGGAAATCTCAGGCTCGTCGTGGGCGATGAACTCGGCCATCGAATAGGCCAGATCCAGGATGATGCCCGGCACGATGAGCAGAACGAGGCCCAAAACAATCATGAGCGACTTGAAGAGTTCCACCAAAAGGGCCCGGCTATAGGGTTTGAAGGCGATGCGGAAGGTGCTTTCGATGCAGGTGTCTTTCTGCCCGCGGAAGAAAAGCAACATAGCCACAATCAGCCCATAGCTCAAGGGCAAGGAAATGAGGATGCCCAAGGTGCTCAGCCAAGGACGGTCCAAGATGACGTATGAAAAACAGCCTTGGATGCCCGAAATAATAAAAGAGACCAGCAACACAGCCACCACCGGCTGGGTCCAATTGCCCTTGAGGGCAGCCCGGGCCTGGGCCCGGTATTCAGCATTTTTCTGCATGACAGTATCCTTTTGATGAGTGAATTAATGAGCTTCCGTTGACAGATAACGTTTGAAAGCGGCAAAATCGGCCGACATGGCAACCGACTGTTTTTGGCCCCGCATAAAGGCGGCCAGGCGCTCGGGCAGGGCCACCGGCTCGCCGATGATGGCCTCGACCGTATGTTTGAACTTGGCCGGATGGGCCGTCTCCAGGAAGATACCCGACTCGCCCGGCTGCAGGTGTTCCTGCAGGGCGCGGTAGCCACAGGCTCCGTGAGGATCGAGCAGGTAACGGTGTTGCTGCCATACCTGGCGGATGGTCTCGGCAATCTGCTCGTCGTTGTAGGCGGCACCCGATACATGGCGGCACACAGTGGCATGGTCACCGTAGAGAGCCATCACCCGTGCAAAGTTGCTGGGATCGCCCACATCCATGGCATTGGCCAGCGTGGCTACCGAAGGACGCGGGTCGTAGTGACCGCTCTGGAGGTATTTCAGGAAAATGTCGTTGCGGTTGTTGGCGGCAATGAAACGCTTGACGGGCAGCCCCATCTCCCAGGCGAACAGTCCGGCCGTGATGTTGCCGAAATTGCCGCTCGGTACACAGATTACCAGCCTATCGCGACCATAGTCGGGGGCCGTCTGCCCTGCCCTGCGCTTCCACTGGGCATAAGCGTTGAAATAGTAGAAGGCCTGCGGCAGGAAACGGGCCACATTGATCGAATTGGCCGATGTCAGGTAGAGCTGCCGGTTGAGGTCTTCGTCCATGAAGGCCGATTTGACCAGGCGCTGGCAGTCGTCGAAAGTGCCGTCCACCTCGACGGCTGTGATATTGCGGCCCAGGGTGGTGAACTGCATCTCCTGGATGTCGCTCACCAGGCCTTTGGGATAGAGCACATAGACATGGATGCCTTCGACGCCCAGAAAGCCGTTGGCCACGGCGCTGCCCGTGTCGCCCGAGGTAGCCACCAGCACATTGACCTGGCGCTGGCCCTGCCGACCGGTGAAATAGCCCAGCAAACGGGCCATGAAGCGGGCACCGACATCCTTGAAAGCCGAGGTCGGGCCGTGGAAGAGTTCCAGACTGTCGATGCCCTCGCTCACAGGCACCAGTGGCGTCTCAAAAGACAGGGTGTCGTTGACAAGGCGGTGCAAGGTATCGGCAGGGATGTCCTCGCCAAAGAAGGCATCGGCCACCTGGCAGGCAATCTGCTGGAAACTCATCTCCTGGATATGCTCATAGAAAGAAGCTGGCAGCTGTTTGATACGCTCGGGCATGTACAGGCCGCGGTCGGGCGCCAGTCCTTTGACGACGGCCTGTTCGAGCGTGGCCTCGGGGGCCTGGTGATTGGTGCTGTAATATTTCATGATCACTTGGTTTTTCCGTTGAAAAACAGGCGGATGAACTCATCGCCATGGAGCAGGCCGTAACTGCCCTGCCGGGCGGACAGTTCGTCGAAGACCTCCGTCTTGTCGGGCTGGAATGCGGTTTTGCCGTCGGGCTCCAGCCCCTGGCTGCGCCAAATGAGGAAAGGCACCGGCAGGGCCATGTGCAGGCGGGTGCGGCAGAAGGTGGGATGATCGGGCAGCACAGCGATGGTGACCGGCTCAGGCCAAGTGGAAACTTCTTTGACAATGGGCTCCAACAGGCGATGGTCGAGGTATTCGATGGTGCGGACCTTCAGGTCGGCATCGCCCTCGTGACCGGCCTCGTCGGAGGCTTCGACATGCAGGAAGACGAAGTCCTTCTCTTTCAATGCTTCGATGGCGGCCTGGGCCTTGCCCTCGTAGTTGGTGTCGTACAGTCCGGTGGCACCTTCCACTTCGATAGGTTCCAACCCGGCATATACGCCGATGCCCTTGATCAGGTCGACGGCCGAGATCACCGCCCCGCTGCGGACAGCGGGGAACAGCTCGGTCATGGGGTTCATCGACGGACGGTAGCCCGGCGACCAGGGCCAGACCGAATTGGCCATGTCCTTGCCGGCGGAGCGTCGGGCCAGGTTGACCGGATGGGTGGGCAGGATTTCCTGCGAGCGCAGGATAAAGTCGTTGAGCAGATCGGCCGTGGGCTGGGCCTCGGGCACGGCCGGACGGATCATCACGCTGGCGGCCTCCGCGCCGGGCACATCGTGCGGCGGGGTGCAGACCAGTCGCTTGTCGCCGCCCTTGAGCAGCAAGAGATGGCGATAGGAGATGCCGGCACACAGGCGAAGACGGTCAGTACCCAATTTGTCGTTTAGAAAATCAATCAGCTGGGCGGCCTCCTCGTTGGAGATATGACCGGCCGAATGATTCTTGATGCGGCCGTTTTCGATGCAGATGAGGTTGCAGCGGGCAGCCATCACCCCGTCGTCGATATAAACGCCCATGCTGGCCGCTTCCAGCGAGCCGCGCCCCTCGAACTGACGGTGCACGTCGTAGCCCAGCAGGCCCATATTGGCGATCTCGCTGCCCGGCGCAAAGCCTTCGGGCACGGTCTGCAGCAAGCCGCAACGGCCTTCGCGGGCCAGGAAGTCCATCATCGGCGTCAGGGCCGTCTGCATGGGGGTCTTGCCGTCGAGCGCCTCGATGGGCTCGTCGGCCATGCCGTCTCCCAAAACTATCAGATAACGCATCGTCAGCGGATGTTGGCAATTGAAATGATGTCACCGAACACACCGGCTGCCGTGACACCGGCACCGGCGCCATAGCCCTTGATGACCATCGGGTCGTTGAAATAGCGCTCGGTCTGGATCAGGATGATGTTGTTGCTGCCTTCCAGGTCGTAGAAGGGATGGCGCTGATCGACGGCCTGCAGGCCCACCGAGCACTGGCCGTTCTCCATCTTGGCCACGAAGCGCCATTTCTTGCCTTCCTTTTCGAGCACCTTGCGACGGGCCTCGAAGTCGGCATCCATCTCGGGGATGCGGCGCCAGAAATCGTCGAGCGTGCCTTCGAAATATTCAGCCGGCACGAAGAGGTGCTTCACCACGTCGTCCTGCTCCACCCGGTAACCGGCTTCGCGGGCCAGGATGACCAGCTTGCGGATGACATCCGTGCCACTGAGGTCGATGCGCGGATCGGGCTCCGAGAAACGGGCTTCCTGGGCCATCTTGATGGTGCGGCTCAAGGGAATGTCGGCACTGATGGTGTTGAAGATATAGTTGAGCGTTCCCGACAGCACTGCTTCGATTTTCAGCACGCGGTCACCGCTGTAGATGAGGCTGTTCATCGTGTTGATGATGGGCAGTCCGGCACCCACGTTGGTTTCGAACAGGTATTTGACCCCCTTGCGGCGGGCCAGCTCCTTCAGACCGGCGTAGTTCTCGTAGGCCGAGGAGGCGGCTATCTTGTTGGCGGCCACCACAGAAACGTTGGAGGCCAGCATATCGTGGTAGAGGGCGGCTATTTTGGGCGAAGCCGTGCAATCGACGAAGACCGAGTTGAAGATGTTCATCTTGAGGATCTCGTCACGCAACAGCTCGGGCGAAGTGGGCTGGCCCTTGGTGCGCAACAACTCCTTGTAGTGTTCCAGGTCGATGCCCTCGCGGTCGAAGATGGCATCGTTGATGTCGGCGATACCGACCACATTGAGTTTGAGCGAGTTTTCGGCCATCAGCTTGGGCTGCTGCTGGCGGATCTGTTCGAGCAGGCTGCCGCCCACCGTGCCGATACCCGTGAGGAACACATTCAGCACCTGGTATTCGCTCAGGAAGAAGGAATCGTGGATCACGTTGAGCGTCTTGCGCAGGTGTTCGGCCTTGACCACAAACGAGATGTTGGTCTCGGAAGCACCCTGGGCGCAGGCAATCACATTGATACCGTTGCGGCCCAGCGTCGAGAACAGCTTGCCGGCGATGCCCGGTGTGCGCTTCATGCCCTCGCCCACAATGGCGACGGTGGCCAGGTTCTTCTCGGCAAAAATGTCGTTGATCTCACCACTCTCGATTTCGTAGGCGAATTCCTCACGCAACAGGCGTACCGTGGCGTCGGCATCCTCGTCCTTGACACCGATGGTGGTGGTATTTTCCGAAGAGGCCTGCGACACGAGGAACACGCTGATGCCCGACTTGGCCAGCGTTCGGAAGATGCGGTAGTTGACCCCGATCACGCCGACCATGCCCAGGCCCTGCATGGTGATAAGGCTGGTCTGGCCGATGGAAGAGATGCCCTTGATGGCCTTGCTGTGGTGGGGATCACCCTCTTTGGTGATATAGGTGCCCGGGGCCGAAGGATTGAGCGTATTCTTGATGCGGATGGGGATATTCTCGTGATAGACCGGATAGATCGTGGGGGGATAGATGACCTTGGCTCCGAAGTTGCAAAGCTCCATGGCTTCGACAAAGCTCAGCTGCTCGATGACATAGGCGTTGTTGATGACCCGGGGATCGGCCGTCATGAAACCATCGACATCGGTCCAGATTTCCAATTCGGAGGCTTTGAGTTCGGAGGCCAGGATGGCGGCCGTGTAGTCCGATCCGCCCCGGCCGATATTGGTTGTCTCGCCCGTCTCGGCGCTGGAGGAGATGAAACCGCCTACGACCAGCCGCTCGGGCAGCTTGGCCAGGTGTTTGCGGATACTTTTGGCCGTAGCCTGGAAATCGACCACGTTTTTGTTGAACTTGCGCTCAGTATGGATCAGGCAACGGCTGTCGATATGCTTGGCATCGAGCAGGACGGCCACCATCTCCGAAGAGATGCGCTCGCCGTAGCTCAGGATGACGGCTTCCGACTTGGCCGACAGATCCTGGATGAGGCAGACGCCCTTGAAAATATTGCTCAGTTCGTCGATCTTGCCGTTGACCATGGCCTCGACGGCCGGCCGTTGCTTGGCGTCGAACACTTTTTCGATGAGACAGGTGTGCATCTCGCGCATCCGGGCCACATTGGCTTCGTAGGCCTTGTCGCCCACGGCTGCCAGCTGCGAGGTCTTGATGAGCAGATCGGTCATGCCGGCGATGGCCGAAACCACCACGATGAGTGTTTTTTCATGTTCCTCGGCAACCACTTTCTTGATATTGAGCAGTCCTTCTACGGAACCTACGGATGTTCCTCCGAATTTGAGAACCTTCATTTTCGCACTATTTAATCACATGGTTATAATTTTGCAAAGGTACAAACTTTTCCAGTCAATTGCATATTCTCCTATTAAAATGTACCTTCGCGGCTGCGTCGCAAAGCACATGGCGCACAAAATCATCATCCCTATGGCAGGCAAAACATTCGAAGAAGTCCTGAGACGCTTTCAGGAAATAGAGATCAACGAGCCTTTCGACATGATCGTGGCCATAGCCAACGGCGGCATCATCCCGGCGGCCATCCTGGCCCAAAAACTTGACCTGGAGATTTTCCTGCTCAAGATCAATTTGCGCGACGCCATGCAGCGGCCCAAGTACGAACACCCGGTGCTGCTCAAGGAGATCGATTTCGAATTCAAAGGAAAAAGGATACTGCTGGTGGAAGACCGGGTCAAGACCGGCGCGACGCTCAACTTCGCCAAGGAGCTGCTCCACGAGGCAGCCGTGGTAAAGACTTTTGCTGTCAACGGCAAGGCCGATTATCCGCTCTACGATGAAAGCTGTTTCCGCTTCCCCTGGCGGATAGACTGAGCGTTTTCCGACAGATGGACGGCTACGGCCGCCCGGATCAGGTTTATTTTTTGACCGTGACTTTCATTGTCTGCCGGCGGGTGTCGGCAGTTGTCGTCTGCATCAGATAGAGGCCGGCGGAAAGACCGGCGACCGTATGGCTCGGGGCCGTCGCCCGACTGCGGTTCACGCAACGGCCCGTCAGGTCGAACAGGGCGATTTCCGTCCCGTTTTCGATGTTGTCCAGATAAAGCACATTATCCTCAGACCACACTTTCAGCGTGGTGGCGGTGGCCGGGCTGACAGCGTTGATCACACTGAAGACAGCCCGGAAAGCCATATCTTCCAATCCCACCTTGTACTTGTAGGTGACATCCTCCGACAAGATGGTCGTGTCGGCTCCCATCCAGCCCACAAAGCGGTAGCCCTCGGCCGGGGTGGCCGTCAGGGTGACAGTGGTGTTCTTCTTGTAGACTTCGGCTTCGGGGCTGATCGTGGCTGTACCACCCTCGGCAGGCGTGGCCTCGGCACTGACACGGACCCAGACCTCAGGCGAGAGGATGGCCTCCATCTCCTCGGCCGTCACAGCGGGCGCGCCACTGCCGTTCAGGCCCGACAGGCAGCCGTTGGCACCGATGGCCCTTACACTGTAGTTGCCGGCCGCCGTGGCATCGTAATAGTTGGGTGCCTCGACAAAGGCCAGTATCTTGTTCTGGCTGTATAGAATATAGCCGATGGCCCCTTCGATGGGTTTCCAGCTCACCGCGCCGCCGGACACCGTCAGACGTTTTTGCGGGGCAGCCGTGGCAATGACCTCGGGCACAGGGTTGAACTCCGATGTGGCATTGACTTTCTTGTAGATATACTTCAAAGTCATGTAATCGTAGTAGTCGGTGGGGGCCACCTGCATGCTCCAGGACACTCGCTGCGAGACACTGGCCAGGGCCGTGCCGTCGGCATTCATGCTCTTGTATTCCATGAAGCTGCACTTGTTTTCATGACCGTCCCATTCTTTCCAACCCTTGGCATTGATGTGGGCGCCCAGGCGGCAGTTCATGAACACACTGCCAGACTCTTCCGACCAGGGACGACCCAGATAGCAGCTACCCGCATTCAGGCCGGTCGAAGTGATGTCGCAGTCGTTGAAGAAAAAGCCGTAGTAGAGGGTCTTACCCGTGCTCAGGCGCTGGGTGTAGGGCACATCTTCGGGCGCTGTCAGGTAGCCTGCCTTGTTGCTGCGGATCTCGCACTGGTAGAAATAGCAGGTGCCACCGGCATAGATAAAGTCGGTACCACCCTCGAACACGCACTGGTAGTAGAAGAAACGGCGGCCTTTCTTGGTGCGGTGGGTGTCCTGGTTGCCCAGGATCTTGCAATTTTTGAGCACCTGCCCGTCGGAAGCCTGATACAGGGCGATGGCCTGGGCCGAAGTGTTGGGGTTGCGCACCGTGACATTCTCCATATAGAAACCTTTGGCCGCATTGATGGTGAAGGTGGGACAAGTCTCGCCGCCAGCCTTGATGCTACCCTTGCCGGGATAGTCGATCTGTTTGCCCACATAGTCGTCCCAGGTGATGACCACCCCGTCGACGCTCTCGCCGATGATGCTGACCACCTTGTTCACAGCAGTGTAATGGGTGCCCAGGAAGAGCTTTTCCTGATAGTCGCCGTTGCGGACAAAGATCAGGGTGCGCTCAGAACCCTCGGGCGCAGCATCCAGCGCCGCCTGGATGGTGGTATAGTCACCGCCGCCGTTGGGATCGACCACCAGGGCGAAAGGCTTGGGCAGCTCGATGGGGATCTCTTCGCCGCAAAGGCTGCACAGATAGGCATCCAAGGCCGTATAGCCGCTCTTGAGGTTGAGATTGCGGTCGTCGGGGTCGGCTGGGTTCAAACCGTGGGCCGTTTCCCAGGCATCGTCCATGCCGTCGTGGTCGGCATCGGTAATGGTGTTGTAGGTCTCATAGTCGGGATAGCCGCCCACATCCCACGGACGGTCGATGATGCCGGGAGCCACACCTGCCACTGAGCCGCGGTAGAGAGCCGTACCGGTGCGCACCTCTTCGACAATGCGGGCATCGACCGTGTCACGCGGGAAGGCACCCACGCCCTTCAGCACGCTTTGGAAGGCATCCTCGGCCGATTCGGTCTTGACCGGGTCGGACACGGTGAAAGGCGTCTCGGAAATCAGCTTGCTCTTGGCGATGCCGATATCGGTATATGCTTTGGCATCCAAACCGTTGTAGTTATTTGTATTGCGGCTGGTGTTGGCCGAACCTTCCATGCGGTTACCCGACATATACCACTGCGGTATCTGGGAATTCGACTGGGAACTGCTGCGTGTGGAACGCACATAGTTGGAAGTCTTCGTACCGGGATAGGCGGGACCGGGCTTGTAGTAGTTGTTGACAAAGTTGATCTGGTGCACGTTGCCCGTCTCCATGTCAGCCCCGTAGCAGGCACCTGCGCCGCCCCAGTTGTAGTTGACATTGTTCACATAGTCGATGAGCACCTTGGTGTCGTTGCTGCGGGCACCGTTGAAACGGGGCGCACGACTCATGTTGTGAGCCAGCAGGTTGTGGTGATAGGTGGCCGTCTGCCCGCCCCACTGCGTGCCGTATCCACGCACTCCCTTGCCGTGACCAGCATCGTAAAGGCCTTCGTGGACAAGGCACCACTGCACAGTGGTTTTGGTGTTGTCGTAGATGGTCATGTTCTCCTCACCCGACCAGCCGAAGGTGCAATGGTCGATGATCCAGTTGCTGGCGTTCTCGATGCCGATCGAGCCGCCCTCGATGAAGGAGGTGGTACTGTCGGCATTTTCCTTCAGGCCGATGCGGAAGCGCAGATGACGGATGACCAGGTTCTGGCTGCCGCCGAAATTGCATTTGCCGCCACGGATGCAGATGCCGTCGCCCGGAGCCGTCTGGCCGGCCAGGGTCAGGCCGTTCCGTTTGCAACGGATCATGGTTTCCAGTTCGATGATGCCCGATACGCGGAATACCACAGTGAGCGGATCGTCGGGATACTGTTTCAGCGCCCAGCGGAAACTCCCTTCGATGGTTCCTTCGGCATCATCCTCAAGATTGGTCACTTCAACCACTTTGCCGCCACGGCCGCCCGTGGCCCATTTGCCGAATCCTTCGGCCGTCGGGAAGGCCGGTGTCTGCGCCGTCATCGACACAGCCATCAAAAGTCCCAACATCAACAACACTGACTTGTTTTTCATATTTCTGGATTTAGTTCAGTTACGTTTCGTTGTCCTGCGGTTTATTTCTTCAGTTGTTCGTGCATGGCTGCAGCCGCCCGGCGTCCGTCGCCCATGGCCAGAATGACCGTAGCACCGCCGCGCACAATGTCACCGCCGGCAAAGATGATGGGCAGCGAGGAACGCATATTGTCATCAACGACAATGGTGCCCTTGCGGGAAATCTCCAGATCGGGGATGGAATTCGGGATGAGCGGATTGGGCGATACCCCCACGCTCACGATGACGATATCCACATCGACCGTCTCGATGGCCCCTTCGATGGGCACCGGACGACGACGGCCCGAAGCATCGGGCTCGCCCAGCTCCATCTTCTGCAGGCGCATCTGGCAGACACGTCCCTGTTCGTCGCCGAGATATTCGACGGGGTTGTGAAGGGTCATGAACTCGACGCCTTCTTCCTTGGCATGCTTCACTTCTTCCAGACGGGCGGGCATTTCCTCCTCGGAACGGCGATAGACGATCATGGCGCGCTCGGCACCCAGACGACGGGCCGTACGCACCGAGTCCATGGCCGTGTTGCCGCCGCCGATGACAGCCACCCGCTTGCCGAAAGGCACGGGCGTGTCGCTCTCGGGATTGGCGGCATCCATCAGGTTGACGCGGGTCAGGTATTCGTTCGACGACATGATGTTGATCAGGTTCTCGCCCGGAATGTTCATGAAGTTGGGCAGACCGGCGCCGCTGGCCACGAAGATACCCTGGAAACCCTGGGCCTTGAGGTCGTCCAACGACAGCGTCTTGCCGATGATGATGTCTTTTTCGAAGCTGACACCCATGCGGCGCAGGTTGTCGATCTCGCAATCCACGATGGCATTGGGCAGACGGAATTCGGGGATGCCGTATTTGAGCACGCCGCCGATTTCGTGCAGGGCCTCGAACACAGTCACGTCATAGCCGTACTTGGCCATGTCGCCGGCAAACGATAGGCCGGCAGGACCGCTGCCCACCACGGCCACCTTGATGCCGTTCTTGGGCGCCTGCTCGGGCAAGATGGTCTGGCCGCTTTCGCGCTCGTAGTCGGCGGCGAAACGCTCCAGATAGCCGATGGCCACTGCGGGCTTACCCAGTTTCTGGACATAGAAGCACTGCGATTCACACTGCTTTTCCTGTGGACAGACACGACCACAGACAGCCGGCAGCGAGCTGGTCTCCTTCAAGACCTTGGCGGCCTCGAGAAACTCGCCGCGCTCGATGTTCTTGACAAAGCTCGGGATGCTGATTTCGACCGGGCAGCCCGTCATACAGGTCGGATTGGCACAGTCCAGACAGCGACGGGCCTCCTGTACAGCCTGCTCAGCTGTCAGACCCTGGTTCACTTCTTCACGGTTGTGACTGCGGTACTCGGCGTCGAGCTCGTTCATCCTGACTCGGGGCAGATCGGTACGATCCTTGGCCTTCATGCTCTTGCGCAAGGCTTCACGCCATGCCTGGCTGCGAGCAGCAGCTATTTTTTCTTCTCTAGTCATAGCTTATCCCAGTTTTTTCATTTCTTCCTTTTCGTAGGCTTTGTAGGAGCCCATGCGGCGCATCATGCCGTCCCAGTCGACCTGGTGGGCGTCGAATTCGGGACCGTCCACGCAGACAAACTTGGTCTGTCCGCCCACGCTCACACGGCAGCCGCCGCACATGCCCGTGCCGTCGACCATGATGGTGTTGAGCGAAGCCACGGTGGGCACATTGTACTTGGCCGTCAGCAGTGAGACAAATTTCATCATGATGGCCGGGCCGATAGTGACGCAGCAATCGACCTTCTCGCGCTGGATGATGCTCTCCACGCCGGCCGTCACCAGACCTTTCTCGCCGTAGGAGCCGTCGTCGGTCATGATGATGACCTCGTCCGACCACTTGCGGATTTCGTCTTCCAGGATGATGAGGTTCTTGCTTCGGGCGGCCAGGACCGAGATGACCCGGTTGCCGGCCTGCTTCATGGCCTGTACGATGGGCAGCAGTGGAGCGACGCCCACACCGCCTCCGGCGCAGACCACCGTGCCGAAATGCTCGATATGGGTGGCTTTGCCCAGCGGGCCGACCAGGTCTTGGATTTCATCACCCACCTGCATGTTGCACAATTTGTTGGAGGTCAGGCCCACACGCTGCACGACCAGCGTGATGGTGCCTTTCTCCGTATCGGCAGCCGAAATGGTGAGCGGAATGCGTTCTCCCAGCTTGTCGAGCTTGACGATGACAAAATGGCCGGCCTTGCGGGCGCGGGCAATGAGGGGAGCCTCCACTTCCAGCTGTACCACCAGTTCGGAAAAGTCTTTCTTGCTTACGATTTTGTTCATAGTTCCAATGGGTTTGATATGGCACAAGGCTTTGCCTTGAGCTTGCAAAATTACTCAGTTTTTCCCTAAATCCCATATCTTGGGGAAAATATGTAACTTCGCAGCCGGAAAAATCAACCCGATGAGTCCCTACAAAGCAGTCATATTTGACCTGGACGGCACGCTGGCCGACACCATCCATGACATCGCCGCTGCCGCCAACGCCTCGATGGCCGCCCGGCAGCACCCCGTCCACAGCCTGGAGGAATACCGCCGCATGGTGGGCCACGGGCTGCGCAACCTCTGCTGGCAGGCCCTGCCCGAGGAAGCCCGCAACGAGACCGAACTGGACATCTGCCACCGCCTCACCATGCAGTACTACCGGGCCCATCCCGTCGATGGCACCCGCCTGTATCCCGGCATCAAGGAAGTGCTGGTGCGCCTGCACGACGAAGGAATCCATCTGGCCGTGCTGTCGAACAAGGCCGACGAACTGACCCGCGTCATTGTCGAAAGGCTGGGGGTAGCACCGCTCTTCACCGTTGTCAGCGGCCTGCGCGACGGCTTTCCGCGCAAGCCCGATCCCGCCGGGGCCCGCTGGGTGATGGACCGCCTGGAAGAACAGACCGGGGAGCGCATCCTGCCCGCCCAGGTGCTTTATGTCGGCGACAGCGGGGTAGACATGCAGACAGCCGCCAACTGCGGCTTTGTGTCGTTGGGCGTGACCTGGGGTTTCCGCTGCCGCGAAGAGCTGGTCGAAAACGGAGCCGGCCAAATAGCAGACAGCGCCGCGGACATCCTGTCTGCAGCGCTGCCATAAACTCTTTTCTCCGAATTCTTTATTTTGTCGGATCCCAGCCGTCCAGCACAAAAGCCGGTTGGCGATAATTTTCTATGATCTTTGCATCCGCGGGCAGCGTAAGCTGGCGCGAAGGGGCGACCCGCTGGGAGACATCGACCGGCTGGCCGTCGGGCGTGCGGCTGTTGTATTCCCAATAGTGGACATTCCTGGTGTCGCCGCCCACCGGTCCCCAGCCTATGGCGGGGATACCCTCCAGCACACAGTCTATCAGCACGGCCTCGGCATAGGGATAGGCCTGTCCACCGTTGATGGGGGCACGGGCAAAGACCGAACCGCGCTTGTCATTGCCCTGGAAGCGGCAGTTGACAAAGACATCGCCATGATTGGCCTCGGTGTTGCGTATCCACATGAAAGGACCGCCGTTGTTCTTGATGAGACAATTCTTCAGGAAGACCGGCCCGCGACCCAGCATGGTGTCGCCGCCGCCATCTATCTCGCAATCTTCCATGTAGAGCGAGCCGTTGGCCTGCAAAGCATCGCCGTCACCGACGATACGCACCTGGTACAGGTGGTTGCGGCTGCCCATGATGAGCAGACCCTCGGCCTGGCCGCGGTAGTCGGTCTGTGCAGTCAGATTGGTCACATACAGGTCGTGGCAGTTGTCCAGGGTGAAGGCTGCCCGTCGGGAGGGGAAGGTGCCGGGCCATTCGTTGGTGCTCACATCCACCGGATGGGGATTGAACATCTCGTTGTTGGCATAGTGCACCACCACACCGTCACGGCTTTCGCCCACGATGCGCAGATGGCTCTTGTTGCGCGCATAGACCAGTTCTTCATAGTCGCCGTTGCGCACATAGATGGTGTGCGTCTCGGACAGGTTGTCATCGGCAAAGTTCAAAGCGCCTTGCACGGTCGAGAAGTCGGCCTTGCCGTCGGCACTCACAGTGACAAACAAGCCGTCGGCCGGACGTCCGCGGTCCACAAAGGGAGGCTCGCCCTGATGCCAGGCCGGAGCCTCGCTGCGGGTCGAAAACTGCCACTGTCCCTGGGCGATGCCCTTGAACTCGGTTTCGGCCAGCCGGATGACTTCCTTGTCGACGGTGACATAGTAGCTCTTTCCATACTGGAGCAGGTCGTGGTGAGGATAGATCACCACCGAGTTGCCGCGCACCAGGGCCGGATAGAAATGGAAGCCATCGGTGAAACCGCCGATGATGGTCAGCTGGAAAGTGTCGGCCGTGGCAGCAGCGCAGCCCGAAGGCGTGCCGGGCAGCACGTCGCGGTTGGTGAGCCGGCGGTCGCGCTCATAGATGTAGGGCTCCCAGGCATAGGGAGCCTTGGGTCCCCGCTGCATGGACGTAGGTCCGGCAGGGATGCTCATATCCAGGCTGTCGGCCACCATGCCGGTGGCGGCATCGACGATGCGGATCATGCCCGTTGTCCCCAGTTGGGGCTGCTCATCAAAAGTCAAGACAAGATGAGTGTCGGGGTTGACACCCTGGGCCTTGTTGGCCGGGAAAAACTCCGGAAACTGATTGCCGCAGGCTGTGCATAGCAGCACCAGGGCGGCCAGGAAACATCTTTTCATCATATCGTTTCTCTTTAAAAGTACTACGTTTCTTTCTTGTATCGGCACATGGCCGTCATTTCAAATCGAGCCTGATCACCTGGGCCGCATCCGAGGGCAGCCGGGCACCTTGCGGGATGGTCAGCGTCAGGCCGTCGGCGTGCTGCTGGAAAGGACAGTCGAAATTGCGCTTCACGCTGAGCAGCGTGGCCCGCTCCACAGTGCCGCCCACCACCTGGTCCGTAAGCGTTTTCAAATCCATGGTGGCACCCTTGCCCGGCCAATCCAGGAAGATCAGGTAGAGCGCTCCCTGCTTGCGGGTGAAGAACACCCGTTCTCCCCCCGGCAAGGTCTCGTGCGAGACCAGGCAAGGCCGCGTTCCGTAGATGCTTTCCCCGTACGACCAGAGCCAGACGCCGACATTTTCCATGATG
>JAFSRR010000006.1 GCA_017446025.1 Bacteroidales bacterium | reverse complement strand
CCCGACACTGAAAAAGAGGCACTTACAAAGATGTAGGTGCCTCTTCCATTTTTGATGGTGAACACACATTCAGATGATGCGTCCTTCGTTGCGGTAAAGATCGAGGGCATCGTGAAGATAGGTTTGGGCCTTTTTGGAGACCCGCTGGCGCGGCAGGAAAACCAAAGGGGCATAGACATAGTCCAGCTCCATCGAGGGATAGACGATCAGTGTATAGCTGTCGTCCAGGATGGTCTTCAACTCACCCAGGCGGTTTTGCCGCGGCATTTCGGCAATGATGCCTATATAGAGGTGTTCCCCGCAGGGAGCCTCGACAATGTCACCCACCTTGAACGGCTTGGCGGTATCCAAGGGTTGGTAGATACTGTCGCCGTCGGGCAAGGTGCTCCGCTCCATCAATCCTCCGGAAGAATCATAGACCGATACCGACAGCTTGATGGGATACACTGTGTTGAACTTGTATTCCTCGATGATGATGCAATACAACTCCTTGGGGAAGGGCCCGTCCTCATACAGGAAAGAATAGGTCTGACGATACTCTGCTGCGGCAGACTCAGCCCGCTTCAGCGTGGAATAGTACATCAGTGGACTCTGGGATAACTGATCCTGGCCCGTAGGCTCAAGATGAAGGGCGTACATGACGAATAGTGATTCCATGGCACGATTGTTTGATAAAATTGTTTTTCAGCAAATATAGAGTCTTTTACACCTTATAAGGAACAACTATATCAGCATTTAATTGTTCCAAAACGAAATAATAGTCACCAGATTAATAAAAAACACCTGGGGTCGCAACAAATGTGCGACCCCAGGTGAGATTTTCTTATCAAAAAAGGCATTGACTATTTTCCCTTCTCGATAATTTCCAAAGCCATGTCCAGGATTGTCGTGTCATCCAACTGGACAATGCCTCCCCCAGGACCCGGTTCGACATGCACACCACAGCTTTTGCCATCTCCGTTGTAGTTGCGACCGCCAAAATAGTTTCTGACCGTATCAACGGAAATCCCCAGGCGGTCGGCAATCATCTGTGAACCGCCTGTGGGCAAACTGTCTTTGATTTTACGAAGTTCGTTGAAAGTGATAGTCTTGATCATAGCTTATTGTTTATTGATTGATAATTTCATTTCAGGGCCATCGCCGCCAGCAGCAAAGCGACGACCAGTGTCCACAGCATCACCGTCAGCAGGCTGACATCGGTGCGACGGTAGAAAGAAACCGTATAGGCATCCCGGGCGACATGCGGATTTTTGTAAAGCCCCTTGTAATGGAGCCAACGACTGTAGAGCCACCAGGCCAGCCATCCGATCAGAACACCGTATGCGGCACCGCAGAATACATCTGTAGGATAATGCACGGCCAGATACACCCGGCTGAAAGACACCAGGGCGGCCCAAAGGAAGATGCTCCAGCCATACCAGCGGTCACGTAGCAACAGGGTCGTGAACATGGCTACGGCAAAGACATTGGAGGCGTGGTTGGAGGGGAAACCATAGCTGCCGCCATGATAATCGAACACCGTCTCCAGCAAAGGAATAAGCATCATGTCGCGTGTGGGGCGCGGGCGGGCCACCAGGGGCTTGACCCACTCCGACACGGCGAAATCCGTCAGCACGAACATCAAGGCCATGACGAGCAATATGAACAGCGACTCAACCTTTTTGTTCCTGACCAGCACATACAAAAGCAGCAAGGCCACGGGCAGCCATACCATGGTGTCCGACAACAGCCATAAGAAACGATCCAGCACAGGATTGTGCAACGCATTGACCTGCAGGATAGCCTGCTTGTCCCATGCCACGATATTCGTCCAAAATGCCGACATTGCCTCTATATAACGACTACATTTTCTGTCTCGAGCCAGCCCACGTTGCCGTCGCTGAGCTCTATTTCACTCCAACTGCCCAGGCGGCTCCGAAGGCGGACCTTCGTTCCCTCATGCAGCAGGAAGAGTTCCGTGCCGCTCTGATCGGGCGAGCTTTTCACCGTCACTGTCGGGGCAAAAACAATAGCCTCTTCCCCGTCAGTATCACGATGATAAAGCTGCCTAGCGTACAACAGCGTAAAAATAGCAAATACTATTGATATTACACCCACAGTAAACGAAAGTTTTTTCAATCCCCGTTTTTTCGCAAAGAAAAACCCAGCCACCGACAAGAGAAACAGCCAGAAAAAGGCCAGGCTCATCCAAGCCCATGCATTGCCTGGCAACAGGGCACGCAGCTGGCGATACCAGCGGCTGAAAAAGAATTCTCCCAAGGGATCGATCCTGTCCACCACACTGGAGCGGCAGAGCTCCAGGTTGAAGCGGATGTCCTTGTCGGCCGGATCGAGCCGCAGGGCACGTTCGTAATAAAGGATGGCCGGAGCAATCTCGCCAGATTTGTAGCAGGCGTTGCCCAGGTTGTAATACAGCTGGGCCGACACACCGCAGTGGGCAGCGACGGCCTCGTAGAGCTCCATCGACTGCCGGAAACGACCTTCTCCATAGGCAGCGGCCGCACGGACAAGCATACTGTCGGCCGCATCGGCGGCCAGGGCCGGTTCCTGGGAAGCAGGCACCTCGGCAGGGTCGGAAGCATTCTGGGCGGCCAGCAAAGGCAACCACAGGCTCATCAGGAAGAGGATATATAATCTACGCATGGCTGGTCTTGATTGTATTTTCCATTCTGTCTATCGTTTTCAATGTCTGGGCATAGAGTTCGTCCATGGTCTGGGAACCCTGTCCGGGGGCATAACGTTCAAACTCGCAGGCCGTGAGGATGTCCATGAAATCGCGGCGGACGCCCTCTTCCACACCGGCTTCCGTCAGGCGGGCGTCGATGTTGTCCTTGGTCAGGTGGGAAAGCGGGATGTTGAGTTTGTCGCTTGTATAGCCCCAGAGCGCCTTGAGCACCTCGTCATAGAAAGCACCGCGCTGCTGGGCCTTGAGATAGGCGGCCGCCTTCTTGAGCCGGCGGACAGCCACCTTGTTGGCCTTACGGTTGCGGACACGCACAGCATCGGCATTGGCCTTGAGCTGCTTGCGATAGAGCAACAGCAACACAACGACAGCCACCGCCGGCACAATCCAGGCCCACTTGTACCAATTGGCCACCACCACATACTGCGGCTCAGACACCAGGTGGTCGGGCGATGTCTTCAAATAACGGATGTCCTGTCCCAACTGGCGGACACTCTCCCGCCCTGCTGTGTAATTGCCCGAAACCACGGCGGCATCGGCATTGGCCGAACGGGCCACCTGCAGGCTGAAAGCATCGGTGGTGAGCGTTTTGTAGCTCTTGGTGGCCAGATCGAAATAGCTCAATTGCACCGAAGGGATCTCAAACGTGCCGGCATAGCGCGGGATGACCAGGTATTCGATGGTCTTGGTGCCCGATGTGCCCTTGGCTGTAGTCTTGAAATTGTTGGTCACCTGAGGATCGTAAACATCGAAATCGGCCGGGAATTTCAGCTCGGGGGTACGCAGCATCTTCATGTTGCCATTACCGCTCAGCGTAAGCTTGACGGTCACGCCTTCATCGGCCTTCACCTCCGTGGCACTGATTTGCGATGTAAGCTTCAGGCTACCCGTAAAGGCATTGAAATTGACCGGTTTGGGAAAAGGATAAGGCTCGACGGTGATGCGCAGGGGCTTGGTCGTAACCGTCTTGCGCACATCGGAATAGGTGTCGAAGAAATCGTCGAAAATGCTGCGCGAGCGCTGCCCCGTGTTACGGATGCGCACCACCAGGTCGATGCTGCAAGGGTCGATCTCAAGCGTGCCGCTCTGCTGGGGAAAAATTACCACCTGGCGCAGCACCGCGGTGCGGTAGTTGCGGCCGTTGTAGTTTTCCATATCCCACGACACCTCCGAGGGAGATTCGATTTCCTGCATCATGAACCCCTTGTATTCCGGAAACTTGTAGTTTTCGGCACCGGCCACATCAAGCCGCGTATAGAGTTTGTAGGTGAGCGTGATAGCCTCCTGCTCATAGACCCTGGTTTTGGTGGGGATCACACGAAGGAAAAGGTTTTCATCACTCAGCGTCTGCGACGATGCGCTTGCGGCGGCCTGGGAAGAGCCCTGCGACGATTGCCGGTTCGAGGCCGACTTATCTTCTGGCAATACGGTGATTGTCAAAGCATTGGAAGTGACATCCTTTTTCTTCACCTTGGCCGTGGCCGGCGGGATGTTGAACGTGCCTTCCTTGCGGGGCAACAGCAGATAGGTATAGCTGTACTCCGAAGTGGCGGTCCGCTTGCCGTTCACAAAAGAGGACGAATAGGAACGGGAAGTGGAAGGCCCGTAGACGATGTCGAACGACTGCTCCACTTGCTCCGGGAGACGGAAATCCGTAGGATTCTCATCGGTAAAGGTATAGACCAGCTGGAACTGCTGTCCCAGCACCACCTTGCCCGGGGCCGAAGCAGTGAAATCGGCCGCAGCCAGCCCCGTCCAGGCCAACCACAGCATCGTGGCAAACAATATATGTCTTCTTTTCATCATTACCAGTCTTTTTCTGTTTTGACACGCTGTCCTTGCTGCATCTGCAGCTTCTTGACCTTTTCCTGGACCTCTTTTTCGTCCTGCATCAGGGCATCCAGCAACTGCTGGGCCTGCTCCTTGGAGATGCGCTCCTGTTCCTGCTGTTGTTGCTGTTCCTGTTGCTGTTCCGGTTGCTGTTGCTGCTCCTGCTGCTGCTCCTGCT
>JAFSRR010000062.1 GCA_017446025.1 Bacteroidales bacterium | reverse complement strand
GGCCTTGAACCAGGCACTGAGGTTCTCCTCGGTGGGCTCGACGGCCCCGGTCACCATGATCATCGACCAGGGCATCGGAGCCTTGACATTCTTGACAAAGGACGGACCGCCCACGTTGCCTGCCGGGAAGACTTTCGTCAGATCGCAGCCGGCCTCCTGGGCAAAACCGATCTCGCTAACGCTGCCGCAGCCCGGCGAGTAGGGCACCAGCCGGCGGTTGCAGACCTTGGCCACCTCGGGGTTGAACAGCGGACCCACCACGAAGTTGGCACCCAGCTGCAGATACATTGCAGCCGTGCCGGCATCAACGATCGAGCCGATTCCCATGATCATGTCGGGACACTCTTTGGCGGCAAACTTGACCAGGTCGCTGAAGACTTCCTGGGCGAAATCGCCACGGTTGGTAAACTCAAAAGCGCGCACACCGCCCTCATAGCAGGCTTTGACCACCTGACGGGCCACTTCGGTGTCCTTGTGATAGAACACAGGTATCATACCCGTCGCGCTGATGGTA
Organism: Bacteroidales bacterium; assembly: GCA_017446025.1. GTDB lineage: Bacteria > Bacteroidota > Bacteroidia > Bacteroidales > UBA1402 > UBA1757. The sequence continues at coordinate 11,991 of JAFSRR010000062.1, read as the reverse complement.
TAGAGTACCTGCAGTTTGGTAAATCTTGCCATAATAGTTCAAATTAACGGGAAACACGTCCGGAGGCGTCTCCGCCCATGAGTTTTTCGACTTCCTCGACGCTGACCATGTTGAAGTCGCCGTAGATGGTGTGCTTCAGACAGGAAGCGGCCACGGCGAATTCCAGGGCCTTCTGGTCGTCCAGGGGCCAGGTGATCAGGCCGTAGATCAATCCGCCCATGAAGGAGTCGCCGCCGCCGACACGGTCCACGATGTGGGTGATGTCGTAGCGTTTGGACTCGTAGAGCTTGCCGCCCGAATAGAGCACGCCGCCCCAGGTGTTGTGGTTGGCATTGATGCTGCCGCGCAGGGTGATGATCACCTTTTTGGCCCGCGGGAAGCGCTTCATGAGCTGGGTGCAGACCGACTCGAACTGAGCCTGTTTGACCTGGCCGCCCGTCTGGGCCACGTCGAAGCCTTTGGGCTTGATGCCGAACACCTTTTCGGCGTCCTCTTCATTGCCCAGGATCACGTCGCAGCACTCGACCAGCGCCGGCATCACTTCGGATGCCTTCTTGCCGTATTTCCATAGGTTCTTGCGGTAGTTCAGGTCGCACGACACGGTGATGCCTTTGCGGTTGCAGGCCTTGACAGCCTCCAGGCAGGCATCGGCGGCACCCTGGGAGATGGCCGGGGTGATACCCGTCCAGTGGAACCACGAAACACCTTCCAGGACCTTGTCCCAGTCGATCATGCCGGCCTCGATCGTGGCGATTGAAGAGTTGGCCCGGTCGTAGATGACCTTGCTGGCGCGTGAGACGGCGCCCGTTTCCAGAAAATAGATGCCCAGGCGGTCGCCGCCATAGACTATCTTGTCGGTGCCCACCCCGTATTTGCGCAGGTCCATGACGCAGGCCCGGGCAATGTCGTTCTGGGGCAGACGCGTGACAAAGTCCACGTCGATGCCGTAGTTGGCCAGCGACACGGCCACATTGGCCTCGCCGCCGCCGAAAGTGGCGGTATAGGAATCAGTCTGCGTGAAACGCAGGTAGCCGGGGGTTGCCAGACGCAACATGATTTCCCCGAAAGTGACTACTTTCTTGCTCATTTTTAGAAGTTAAAGAAGGTCTTGGCATTGTAGTAGGAGATGCCTTCCACCATCTTGCCGATGAAGTCCATCTCGCTGGCGGGAATCTCGCCGTTGACCACGTCGGTACCGATCAGGTTGCACATGATGCGGCGGAAATATTCGTGACGCGGATAGGAGAGGAAGCTGCGCGAGTCGGTGAGCATGCCCACGAAGCGGCTCAGCAGGCCCAGTACGGACAGCGAGTTCATCTGGGCGGTCATGCCGTATTTCTGATCGAGGAACCACCAGCCCGAGCCGAACTGGATCTTGCCGGCCACCGAACCGTCCTGGAAGTTGCCCAGCATAGTGGTGATCAGGTCGTTGTCGCGCGGGTTGAGGTTGTAGAGGATGGTCTTGGCCAGCTGGTTGGTCTTGTCCAGGCGGTTGAGGAACTTGGACATGCTCTTGGCCACCGTAAAGTCGCCGATCGAGTCGAAACCGGTGTCCGGGCCGAGTTTGGCGAACAGGCGGTCGTTGTTATTGCGGATGGCGCCGTAGTGGAACTGCTGTGTCCAGCCGCTGCGGGCATCCATGACGGCAAATTCGTACATCATGGCCGACTTGAACTTCAGGATCTCCTCCCGGGTCAGGGCCTTGCCGCCATAGACCTTGTTGAAGATGGCGTCGATTTCGGCCTGGGTGTAGTCTTCGGCATAAAACTCCTCGATACCGTGGTCGCTCAGGCGGCAACCGACCGATTCGAAGAAATCGTGACGTTTCTGCAGGGCCGTGATGACATCGGCAAAACGGCTGATGCTGACACCCGACACGTCGGACAGCTTTTCAATATAGGCGCGGAAATCGGCCGGTACCTCGACGGCCATGGCCTTGTCGGGCCGCCAGGTGGGCAATACCTTGATTTCAAATCCTTCCTTCTTGAGCTGGAGGTGGTATTCGAGGCTGTCCACGGGATCGTCGGTGGTGCAGACCGTTTCCACTTTGTATTTGCGCATCAGGCCGCGGGCGCTGTACTCGGGCGTGCGCAGCTTGGCGGTGCATTCGTCGAAGATCTCGCGGGCGGTCTCGGGTTTGAGGATCTTGGTCACGCCGAAGCAGGTCTTCAGTTCAAGATGGGTCCAGTGATAGAGCGGGTTGCGCATGGTGTAGGGCACGGTCTCGGCCCATTTCTCGAATTTCTCCCAGTCGGTGGTGTCCTTGCCCGTGCAATAGCGTTCGTCCACGCCGTTGGTACGCATGGCGCGCCATTTGTAGTGATCGCCTTCGAGCCAGATTTGGCCCAGGTTGTCAAACTTGCGGTCCTTGGCGATGAACTCGGGGTTCAAGTGGCAATGATAGTCGATGATAGGCAGATTTTTAGCGTGCTGGTGGAATAATTCCTGCGATACTTCATTATCGAGCATGAAGTTCTCGTCCATGAACTGTTTCATCTTGAAAGTAGTATTTAATGGTTAAACAATTTCCTCTCTTAAGTTGTCTCGTGCGGGCGTCCGCTTGGGCGCAAGCGTATTGAGCCCGTAAAAATAGGGATTAATTTCGTAAAATGAAAAAGAAAAAGCCCTTGGGCGATTTTTATGCCTTCCCTGATGGATTTTTGAAACAGGAACGCTATTTTTGCAGATTAATTATGATGTAATCATTATTCGCTATATGGCAGAACAGACCTTGCACCCCGAAGAGGAGAAGAAAAGCCTCAATTTCATAGAGAAAATCGTTGAGAACGACCTGCAGGAAGGTCACAACGGCGGCCGCGTCCAGACGCGTTTCCCACCGGAGCCCAACGGCTACCTGCACATCGGCCACGCCAAGGCCATCGCGCTGGATTTCGGCATCGCCGAGCGCTACGGCGGCGTGTGCAACCTGCGTTTCGACGACACCAACCCCCAGAAGGAAGACACCGAATACATGGACGCCATCGAGCAGGACATCCGCTGGCTGGGCTTCAAATGGGGCAACATCTATTATGCTTCCGACTATTTCCAGCAGCTCTGGGACTTTGCCATCGAGCTGATCAAGCAGGGCAGGGCCTATATCGACGAACAGACGTCCGAGGAAATTGCCCGTCAGAAGGGCACGCCCACACAGCCCGGAGAGAACAGCCCCTACCGCGACCGTCCCGTAGAGGAGTCGCTGGCCTTGTTCCAGGAGATGAATTCCGGTCGCATGGAGCCCGGTCGCATGGTGCTGCGCGCCAAGATCGACATGGCCAATCCCAACATGCACTTCCGCGACCCCATCATCTACCGCGTGCTCAATATGCCGCATATCCGTACCGGCAACAAATGGAACGCCTATCCCATGTACGACTTCGCCCACGGGCAGAGCGACTACCTGGAGGGCGTGACCCATTCGCTCTGCACACTGGAATTTGTGTCGCACCGTCCCCTGTACGACCTCTTCTGCGACTGGTACAAGGAGACGCGCAACGACTTGCCCATCGACGACAACCGGCCCCGTCAGACCGAGTTCAACAAGCTGAACCTCAACTATACGCTCATGTCGAAGCGCAACCTGTTGGTGCTGGTCAAGAACGGCCTGGTGAGCGGCTGGGACGATCCCCGCATGCCGACCATCTGCGCCTTCCGCCGTCGCGGCTATTCGCCCGAGTCCATCCTGGGCTTCATCGACAAGATCGGCTATACCACCTACGACGCCCTGAACGACTTCTCGCTCCTGGAAGCCGCCGTGCGTGAGGACCTCAACCAGCGCTCGACCCGCGTGTCGGCCGTCATCAACCCCGTCAAGCTGGTCATCACCAACTATCCGGAAGGGCAGGTCGAGGAGATGGAGGCCCTGAACAATCCCGAGAAACCCGAAGAAGGCACCCACAAGATCAAATTCAGCCGCGAGCTGTGGATTGAGCGCGAGGACTTCATGGAAGAGGCTCCCAAGAACTTCTTCCGTATGACGCCCGGCAAGGAAGTGCGTCTGAAAAACGCCTATATCGTCATGTGCACCGGTTGCACCAAGGATGCCCAGGGCAATATCACCGAAATCCAGGCCACCTACGACCCCGACAGCCGCAGCGGGCTGCCCGGTGCCGACCGCAAGGTCAAGGGCACGCTGCACTGGCTCAGTTGCGGGCATTGTCTGCCCGCCGAGGTGCGCATGTACGACCGCCTGTGGAAGGTGGAGAACCCGCGCGACGAACTGGCTCGCCTGCAGGATGAAGGCCTCACGGCCCTGGATGCCATGAAGCAGATGATGAACCCCGATTCGCTGCATATCCTTTCCACTTGTTTCGTAGAGGAATATGTCCGTACGCTGCCCGCTTACAGCTATCTGCAGTTCCAGCGCATCGGCTATTTCAACATCGATCCCGACAGCCGGCCCGACCACCTGGTCTTCAACCGCACGGTCGGACTGAAGGACACTTGGAGCAAGATCAGCGGCAAATAAACCCCGAAGGGCCAGATCATGAAGTCGTGGAACAAATCTCATGAGGAAGAACTGCTGCAGCGATTCGAAGCGGGTCGCTCGGATGGAAAGTCTGTGTATTTCGACATAGAGGAATACGAGCAGATCATCGACCATTACATCCTCCGGGAAGAGTTCGACATGGCCGAGAAGGCGCTCGAAGCCGCCCGCTCGATCCATCGCGACAGTGACACGCTGCGCCTGAAGGCGGCCCGTATCTGCCTTTGCCGCAAACGTCCCGAAGAAGCCCTGTCGCTCCTGGGACGGCAAAGCGACGAGGAAGCCAGCATCCTGCGCGGTGCCGCCTGGCTGCAGCAGGGCCGGCGTGACAAGGCCTTCCGCCTGTTTGAGGACATCATCAAGGAGGCCTCGGTCGATAAGGAATACACCTTGCTCGACATCGCCGAGCAACTGGCCTATTACCATTATTACCGCGAGGCACTTGAAAAACTTGAAGCCGCCTGGCAGATCAATGCCGGCATCACCGATATCTACGACCTGGCCATCGACTGCTGCGAACAGTTGCAGGACATGGAAGGTTGCATCCGCTTTTACCAGCGCGAACTGGACGCCTTCCCCTACGATTCATCTGTCTGGGCCAGCCTCTCCGAGCTGCATTTCCGGCTCAAGCACATGGAGGAGGGGATCGAGGCCATGGAATTCGCCCTGGCATCGTCGCGCACCTACAATCCGCTCTGGGCCGAGGAACTGGGGCAGGCCTATACCGAACTGCCCGATTACGAGCAGGCCCTGAAGCACTACACCGCTGCCTATGAGGCCATGCGCGAGCAGTACGGCGAGGAAGACAGCAACCTGCTGGGCGAGATCGGCGAATGCCACGAGAAACTGGGCCGTTTCGACGAAGCCCTCGACTGGTATCACCGCTGCCTGAAGATCAATCCCAACGATGACGACGCCTATGTGGGCATCGGGGTGTGCCTGGCCGCCAAGCAGCAGTACCAGGAGAGCCTGCAATCCTACGAACAGGCCCTGCGCCTGAATCCCGGCAACGAGGATGTATGGGCCTGCCTGGGCGAACTCTTCACCGTGACGGAAAACTACGACCAGGCCATTGAATCCTACCGCATGGCGCTGGAAATCGACAGCGAGCAGCCCGACATCTGGTTCACGCTGGGCAACCTCCTGTTCACCCAGGACGAATTCGTCTCGGCCCTGAGTGCCTACGAGGAGGCCATCAAGCGCCAACCTGAAATAGAAAACCTCTATCTGTTTGCCGCCCTCACGTGCCGCATCCTCGGCCTGGACGGGCAAACCGAAAAATATCTGGTCGAGGCCGAACGCCAGGACCCGGAGGCCCGGAAGACCTTTGAATCCATCCTTAAAGAATCGTGAGATGAGAAAGTTCGGCATCATCGGCTATCCCTTGGGGCATTCCTTCTCCCGGGGGTATTTTACGGAAAAATTCCAGCGCGAGCATATCGACGCGGTCTATGAGGCCTTCCCCATGGAATCGATCGCGGACTTTCCGGCTTTGGTGGCCGGCGAGCCGGATCTTTGCGGGCTGAATGTCACGTTGCCCCACAAGCAGGCGGTGATGCCCTATTTGGATTGCCTGGCGCCTGAGGCGGCGGCCATCGGTGCGGTGAATGTCATCAAGATCATGCGTCAGGACGGCCGCCCGGTGATGAAAGGCTACAACAGCGACTACCTGGGCTTTCGCGATTCCATTGCCCCGGCCATCGAGGCCATGAGAGGGGAGCAGCCCCTTGAGGCCCTGGTCTTCGGTACGGGCGGTGCCTCGAAGGCAGTTGCCTACGCTCTTTTGCAACTGGGTGTGCCCCCCGCGATGGTCTCACGCAAGCCTTCGCCCTATCGCCTGGGCGACGGGACGCAGATTCCCTGCCTGTCTTACGACGATCTTACCCCCGAAGTGATGGCCTCGCACCGGGTGCTGGTCAATGCCACCCCCTTGGGCATGAGCCCCCGCGTCGAGACCTTTGTGCCCATCCCATACAAATGTCTTACCGACAGGCATCTGCTCTACGATTTGGTGTATAATCCCGAGGAGACGATGTTCCTGCGTCAGGGCCGGCAGCAGGGGGCAAAGACGCTGAGCGGCCTGGCCATGCTCTATCTGCAGGCGCAGGGCAGCTGGCAGGTGTGGTCGAAGAACACATTATAACACAACATATTATGGAAGAAGAAAGAAAAACGGTTGATTTGCCGGAGAATGCGTATCGCCCCTTGAAGGAAGGCGAAAGCTATGAACCGGTGATGAGTCCTCAAAAAGTTTATCCCGAAGCCAATTGGCGTTCGGTGTCGCTGGGTGTGCTGATGGCCATCATCTTTTCGGCCGCTGCCGCCTTTTTGGGACTGAAAGTAGGTCAGGTTTTCGAAGCCGCCATCCCCATTGCCATCATCGCTGTGGGGCTGTCGAGCGTCTCGAAGCGCAAGAACGCCCTGGGCGAGAATGTCATCATCCAGTCGATCGGCGCCTGCTCGGGCGTCATCGTGGCCGGCGCCATCTTCACCCTGCCGGCCCTGTACATCCTTCAGGCCAAGTATCCGGATATGTCGGTCAACTTCATCCAGGTCTTTGTCAGCTCGCTGCTGGGCGGTGTGCTGGGCATCCTGTTCCTGATCCCCTTCCGCAAATACTTCGTGTCTGACATGCACGGCAAATACCCCTTCCCCGAAGCCACTGCCACCACGCAGGTGCTCATCTCGGGCGAGAAGGGTGCCGGACAGGCCAAGCCCCTGATTATCTCAGGTTTGATCGGTGGTATCTATGACTTTTTGGTGGCTACTTTCGGCACCTGGACCGAGGTCTTCTCGACCCGCGTGTGTGCCTGGGGCAGCGCCCTGGCCGACAAGGCCAAGCTGGTCTTCAGCATCAACACCGGAGCGGCCGTGCTGGGTCTGGGCTACATCGTCGGACTGAAATACGCCGCCATCATCTGTGCCGGTTCGGCGCTGGTATGGTTTGTCATCGTGCCGCTGCTGCCTTTCGTGGGTGACGACCTCCTGCAGGTGCTCAACCCGACCATCACGGGATCGGCTGCCGCCATGAGCCCCGAACAGCTGTTCACCAGCTATGCCCGCCATATCGGCATCGGCGGTATCGCCATGGCCGGCATCCTGGGCATCGTCAAGTCGTGGCCCGTCATCAAGAGTGCCGTGAGCCTGGCCGGTCGCGAGATCAAGGGCGGCAAGGTGCAGGCCGGACAGCAGGTGTCGCGTACGCAGCGCGACCTGTCGATGAAAATCCTGCTTGTCGGCGTGGCTGTCGCGCTGGTGGCCGTTTTTATCTTCTTCTATTTCGGAGTGATGGAGTTCAACCTGCTGCATGCCGTCGTCGGTCTGCTGGTGGTGGGCATCATTGCCTTCCTCTTTACCACGGTGGCCGCCAACGCCATTGCCATCGTCGGGACCAACCCCGTGTCTGGTATGACGCTCATGACGCTCATCCTGGCCTCGGTCATCATGGTGTCGGTGGGCCTGAAAGGCACCACGGGCATCGTCTCGGCCCTGATCATGGGTGGGGTGGTCTGCACCGCCTTGTCGATGGCCGGCGGTTTTGTCACCGACCTGAAGATCGGCTACTGGCTGGGTTCCACACCGGCCGTGCAGCAGGGCTGGAAGTTCCTGGGCACGCTGGTTTCAGCCCTGACGGTCGGCGCCGTGCTCATCGTCCTGAACAAGACCTACGGCTTTGTGGGTGACAACGCACTGGTGGCTCCGCAGGCCAACGCCATGGCCGCCGTCATCGACCCGCTCATGTCGGGCTCGGGGGCTCCCTGGTGGCTCTACGGCGTCGGCGCTTTGCTGGCCTTGATTCTGAACTTCCTCAAGGTGCCGGCCCTGGCATTCGCACTGGGTATGTTCATTCCTTTCCAGCTGAATATCCCGTTGCTGGTGGGCGGTGCCATCAATTGGTTTGTCGGCTCGCGCTCAAAGGACAAGGCTCTCAACACGGCCCGGACCGAAAAGGGTACGCTGCTGGCCTCCGGCTTCATCGCCGGCGGTGCACTGATGGGTGTGGTCAGCGCCGCCCTGCGTTTCGGCGGACTGAACCTGACGCTCCTGCCCTGGGCCGAATCGACCGGTGCCGAGGTGCTGTCGATTGTCATGTACATCGGCCTGATCGCTATCTTCATCGGTAGCATCATGAAAATCAAGGCCGACAAAAAATAAGTCTATTCAGATTTCGGCAAGACCTTGCCATTGACCACTTGGAAGCGGCGCTCGAACTCTTCGCGTGTCCGCTTCCATCTATTATGGGTCCAGAGGTAGTAGGCCGGCTCGCGGCGCACCGTCGCTTCGAGTTGGGCGAAAAATCGGCGTGTCAGCTCGAACTCGGGCAGCTGGCTGACATCTTCGGCCAGCAGGTGATAAGTGACCACATACTGCCCGCGGCAAGGACGGCTCAATTCCAGGTAAAAGGCGGCTTGCTGCATTTTGGCCATGATCTTCTCGGCACCGGTAAACACGGGTGTGTCGTGGCCAAGGAAGGGGAGCCACAGGTGGATGTTCTCCCACTTGGGCGACTGGTCGGCAATGTAGCCGAAGCCCGACTGGATGCCTTCTTTGCGGTAGCGAAGCAGGTGGCGCAGGATGTCGTTTTTGGGGATGGTGACGCCATGCGATCGGATGCGGCGCATCAGGCGGTCGAAGGCCTGGTTGTGCAGGGGATGGTAGATGAGGCCCATCACCACATTTTGCGGCAGGTCGATGCCCACGCACGAGAGCCATTCCCAGTTGGCGTAATGCCCCAGCATGGCCCCGGCCGAGCGTCCTTGCTCGAAGTAGGGGATGACCAGCTCCGGGTTGGCGGTATGGAAATGCTTTCTCAGTGTCTTTTCACTGATACTTAGCAACTTGATGGTTTCAAAAATGTAGTCGCAGAAAAAGTGGTAGAACCGCTTCTCGATCTGACGACGCTCTTCCTGGCTTTTTTCCGGAAACGAGGAAGCCAGGTTGCTGCGGACCACCCCGCGGCGGTAGCGCACCAGATAATAGACCGGCACGAAAAGTGCGTCGGAAATCCAGTACATCACCCTCAGGGGCAGCAGCGACAACACCCAGCAGAGCCCGTAAAGCAAAGCGTAGAGCAGTTTGTCCATGCTTTTCTCAGAGAAGTTCCAACAGGCCGGAAACGTCCGACAACAGGGCCAGGCCCAGGCCTGAGAAGGCCAGGAAGATGATGATGACCAACACGATGATCAGCGCGCAGAAGTAGGAGCGTGCAAAATTGCGCAGGTTGATGTTGGACGTGCCGCCCAGGGCGAAGATCACCAGGAAGATGAAGCCGATCAGGGGAATGGCAAACAGGATCTGGTAGCCGAAATAGCCCCACATGGAAATGGGCCGGTAGGCCTCGGGCAAATTGTTTCTGTCGAAATCGTTCATAGCATGGTTTTTTGAAGGTCTTCCGTCGGGGCGGCAATGTCCCGGCGGTCACGGGCAAAGGTAGAAAAAACTTCAGAAAAATAATTCTGAAGAAAAATTTTGTTATTCAATGCGACTCCGATATATTTGTGAAAGGGATTTTTATGCAGATATCATGCAGGACAATCCTCGTCAATGTAATGGTTTTATTTAATGTATTGCTATGGATATCAATCAGTTCATGTTAGCCCTGGAACGCAAGCATCTCGGTGAGCAGGAATACTTGCAGGCTGTCCGTGAAGTGTTGCTCAGTGTGGAATCGGTCTATAACGCCCATCCCGAATTCGAAAAAGCCAAGATTCTGGAGCGTCTGGTCGAACCCGACCGCATCTTCACCTTCAAGGTGCCCTGGGTGGACGACCGCGGCGAAATCCAGGTCAACACCGGTTACCGCGTGCAGTTCAACAACGCCATCGGCCCCTACAAGGGCGGTCTGCGTTTCCATGCCTCGGTCAATCTCTCCATCTTGAAATTCCTGGGCTTCGAGCAGACTTTCAAGAATGCCCTGACCACGCTGCCCATGGGTGGCGCGAAGGGTGGCTCTGATTTCAGCCCGAGAGGTCGCTCACAGGCCGAAATCCAGCGTTTCTGCCACAATTTCATGCTGGAGCTCTGGCGCAACATCGGTCCCGACACCGACGTGCCGGCCGGCGATATCGGCGTAGGCGGCAAGGAGATCGGCTATCTGTTTGCCATGTACAAGAAACTGGCACGCGAGAACACCGGCGTGCTGACGGGCAAGGGCCTCAATTTCGGCGGTTCGCTGGTGCGTCCCGAAGCTACCGGTTTCGGTGCGCTCTATTTCGTACGCCAGATGCTCGAGACGGCCGGTCAGAAGATCGAAGGCAAGACGGTGGCCATCTCCGGTTTCGGCAACGTGGCCTGGGGTGCCGCGACCAAAGCTACCCAGCTGGGCGCCAAAGTCGTCACCTTGTCCGGTCCCGACGGCTATGTCTATGATCCCGAAGGCATGAACGACGAGAAACTGGATTATATGCTCGAACTGCGTGCCAGCAACGAAGACATCATCGCCCCCTATGCCGAGCGTTTCGGTGCAGAATTCGTGCCGGGCCGCAAGCCTTGGGAACGCAAAGTGGACATCGCCCTGCCTTGTGCCACCCAGAACGAGCTCAACGGTGAGGATGCCCGTCAGTTGATCGACAACAAGGTGCTCTGCGTGGGCGAAGTTTCCAACATGGGCTGCACGCCCGAGGCCATCGACGCTTTCATCCAGTCGCATACGCTCTACGGCCCGGGCAAGGCGGTCAACGCCGGCGGTGTGGCTACATCCGGTCTGGAAATGACCCAGAACGCCATGCATCTGTCGTGGTCGGCCTCCGAAGTGGATGCCCGCCTGCATCACATCATGTCGGAAATCCATGCCCAGTGCTTGCGCTACGGCAAGGAGAGCGACGGCTACATCAACTACATGAAGGGCGCCAATGTGGCGGGCTTCATGAAGGTGGCGCAGGCCATGCTCGACCAGGGTTATCTGGGATAAAGTCTTTTTTCCATAATTATTTCCCGCTGCTGAGATTTAGCGGTTTGCCGCTCGGCGCAGACAAAAACAGCGCCTCGCCGCCAAGCCGCCAAATCTGTACCGCAGCGGGAAATGTTTTTTCAGCACGGATCTGTTGCTGAGATTCAGCGGTTTGCCGCTCGGTGCAGAAGAAAACAGCGCCTCGCCGCCAATGCTCCCGACAGCAGCAACAATACGTTCTTTGTCTTCATATTCGCTTGATGATTAACGTGTTGGACAATAATATCTTTATATGATGAGCTTGATTCTTTTCCGTTGTCAGGCGAGGGCGGTTCGGAGGCGTTCGAGAGCCTGGGTCAGAATGGCGCGGGGAGTACCTACGTTGAGACGCATGAAACCTTGGCCGCCGGGGCCGAATATGTCACCGTCGTTGAGCGCCAGGCGGGCGCGGTTCACAAAGAGATCGACCAGGCGGTGATGGCTCAGCCCCAGGCCGCGGCAATCCAGCCAGACCAGGAAGGAGGCCTGCGGGCGCAGGGGAGTGATGGTCGGCAGATACTTTCTGCAGTAGTCTTCGACATAGCGGATATTGTCTTCGACATAGCGCAGCATCTGGCGG
>JAFSRR010000061.1 GCA_017446025.1 Bacteroidales bacterium | reverse complement strand
GTCCTTCATGTAGAGGAAAGCCTCGCAGAGGAAGCCTGCCGAACCGCAAGCTGGGTCATAGACCGTTTCGCCTATCTTGGGATCAACCACCTTGATGATACTGCGAATCAATGGACGAGGTGTGTAATACTCACCACCATTACGGCCAGCATTACCCATGCGCTGGATGTTGCTCTCATAGAGCACAGTCATTTCGTGTTTGTCCTCTGCACTCTGGAAGTGGAGTTCATCAATCATATTGATAATCTCACGCATGTTGAATCCAGAGCGAATTTTATTGTGCAGTTCGCCAAAAATCTCGCCTATCTTATATTCAAGACTATCCGTCTGGGTAGCGGTATTTTGGAAGTCTTTAAGGTAAGGGAAGAGCTTTTGGTCAACAAACTCTACAAGGTCGTCGCCACTCATGGCGTTGACGGTATCCAGTACCATCTTGCCTGTCCGAGGGTCTTTCTTCTTAGGAGTTGCCCACTGGCTCCAACGGTAGAAGCCAGAAACTAATCGCTTGTATGTTCTGCCTTCCAATTCGGCTTCATCCTCACGTTCCGTTTCAAGGTCATCAAGGTATTTCAGGAATAGCATCCATGATTTCTGCTCCAGATAGTCCAACTCACTACCGCAACCCTGCTCCTTCCACAGAATTTGGTCTATCGCCTTAAAAGTATTTTCGTATTTCATTTTCAGTTACTTTCAGTCATTATGCTTATTATCACTAGGTTCAATAAACAATTTGGTTCTTTCTCTCAAATTAGCTTTCAAAGAAAATGTTTTTTCTCCAAATAAAGAAACAATTGTCAATAATTCGCAAATAAAAAGTGTATAGATTGACCGCTGACTGATTACATAAACCCCCAGCTAGCCGCCTAAAGCCGCCAGCAACCTGATTTCAACAGCTTATTGGATTGAAAAATCGAGGACAGCCCTCATTGGGGGCTGTCCTCTTGTTTGGGATCGTGGCTGCGGCTGGGGACTAGAATACCAGCCGGGCCAGGCAACTGGTGGTGAGCGCGGCAATCAGGGCCGTCAGGGCAGCCGCCACCACCTTGAGTACGATAATCAAGATGCGTGTCTTGTCCATGGTACACCTCCTTTCCAAAATCATCTATAAAGATAGCAAGAAAGTCTGGCACTTTTTGCCTTTCAGCCCCATGTATTTGGCCAGCGTGGCGGGGTCCTGGCCCTCGATGCGCATGTGCTGGGCCACCAGGCTGTAGTTGGGCACCAGCACCCCGCTCTGGCAGAGCAACCCCACCACCATGCAACTCACTTTGAGCCGCCGGGCCGGCACGGTCCAGCCGCGGGCGATCCATTGCCCGTCGGGCGAGGCCATCAGAGAGTCGATCCACGCACGCCGCCAGGCCGGGTCGTAGCGCTGGGGATCGCGGCACACCCGGTCGAACCAGGGTTCCAGGAGCAGGACTTTCAGACGGCGAGCCGGGGTGGCCGTGTCTGGCTTTTCGTCGAAACCGGACTTTTCATCGAAACCGAGGGTTTCATCGTCGGCTGGAAAGGATTCGGACAAAACTTCCGGGACGATCTGTGCGCTGTAGTCCGACAGGCGGTACGCGGCCTCCTGGCCGAGTCGGGACAGGTGTCGTTCCTCCCATTCTTCATAGTCGGCCAACTCTTTGTAATGATCGGACAAATCTCTGTAGATGAGAGATTTCTTGCGGGGTTGTGGGGCATCTGCTTGTTTCATGGCAGTTGGTTTTTAAGGGTATCATGGTCATCACATAAAGGTTTCATCATTAAATTATCACGAAACCATTATTATGACAGCGCAAAGATAATGATAATTTGTTTATTCACAATAGCGGTTGTAATTTTTCTGCAAAAAGACAAAAACGCTCACTCCACGAAACGCAAAACCCGCAGTAATCTCACGACTACTGCGGGTCACACACATCAACTAATTAAAAAGAAGAAAACAGGTTTCAGGTTCAAGGGATAACACCTATGTCCACAGCCCGATGCGTCGCCGGTTGCCCGCCGCTTTTACGGCGAAGTGGACCCACCAGATGCCCCGGGGCGATCGCTGGACGTAGAGTTCGTCAAAATCCTCCCAGCTCTGGTCGCTGATGTCGAGCAAGATCACTGCATAGCGCAGCGCCTGTTCCGGACCGGACACGCGTATGTCGGCTGCACAGCCTGTGAGATGGTTCGAGCCCGGGGCACCGCCCACGGCATGGTTGGCCTCCTGGCAGCGGAAGCCGCTGTTCACGATGACGGGATCGTCGCCTTCGCCGTAGCGCTGGTTCCACTCGCTGCGCAGCATCTCCAGCCACGAGCAGAGCCGGCGGAGGTTTTCCAGGTATTTGCCCGAAGGCAGGTTGGCCACGGGCAGGTCGGCGGGGGCCTTGCACATTTCACGCAGGGAAAAATGATCTGTGAGCATGGTGGGATTGTCGTTGGTTTCTTTCATAGTGGTTGTTGTTTTAAGGTTTATAATCAGTCTTCAAAGTCAAGGAAATCGATGTCAGTCAAATCCTTGTCGGGGGACGCTTCCGCGTCGAGGTCCGCTACCTCATCGGGTTTCGCTTCCGCGGAAAGAGGCGCAGAGTCTTCTTCATCATCCTCTTCTTCCTCCTCGTCCTCCTCTCCCCTTCTGCCGCCCTCGCGCCAGCGGCTCTCGTTCAGGCGGGCCGACTGGGGGAAGGCCAAGGCATAGGCCCGGTCGAGGGCCCGGAGGTCGATGTGGTTGCGGCCCATCTGCAGCCGCACTTCGATGATGGCCTTGAGCAGTTCGCGGTGCTTTTGGGGAGAGAGCGTTGGCGGGGGCAGCAGGTTCCAGCCCTCCTGACCGCAGCGCGTGCACACCTCCCAGATAAAGTCGTCGGTGGCCTCGTGCCCGAACCATGCCTTGAGCAGACGACGCACACAAAACCGCTTGTACTGCAGCTCGCACAGGCGCCGCTGGTGTTCCAGCCGGAGCCACAGCCTGACAAAGCAGGCCTCGTTGTTTTCGATCTGCATCATAAGGCATGTCCGTATTTGTGTTTGTATTCGTCGGTCTTGCAATAGCGGCCCATCATCCGGTCAAAGACAATGTAACGTCGATTGGCCCAGGAACGTAATGTGGAGTCGCCGTCGCCGGGGCGGCCCAGACGCTGCCGCAACTGGCGGTACTGCTCGCCACCGAACTCGTCGGGCAACAGGTCGAGCAGGTTCTGCGGGCCCGACTGGCGCTGGATGGCCGTCTCCTCGCTGAGTTCGCGTTCCAGCTGCCGGCCGAAATAGAGCATCTTGCACCAGAGGTTGTACTGCTGCGACCAGCGCACAAAATCGGCGATGGTGCGGTCCCAGCGGCAGCCCTGGGCCACATAGAGCACCATGCCCTTGAGCCAGGCGATCACGTTGGCACGGTACGACAGCACCCGGTAGGCCTCCGAGTCGTAGAGCCTGGCCGCCACGCTGTTTTCCTCCCGCAGCTGAAGCGAGAGTTTGCGCGCCTGGGAGCACTCGATCAGGCCGCTGGCCGCTTCCAGACGGTCGATGTAGGGCTTGAGGGCCGTGGCAAAGCGATGGTCGTAGATGCCCAGCACGGGGGCCGAGTCGTTGCTGTCGGCGGGCGGGACGATGGTGGCGATGTCCAGTCGGCTCACCGTGCCGTCGTTGATCATCTTGGCAAAGAAGCGGCGGGCATTGGGCGGTGTGGTCGAGGCGTTGAAGTTCCACCGCAGCGGGGCGATGCCCGACACGGCATCCACGCCCACGCGTTCCTGGCCCGCCAGCGAGTTGTCGAAGGCCTTGCGGATGAGCAGGCCCACCTCGTCGAGGGTGCCCCGCGAAGTGATCTTCTTCAAGGCCTCGATCTCATCGACCTGGGTGTAGATAAATCGCTGGCCGTTGTTGTGGGCATCCACCACCCGGAGGTTGAACACGGCATCGGTGAGGTTGTCGATGAGCATCTGGATGCAGATGTCGTCGGGGCGCGGTTCGCGCTTTTGCTTGGCCGGCGGGTTTTTCTGCTTCCACTCGGCCTCGCGCCGGCGGTTGGGGATGTCGCGCTGGCGGATGTCGTCCATGATGTATTCGATTGGCTTGCGGATGCTGCCCTTGCCGATGCTCTGGCCGCCGATGAGGATGTTCATGAAGGTGGCCTCGTGCTCGACATTGTCCCAGTAGCGGAACTTCACCCCGTGCAGGTGGGCCCCCAGGGCGGGGAAAACGGCGCTGGCCACGGCCGGTTTGTAGAGCGGCGGCACGTTGGAGGTAAGCAGGGCGATCAGGGGCGGCAGTTTGGCGGGCAGGGGCGGCGGTGTGGTGGCCGTACCGCCCAGGGCGGTGGCCACGGCCGATGATTTCAGGGCCTGCAGCACCTGGCGCAGGCGATAGGGCATGCCGCGCCTGGGCTCGTGCAGGGCGTTCTCGATGGTACGGCGCCAGTCCTCGGTGTCTTTGGCGGCGCTTGTGGCCGAGGTGTTTTCTTCGTCGCCGCTTGATTCGTCGCCGCTGGCGGCCCAGTAGTTGGGGATGACCTGCAGCAACCGTTCGAGCGAATAGTCGCAGATGCAGCGCAGGGCCAGGGCCAGTTCGAAGGTGAGCGCGTTGCGGTCGCCCTCCGACGGCGTCTTGCCACCGTTGAACAGTTCCCAGTACTTGTCGATGATGTCGCTGTAGGCAATGCCCTGGTAGTCCAAAGGAGCGGGGACTGCCGTCGGCGGTAAACTGTTTTCAGCTTCGGCTTCGCGCTTGGGAGCGCCACTCTCCACCGGAGCATTGTCAAACAATTCATCGTCGAGGAACAGCAGTTCGCCCTTGCCGGCTGTGGTGGTGAAAAACACCCGGGTGATGTCTTTGGCCCCGTCATCGAAGGCCACGCCCAACAGCGAGCTGGCCCAGCGCAGGTTTTCCTCCTGCGACAGTTCTGTGCGGCGGCGGAACACCAGGTGATAGCCCTTCGTGGCCGAGCGCTCCAGCAGGAGCAGCCCCAGCTCGTCTTTGAGCGACAGCACCCGCTCGGGCACACGCGCCATCTCCTGGTCGAACCAGGCCTGGCGCTCCTCGGGGCTCAGGTTGTCGGGGGCTTTCAGGTCGATGTCCATGCCCACCGATCGCGAAGGGGTGCGGCAGCCTTTCAGGGCACCGTCCGCCCCCGGCAGGCAGGAATAGTTCATCTGCAGCAGGCGCGTCTTGGCCTTGGTATCGCCCCCGCGCACGGCGGCCAACAGGCGTTTTTGCTGCTCACTGTCGCGCAGGGCCAGATACTGCTCGCGCCCCGTGACGGGCCGCATCATCTTGGCCCGGTTCTGGTAGTAGATTACATACGCACTCATGTTTTGATGGTATTAAGGGTTGGCTGGGAGGAATATCCTCACAACTGGCCGCAAAGCAAGAATCCGATTCTTGAATCGGCAAATCTCTGCCTTTCCGATTCTTCAGTCGGACGCCAAAACATAGCGTAAAGCCCCTATTGACGGGCAAAAAATTTTTTGAAAAAATTTTCGTCCGATCCGATTCTGTCCCGATCCGATCCGATTTCCGATTGTCCAGTCGGAAAATGTTGCAGTTGTTGCAGTTGTTGCAGTTCTGTTGGGGGTATTCCCAATGCCCAAGCCGAAACCTTATATTTATATATATATAAATATAAAACTTATTTCTATTGTTTTGGCCAAAATTT
>JAFSRR010000005.1 GCA_017446025.1 Bacteroidales bacterium | reverse complement strand
CTTCCGTACCTCGCAAAGACGTCAGCCCCCAGCGACGCCAACGAACCTCCAAGCTCCATCCTGAATATCGGCGTATCTGGCACCAGCCGTGCATCCGACGGGACGGACCTCCGCGAGACCATGCCTTTGTAGGTAAGCAGGTCATCGTTACCCTGGCTACCGTAGCTGGCACGCAGGGCCAGGTTGCTGATAAAGTCGATATCCTGCATGAACTCTTCCTGGGAGATGCGCCAGTTGGCACCCACCGACCAGAAGTTACCCCAACGGTAATTCTTGTGGAAACGCGAAGAAGCATCGGTACGGTAGCTCACGGAAGCATAGTATTTCTCGTCGTAGTTGTAGTTGATACGGGAGAGGTAGGACTCGATGCGGTAGTCATACTGATAAGATCCGGTGCCCTGGGTAGTGGTGGCGGGCTCCATTTCGTAGATACCGTCGATCAGGCCGCTCTTTTCACCATACAGTCTGTTGAATCGATAGTTGTAGAATTCGTGACCGGCCAGCACGTCGATGCTGTGCTTGTCGAAATCGCGGTTGTAGGTGAGCAGCTGGTTGAAGGTGTAGCTGAAAGTACGGTCGTTAAACTTCTCCAGGATACCACCGTAGGAAGCGAAGTTGCCATGGTA
Source organism: Bacteroidales bacterium (assembly GCA_017446025.1). Lineage (GTDB taxonomy): Bacteria > Bacteroidota > Bacteroidia > Bacteroidales > UBA1402 > UBA1757. The sequence continues at coordinate 10,800 of JAFSRR010000005.1, read as the reverse complement.
CATATTATAATAGTACATCTGGTTGTTGTTGACATAGTCAACACCGAGGTTCACGGTCAACTTGAGGCCCTTCAAGGCACCGGCCGATTCTTCGTCGGAACCCAGGGTGATGTAGGAACGTCCGCTGAAGTTGTCGCGCTTGCGGTCGAACTTGTCGTCGATCAAAGTACCGATACAGTTGAAGTTGCCCATCTTCGGACGGGAAACACCGTAGTCGAGCTGCTGGTTGCCGTTGCCATCCAGGATGTCGGCACCGGTGGCGTCCTTGGTATAGACGGGATAGATGGGAGCCAGGAACTGGGCGGTGTACCATACGTTGGCCTGGGAACTTTCATCGTAGTCGCTGTAGTTCTGGATCGTGTGCGAGAAAGAGGCGTTCAAGCCGGTGCGGAACCAAGTCTTGGCCTGGTTGTCCACATTCAGACGGCCGCTGAAACGCTGGAAGTCGGTGTATTTCAAGACACCTTCGTCGCTCAGGTATCCCAACGACAGCAAAGACTGGGTCTTGTCGCTACCGCCGGTGACGGAGAGCTGGTATTCCTGACGCAGGGCGTTCTTGTTTTCGATGGCGTCCATCCAGTTTTCGTCGTAGGCGGAAACTGCGTCGGCCTGGACCTTGCCGTTCTCGTCGATCAAAGTGGCCCAAGTGTAGTTCTTGAAGGGGTTGTAGATTTCACCGCCCAGAGAGGAGGCCAGGCTTTCGCGAGCCATCTGGCTGGCATCGGCCCAGGAATAACCGTTGTCGAACATGAAACCGTTGCGCAGGGCTTCGAACATCAGTTCGGCATATTCCTTCTGGTTGACAGTGTTGTATCTCTTGAGAGCTCTCGAAGAGGAACCGCCCGAAATCTTCAGGTTGACGTTCGGGGTCTTCGAACCTTTCTTGGTGGTGATCATGACCACACCGTTGGCACCACGGGCACCGTACAGGGCACCGGCGGAAGCGTCTTTCAGGACGGTCATGCTTTCAATGTCGTTGGGGTTGATGGCTGCCAGGTTGCCGTCGTAGGGCACACCGTCCACTACATACAGCGGAGTGCTGGAAGCGTTGATGGAGCCGAAACCACGGATACGGATGGCTGCGCTTTCACCGGGCTGGCCACCGCCAGAGGTCGTTTGGACACCGGCTACCTGGCCGTCGATGGCTTTGGTGATGTTGGCAATAGGACGGGCGGCAATCTTCTGGTTGTCAACCGTGGCGGCAGATCCGGTAAACGAGCTCTTCTTAGCCGTACCGTAGGCGACCACCATGACTTCGTCCAAATCCTTGGTAGCATTCTTCATTGTAACGCGCATGCCGTTCTGAGCAGCGACCTCCACAGTTTCCATACCTAAGAAGGAAATATGAAGGGTTGCACCCGGTCTGGTGTTCAATGTGAATCTACCGTTGATGTCGGTAGTTGTACCATTAGAAGAGCCTGCTTCAATGACATAGGCTCCAATTACCGGTTGTCCGTCTTCCTCGGAGATCACAGTACCTGAGATACCCCGGTTCTGGGCGAACATCAGACCTGCAATGCTCAGAAAGCAGGTCAGCAAAAACATTCGTTTTCTTTTCATAGAACCATTATTAGATGATTAAAAATAGAATAATCAAGCCGCAAAGTTATCACCTCTCTTTGTTTCATGCAAGTTATATTCGAAAAAAAGAAGCGAAAATGCGCTGAAACAGAACGTCAAAAAGCCTGTGAAAGTTCCCTGTGTAATATGTAAATATTTGTATATGAGAATTTTAATGTCGTGAGACGCGGATGCAAATAATTTCTTAATCACAATGCGATTTCTGGGCGTTATAGTGTAAGATTTAACCATAAACGAATATGTTTGCTGTCAATTATGTATATATATACGTGACGTATACCATGAAAATGGCATGAAAGCCCCGAAAAAGAGGGGGGTCGGGACTCTTGACCGGACTGGTGGCGGGTCGGTTTGCGTGCCGGAGAGGCCGTTGGCGGACACACCTTATATATTATATATATAGAAACAGCCTGGCCGGCTTGCCCTCCCTGGCTTCATGGCCGGCGTAATAAGTGAAGTAATGGGCGTAGATGGACAGGGAAGTGTCTGGAGACGAGTGGAGAAGTGGCCGTAAACGGGTGGAGAAGTGGCTCATTGGCTGGTATTTGAGTGTTTTCCAAGAGAAAAATGAGATTTTCTTGAAAAAAAAATATGCATTCGGTATTGATTCAAAAAAAAGTTATTATCTTTGCCGTCCGAATTATGGGTTTTATGGAAACGCATAGCGTGTTTCGTAGACTGTAGAAAAAGAGTGTATTGTTAACTTCAAAATTATATCTTATGAAAAAAATTTTAGTAGTAGCTGCTGCACTTTTGGTTAGCTTCGCCAGCTTCGCTTACGAAGACAACCGTGATGCACAGGGCAACATTCAGAAAGGTCCGTACGAGACCAATGAATTCTTTGACAATTTCTTCGTAGGCGCAGGCCTGGGAGTTAATGTCGCCATGGACAACTTCAGCGGTATCATCAAGAAGAGTGTCGATCTGGAAACCGGTTTTGCTTTCCCGGCTCTGGATCTCTACATCGGTAAGTGGCTCGAGCCGTGCTACGGTGTAAGATTTGGCTGGCAGGGTCTTGCCGACAACATCTACGACACTGACTTCAACTTCAACTATTTCCACTTCGATTTCTTGTGGAACATCAACAACTTCTTCTGGGGCTATAAGGAAGATCGCTTCTACAGCGCTATTCCTTATCTGCACGGAGGTTTCGCCAAGACCAAATATGGTAAGGGCATGGCTGGTGGTTTCGGCCTGTTGAACAACTTCCGTCTGACCGAGCCTCTGGCTCTGACCCTGGATCTGCGTGCCACCGGTGCCAACACCGACCTGATCCCCGTTCAGACCGGCAACTATGTTCAGACCACCGCTACCCTGGGTATCGTCTGGACCTTCGGCAAGAAGAACTGGACCCGCAAGAGCACTTCCGCTGCTGAAGCTGCCGCTGCCGTCGCTGCTGCCGAAGCTGCTGCCGCCGCTGCAGAAGCTGCCAAGCAGAAAGCTGAAGCCAACGAAAAGGCTCTGGCCGATCAGAACAAGGCTCTGGCCGACGAAAACCAGGCTCTGAAGGATCAGCTGGGCAAGGGTGGCAACGGTGCTGCCTTCGACGAACTGCTGAGCAAGCCCATGATCGTTTACTTCGAGATTGGTCAGGCTACCCTGAGCAACAAGGAGAAAGCTCACCTCGACTATGTTGTCAAGAACATCGTCAGCAAGGGTGAAGGCGTCAAGTTCACCGTTTCCGGTAACGCCGACAGCAAGACCGGTACCAAGGCTCGCAACGCTCAGCTCGCTCAGCAGCGTGCCGACTACCTGTTCAAGCTGTTGACCGGTGAATATGGCCTGAGCGCCGACCAGTTCGAGGTTAAGTCGAACGGTGGCAACGACATCTTCAGCAAGGCTGAACTGAACCGCGCCGTCATCATCGAAAAGAAATAAGCTGAGCAATACCGCTTTATAATCTATCGCCGGCCCCAAGAGTTTTTGACTTTTGGGGTCGGTTTTTTTATTATATATTTGCCGGAAGAATAACCCCGGTTTTTATGAAAAGATTTGACAGCCGACTGTTGCTTTTTTCGCTTTTGTGGCTGACGGCTTTACCCCTCAGGGCGGTGATGGCCTATCCCGGTGCCGTGACGGTGCAGCAGCCCGACGGCAAGCAACTGACCATTCACATTCGCGGTGACGAACACTTTCATTATGTGACCGATGCCTCGGGCTACCTGCTCAAACAAGACGAGGCTGGCTACTATCGTCCGGCGGTATTTACCTCTGACGGCAGCCTGCGTATTGCTGAGGGCACCCGGATGCACTATCGGCAGATTCCCGGAAAGGTGGCTACCACCGCGCAGATGCGCCGGGCACAGGCTCGCGACCGGCAGACGCAGCAGCGTGCCGCCCGTGTCGGCAACTATCCGCCCAAGACCCTGGTCATCCTGGCCGCCTTCAGCGATGTCGGTTTCCAGTATGCCGACGATGCGGATGCCCGCCAGGCCTTCAACGATATGCTTAACAAGGCAGGATATTCGGTCAACGGCGGTACGGGCTCGGTCAGGGAGTATTATTCGGACAACTCGGGCGGTGCCTTTGTGCCTGAGTTTGTTGTAGTCGGGCCTTACCCGCTACCCAAGGAAATGGCCTACTACGGTGAGAACAACGCCACCGGCGACGATGAGCCCAATGCCCCCCAGATGGCCTATGATGCTGTGGTGGCCGCCTACAATGACGGTGTCGACCTGACGCAGTTCGACACCGACCACGACGGCCGGCTCGACAATATCTATATTTTCTATGCCGGTTACGGAGAGTCGGACGGCGGCGGGGCCAATACCGTATGGCCGCATGCCTATACGTTGGCAAACAAGGGCATGGTGGGCGGCTTGAAGCTCGGCGAGTATGCCTGTTCGGCCGAATTGGAATGGTATACGAAGAAAATGTGCGGCATCGGGGTGTTCTGCCACGAATACGGCCACACGCTGGGCTTGCCCGACTTTTACGACACGGACTATGAAGGCAGCGGTGGTGAGTGCCTGGGCCTGGACAACCTGTCGCTGATGGCCTCGGGTTGCTACAACAACGACTCTCGGACACCGCCTTACCTGACCGCCGAGGAACTGATGGAATTGGGCTGGTTGCAGCCCGAACCTTTGACGGCCGGGAGGTGGAGCCTGCCTCCGATTGCCGAGAAGAAAGCCTATATCATTGAGACGGCCAACAAGGGCGAATATTTCCTCTTCGAGAACCGCCAGCAGGAGAAATGGGACACCTATCTCTACAGCCACGGTATGATCATCTATCACGTGGACAAGTCGTCCAACTACGTCGATGGTCGCAAGGCCTCGGATTTGTGGTCGTCCAACGAACTCAATGTCTATCCCCATCACCAGTGCATGTATCCCGTCCGACAGAATGAAATGTCGATCACATCGGCCTTCTATCCGTCGAAATCGGGCTTGACCGAGTTCTCGCCCAATTCCAATCCGGCCGCGGCCGCCTGGTCGTCGGTGCCTTTGGACTACGGCCTGTACGAGATTACCGAACTTCGGGGGAGCATCACATTCAGGGTGAAGGCCGAGAACGAAGTGGTCTATCTGGGCGGTGTGGTGACCGATCGCAGCGGTATGCCCATAGCTGACGCCTTGTTGTATCTGATCAGCAACGAATCTTCATCGCAGTCCATCCGCCGCACCGGTCTGCGCCGCCAGCAAGCCCAGAGCTATACCACCTTGACCGATGCCGACGGTTGCTATCTTTTCCGCAACGTCCCGGCGGGCGACTACCGACTGGTTTGCCAGGCCGAAGGCTATTTGCGCCGGGAAGAGGCCCTGACCTTGAGCGGCGGCAGCCAGGTAAGGTCGTTTGTCCTGGCTGTCAAGGGCGATGAGGACTTCATCGACCAGACCTCCTGGGCGGGCAACGTTTTTCAGGCAATCGGCGTGGACGATGGCTATTTCGCCGCGGCGGTCCGATGGGAGGCCTCTGATATCGACTGGCTTATCGGCAATCATGTGGGACAGGTCCAGGTGAGCGTCTATTCGGCGGAAAAGTCGCAGATGACGTTGAAAGTCCACTATGGCAACCGCGCTACCGTGACCCGCTCGGTGAGCTATGAGGATCTTGCCGATGCCGGAGATTATACATTTGATTTGTTGGACGATACCACTACGCTCCAGGCGGGCGAAGAAGTCTTGATAGAGGTGTCTTTCGACAAGGGTGGCTGGTTGAATGTAGATCGGGGCCCGGCTGTCAAGGGTAAGGGCGACCTGTACCGCAAAAGTTCCCATGGCACCTGGTTGAGCCTCTATGAGGACACCCAGGGCGAAATGGATTGCAACTGGTGTATCGATGCCAACTGGTATCGCGTGTCAGAATATGTACCCATGGAATCTTTCTCTGTGCTGGACCATCAGCTCAAATTGAAAGTGGGGCGTTCTCATTTCCTTTTGACGCAGTTCAGCCCCTCGGAGGCCACGGCTACCGATGTGGAATGGCGTAGTTCCAATCCCTCTGTGGCAGCGGTCGATATCCGCGGACTGGTGACGGCCCACAGCGCCGGCATGGCCTGGATCAAGGCTACGACCGACCGGGGCAAGCAACAGGATTCCTGTCTGGTGACGGTCGTTCCCACGTTGGCTTCTTCGCTGACGGCCCAGGCTGCCTACCACGTGGCAGCGCTAAGGTGGGCTGGCTACGGTGCCGACACCTGGCAGCTTCGGTGGACCGATACGCAAGGCGCTGTGAGTCGTGACACCACATTGTCGGAACCGTGGATAGGCATGCAAGGCTTGTCGCCCTCCAGCAATTATCAGATCTACCTGCGGGCCCTGTCGGGCGGAGAAGCGGTCGATTCCATCAGCACCACGCTGCAGACGCTCACTGTAGCGACCACGCCTGCCTACAACGCCCTTTATGTCAACACGGCGGCCGCTGTGCGCGACAGCCTGGTGCTGCTCGATGTCAAGAAATGGCCTGAGGGGGCTGCCCTGCAGTGGCTGTGGGACGGCCAGGTGGTCAAAGCGCCGGTGGTCCGCTGGGCCGACCGCGAAAGCCATTGGCTGGAAGTCAGGATCCTGGATGCCCAGGGCCGCAACACTGAAATGATACGTCGTAAACTAGTATATCCCAATGAAAACAAGCAATAAGACCCTGGCTTTGCTATGGAGTGCATTGGCGCTCATGCTGCTGATGACTGCCTGCCAGCAGGAAAGCTCCATCGTCAAACAGACCAAAAGCTATATCCAGGCGCAGGATGCCGTCGGGGTGTATTCCAGCAGCCGGGCCCTGTATCTTTACAACGAGAACGAGCACCAACTGTCTTTCCGGCCTGCTGAGAAAAGCTGTCTTTTCCAGACCGACGACCAGCGCACCTATTTGGAAATGGCGCTTTCGGATGATCCGGCCGAAAAGAAGAAGTTGAGCCTGTTTATCTCGGCCCGGGGCTATTCGGGACTGGACAAGGAATACAAGGTCGAGGTGCTCTCTGTCGATAAGGAAAACCATTTGGTCAGACTCTTCAACCAGGTGTCCCTGACAGGTTTTGTGATGTATTACGAGTGGTAAAAAAGATGATGGGCGGCCGAAAAAAGATCCTGTTGCTATGGCTGGCATTGATGTCGGTGTGGGTGTTGAGTGCCCAGAACCTGTCGATGTTCCGACAGGAGGCCTATCGTCATGCCTCGCTGTCGGTTTGTGTGCGCTCTTTGGACGATGGGCGTACGGTCGCCGACTACCAGTCTGAAAAGACCCTGTCGCCGGCCTCGGTGACCAAACTCATCACCACGGCTGCCGCTTTGGAATGCCTGGGAGCTGACTACCGTTTCGAGACACGGCTGGCCTATGACGGCCGCCTGGAAGGCCCGGTGCTCCGGGGCAATGTGTGGATAGTCGCCGGCGGCGATCCCAGCCTGGGCTCCGAGTATGCCGCTGCGCCGTCACAGGATTTTCTGCAGCAATGGGTGGCCGCTTTGCGCCAAAGGGGCATCCGCCGCATCGAAGGCCAGGTGCTGCTATGGTCGGATATTGTCGATGAAGAGCCGCTGTCACCGGGCTGGACCTGGGAGGACATGGGCAACTATTATGCGGCCGGTGTCTATGGCGTGGCTGTCTTTGACAACCAGTTCCGCCTGGCCCTGCGCTCGGGCGAAGAGGGCAGTTGTCCCGAAATACTGGAGACAACACCTGCCTTGCCCCGTCTTCTTATCGACAATCGCCTCAGGGCAGCCGGAAGAGGCGACAGTGCCTATTTCTATGGCGAGCCTTATCGCTGGGAGCGTGTGCTGACCGGCTCGATCCCGCCCCGTCAGGAACGTTTCGTCATCAAGGGCGATATTCCCGATCCGGAGGTCTGTCTGGTCGATTTGCTGGAAGGTGAGTTGCGCCGGCAGGGCATCCTCATCGAAGGCCGTCAGATGCTTGTCGAGGGCTACCGTTCGCGGGCCGGCAAGGTGTTCCGTCCGGGCGATCGAAGCCTGCCTTTGCCGGAGAGTCGCATCCTCTTGCATCATCGTTCGCAGCCGCTTTCGGAAATCATCCAACAGATCAATTATCACAGCCTCAATATGTTTACCGAATACCTGGCCCGGGCGGTGGCCCGTGCCCGGGGTTGCAGCGGCCCGGTGTCGGCTGCGCAGGGTTTGCAGGCTGTCCAGTTGTTCTGGGAAAGCCAGGGCATCGACTGTGCGTCGTGGTATCTGAAGGATGCCTGCGGTCTGGCGTCGCAGACGGCCTTCTCGACCGGCTCGATGGTGGATATCCTCTCCTATATGGCCCACAGCGGCAATGCCCGCGTCTTTGCCCGGTCGCTGCCACAGGCGGGCAGGGAAGGCACGGTGCGCAGCTTGGGCACAGGACTGCCCGGGGAGTTGCGCCTGAAGAGCGGTTCACGCACAGGGGTGCGGGCCTATGCCGGCTACTATACGGTGGGCAACCGTCATTATGCAATAGCTTTTACATTGAATTATAGCAAATTACCATACGCCCAGGTCAAGGCCGACCTGGAGCGTTTCATCCTATCGATCAATCATTGACAATGAAAGAAATAACTCAGATCATCAATCGTCTGGAGCGGACCCTGGCCAGCCTCGAGGAGGAAGTCGCCTATTTGCGGCAGCAGCTGGAGGACCTGCGTCAGGAACTGGAAACCGCCTCCGAGCCGGAACCAGAACCGGCCGCTGTGACAGAGTCTTCCGCAGAACCGGAAGCCGAGTCGCCACTGGAACCGGAATCCGTCGAGCCGGCCGAAGTGGAAAGCGAGCTGGAACCCTCTGCGGAGCCCGAACCCACCGTGGAGCCTTCGTCGGAGCTTGAACCGGAGTTGGAGCCTGAGCCCGAACCGGAAGCCATTGCGTCCGAGCCCATTGAGCCGGAGCCTGCCCAGGACAAGTCCGCTCCCCAGTCGCTGGCCGACTATTACGAGCAGCAGCTGGGCCAGGATACCCTGCAGCAGTCGCTGGGCAGTCGCCAGTTTACCGATTTGCAGCGGAGCATGAGCCTGAACGACCGCTTCCGCTACCAGCGCGAACTCTTTGAGGGCGACAATGCCTTGATGAACGAGGTGTTGACCGCTCTGGCCGATATGCCGTCGTACGAAGAGGCCGTCTCCATGCTGCGGGTGGATTTCGCCTGGGACGAGGAACTGCCCGCCGTGGCCGATTTCTATGCCATGTTGCAACAGTATTATTCCTGATCCCGATATGGCAAAACTCTATTTGGTACCGACCCCGGTGGGGAATATGGAAGATATCACCCTTCGTGCGCTCAAGGTGCTGCGAGAGGCCGATCTGATCCTGGCCGAAGACACCCGGACCAGTTCGCACCTGCTCAGTCATTACGATATCCATACCCCGATGCTGTCGCATCACAAATTCAACGAGCACCAGACCGTCGAACAGTTTGCCCGGCGCATCGAAGCAGGGGAGAACGTGGCCCTGATCACCGACGCCGGCACCCCTGGCATCTCCGATCCGGGTTTCCTGCTGGTGCGAGAGTGCGTCACCCTGGGCATCGAGGTGGAATGCCTGCCGGGCGCCACTGCGCTGATTCCCGCCGTGGTGGTGTCGGGCCTGCCCAACGACCGCTTTTTCTTCGAAGGTTTCCTGCCGCAGAAAAAGGGTCGCCAGACCCGTCTCAAGGCCCTGGCCCAGCTGCCGGTGACCTTCGTGCTGTACGAATCGCCCTATCGGATCGTGAAGACCCTGCAACAGCTCTCCGAGTGCTGCGGGCCGGAACGCCGGGCCTCGGTCTCGCGCGAAATCAGCAAGAAATTTGAAGAGACCTGCCGCGGCACGCTTTCCGAGCTGATAATACATTTTACCCAGAACGAACCCCGCGGCGAATTTGTCATTTGTGTGGCCGGCCGGGAGGAGGAATAAACGTCTATGGAGCAGAAAACCGTCATCCCAGAGGACAATCTGGAAAAAACCTTGCTGGTAGGCCTGATTACCCCGCAGCAGGACGAGCGCAAGAGCCGGGAATACCTCGACGAACTGGCCTTCCTGGCCGAAACGGCCGGCGCACGTCCCGTCAAACGTATCGTTCAGCGGCTCGACAGCCCCAATCCCCGCACCATGGTCGGCCCTGGCAAGCTGCAGGAGATCAAGGATTATGTCGATGAACACGAGATCACGTTGATCGTCTTCGACGACGACCTGACGGCCAAGCAGCACAAGAACCTGGACGATTTCCTGAAAGTCAAGATATTGGATCGTACCAGCTTGATCCTGAACATCTTCGCCGACCGGGCCAAGACGGCGCATGCCAAGACCCAGGTCGAACTGGCCCAATACCAGTATTTCCTGCCCCGGCTTACCCGCCTGTGGACCCACTTGGAGCGGCAGCGGGGCGGTGGCGGCGTCAACCTGCGCGGTCCGGGTGAGACCCAGATCGAGACCGACCGCCGTATCGTGCTGGACAAGATCGCCCAGCTCAAACGCGAGCTGCAGCGCATCGACAAGCAGAAGACCGTGCAGCGCAGCAACCGTGGCAAGATGGTTCGGGTGGCGCTGGTGGGCTACACCAATGTGGGCAAGTCCACGCTGATGAATGTCTTGAGCAAGTCGGATGTCTTTGCCGAGAACAAGCTTTTCGCCACGCTCGACACCACGTTGCGCAAGGTCATCATCGACAATCTGCCTTTCCTGTTGTGCGATACGGTGGGTTTTATCCGCAAACTGCCGCACGACTTGATCGAATCCTTCAAATCCACCCTGGACGAGGTGCGCGAGGCCGACCTGCTGCTCCACGTGGTGGATATTTCCCATCCCGATTTCGAGGAACAGATCG
>JAFSRR010000060.1 GCA_017446025.1 Bacteroidales bacterium | reverse complement strand
AGCTCACCATCACTTCGGGCCAATGCACCATCGGGGCGGAGAAAAACTGCAACGTGTGGCTGCCCAGCGGCAAGGTGTCGCCCTCCTTGACAGCCAGGCTGCGGCCTGTCAGGTCGAGCCCTTCGAAAAACTGGGGCAGCATCTGCAGGGCCTTGGCCGTGGCCACGACCTGGAGGGCAGGGTAGCGTTCCAGCAGGCTGGCGACGGCACCGGCATGGTCGGGCTCGACATGGTGCATCACCAGGTAGTCGGGTCGGCGGCCTTGCAAACCGGCCTGCAACTGTTGCAGCCACTGATCCTTTTTGCAGGCATCGACCGTGTCCATGACGGCCACTTTGTCGTCAACGATGAGATAGGAATTGTAGGAGATCCCTTCGGGAATCCGGTACTGGCTCTCAAAGAGATCCAAGTCGTGATCGTCTACTCCGATATAGTTGATGTGGGCACTTATTTGGGTCATAATCTTGGTTGAATCAGGTGAATAAAAGGCATAGACCTATACCAACGGCAAAATTACTATGATGCCGCTGAAAAAACAAGAGCCGTGGCGGGATTTCCAAGTGTCGGCAGTTACTTGCCCCAGAAGAACAGGGCCATCTGATAGAGCGAACGGCGCCAGGTGAGGAATTCGTGGGCGGTTCCTTCTGAAACATAGCCCATTACGTCGTAGCCGGCCTCCTTCATGGCCCGGGTGGCCGTGTTGATGCCGTCGGGGCGTTCCTTGCTGCCGCAACTCATGAAAATCTTCTTGACCTGGTTCTTGTCCTTGATCTCTGTCGGATTGTACTGGCCGCCGCTCAGCAGACCGTAATAGCCGAACATCTCGGGGCGTGCCATCGTGATGGAATGCGTCTCCATGCCGCCCATCGACAGTCCGGCCATGGCCCGGTTGTCCTTGTTGGCGAGCGTACGGAAGTGGGCATCCACATAGGGCACCAGCTCGTCGCAGAGCACCTTCTGGAAGGCTTCGACGCCACCGAAACGATTGCCGCCCGGGCGTCCGGGCCGAAAGCCCTCGTTGGTCATGCCGTAGGTGCAGACAATGATGAAGGGCTGGATCTTGCCCTCAGCAATGAGGTTGTCCATGATCAGGTTGGCGTGGCCCTGGGTCATCCAGGCCGTCTCGTCCTCGCCCCAGCCATGCTGCAGGTAGAGCACCGGATACCTCACCTTGGCCTTGTCGCTGTAGTAGGTAGGAGGGGTATAGACAAAGGCCCTTCTCAGACTGTTGGTGCTTTCCGACCAAAACAGGATCTGCTGCACAAAACCGTGGGGAACGTCGCGCTCCTCGTAGAAAGCGGCGTCGTGTGCGGGAATCTCTATGCCGCTCTCCCAACGGGTCGAGCCATAGTAGTTGTTGGTGCCGGGGTCGTTGAAGGTACCCCCGTCAATGTTGAGGTGATAGTAGTGGAAGCCCTCGTCGAGCGGCGCCGAGGTGGTACCGGTCCACACGCCTGCTTCGTCTTTGACCAGGTCGGTGCCTCCGCGGACACCGCCGTGGCCCAGACTCACCGATACGGCCTGTGCCTGGGGCGCACTGATGCGGAAACGCGCATAGCCCTGGGAATTGACCATGGGATACTGCTGGCCGGGTTGATTCTTGGTGGAAGGCTTGAAGTCTTCCTTGACTTCAGGACTCTGAGCCATGCAAAGACCTGTGGCTATGACGGCTGCACTGAATAAAACGCTGAACTTTTTCATCGGACTATTGAATTAGTCCGCAAGTATAAGCAGAATATTGTCCACTAACAACAAAAAAGCCCATAATCCGTTTTTGGCGTCATTTTAATACGGATATCTTCCTTTATCTTTCCGCCGCGCGTGGTTTTTGCTGGAAAGTGTGTATCTTCGCGGAGTAAAGTTCGCCTATGAAACAAAAAAGAATCATGCTGGTCTTTGGGACCCGGCCGGAGGCAATCAAGATGTGTCCGCTGGTGAAGGAGTTCCAAAGGCATCCGGCCTCTTTTGAGGCGGTGGTCTGTGTGACAGGACAGCACCGCGAGATGCTGGATCAGGTGTTGCGTCTGTTCGAGGTAGTGCCGGACTATGACCTGAACATCATGCAGCAGGGACAGGACCTGTATGATGTGACGGCCCGGGTGTTGACGGGCATGCGCGAGGTCCTGGCCCAGTGCCGCCCCGATGTGGTGCTGGTGCACGGTGACACCACCACCAGCATGGCGTCGGCCCTGGCCGCGTTTTATCAGCAGATTCCCGTGGGTCATGTGGAGGCAGGCCTGCGCACCTATAATATCTACAGCCCCTGGCCCGAAGAGTTGAACCGCCAGATCACCGGCCGTATCGCCGCCTACAATTTCGCTCCTACCCACCTAGCTGAAAAGCATCTGGTGGAGGAGAGGGCGCCTGGCCGTGTTTTTGTCACCGGCAATACGGTGATCGATGCCTTGCATCTGGTCGTCGACAAGCTCAGGCGCGACAAACCGCTGGCCGATGAGCAGGGCGCTGTGCTGCGCCGGGCGGGCTATGATGTGGAGCGTCTGAAAAGCGGCAGGAAGTTGGTGCTGATTACCGGTCATCGCCGTGAAAATTTCGGTAGCGGGTTCATCAGCATGGTGACAGCCATCAAGGACCTGGCCGAAAAATATCCTGCGACCGACTTTGTCTATCCGATGCATCTGAATCCGAATGTCCGCCGGCCTATCGCCGAGGTTTTCGCATCATCTTTCCGTGCCGGGGAGTGCACTCATGGCGCGGGGGCGGAGGGCAACGTTTTCCTGATGGAGCCTTTGCAATACCTGGAATTTGTGTATCTGATGGAGAAATCGACACTGGTGCTGACCGACAGCGGCGGCATCCAGGAAGAGGCTCCCGGCCTGGGCAAGCCCGTGCTGGTGATGAGAAACACCACCGAAAGGCCGGAGGCCCTGGAGGCCGGTACGGTGAAACTGGTGGGTACCGACCACGACCTGATAGTCGGCCAGGTGAGCCGCCTGCTGGAAGACAAGACGTATTATGAGCAAATGAGCTGTGCCGTGAATCCCTACGGCGACGGCAAAGCCTGCCGGCGGATAGTCGAAGTGTTCAGCCAGGAACTGTGACATGCCGGTGTGCATTAAAAGAAGAAAACCTTGAAAAGATGTGCTTTCTTAGGTTGTGATAATCTTGAAAAGATGTATATTTGCATTCTCAATAATCATGAAATGATGCGATGGCTCTTATGAAAAGAAAGATTTACAATAAGTTATTTACAGGTTTATAACAACGATATCTCCAAGTATGCCGCAGGCATGGAACACAAAGTGAAAAACATTTTTGACCAGATTCCGGCGCAATTGCAAAAGCACGAAAAGAAATACCGTTTGTCGGCATTGGAGCCCGGTGCGGCCTACCGGGACTATGGCAACATCACCCCTATAGAGGTGAAATCGTCGCAGCGCTATACGCTTACCTCCATACGGAAGTGTGTGGGAAAATTCGGTGAATACCTTGCCGCTCCCATTGTGTTGCACGCTGCCGACTTGAAGGAACAGGACGGCATCCTCTTTCTCCCTTTATACATGACACCGTTGATTTGAGAACTGTATAAATATGCATAATATGAAGAAGATATTGTTTGTCTGTGGTTTGTGTTTGCTGCTTGTGTGTGTGCTGGCGGCTTGCGCTACTCCCTGTAACTGTGGATGAAACAGAGGGCAATTGGTTGAAGAATAGTGTTTTGGATCGGCATTTGAAAAAAAAGCGGTCGAGGGGATTATTATTCAATAAAAAGGAGTACCTTTGCGGAAAATTTGAGAGAATTATTAACCAAGGGGCGCAAGGTTCATCCCCAAGCCCGATAATAAACTAACAAACAAATGATTAAAGTAGGTATTAATGGTTTCGGCCGTATCGGACGTTTCGTTTTCCGTGCCGCTCAGAACAGAAAAGACATTGAAATCGTTGGCATCAACGATTTGTGCCCGGTTGACTATCTGGCTTACATGCTGAAGTATGACACGATGCATGGTCAGTTTGAAGGAACAATTGATTATGATGTAGAAAAGAGTCAGCTGATTGTCAACGGTAAGACTATCCGTGTCACCGCTTGCAAGGACCCCAACGAACTGGCTTGGGACAAGGTAGGTGCTGAATACGTTGTTGAATCGACCGGTCTGTTCCTGACCAAGGAAAAAGCTCAGGCCCATATCAACGCCGGTGCCAAATATGTCGTCATGTCTGCTCCTGCCAAGGACGACACGCCCATGTTTGTATGCGGTGTCAACGAAAAGACTTACAAGAAAGGTACCCAGTTTGTATCGAACGCTTCCTGCACGACCAACTGCCTGGCTCCTATCGCCAAAGTCCTGAACGACAAGTTCGGCATCAAGGAAGGCTTGATGACCACTGTTCACTCCACCACCGCTACCCAGAAGACCGTTGACGGTCCGTCTCTGAAAGACTGGCGCGGCGGTCGTGCTGCCTCGGGCAACATCATCCCCTCTTCGACGGGTGCTGCCAAGGCTGTCGGCAAAGTCATTCCCGAACTGAACGGCAAGCTGACCGGTATCTCGATGCGCGTTCCGACCCTGGACGTATCGGTTGTTGACCTGGTTGCCAACCTGGAGAAACCCGCTACCAAGGAAGATATCTGCAAGGCCATGAAGGAAGCTTCCGAAGGCGAACTGAAGGGCATCCTGGGCTATACCGAGGACGCTGTCGTTTCGAGCGACTTCCTGGGTTGCACGCTGACCTCCATCTTCGACGCCAATGCCGGTGTATATCTTACCGACAAGTTTGTCAAGGTGATCAGCTGGTACGACAACGAAATCGGCTACTCCAACAAGGTGCTTGACCTGATTGCCCACATGGCTTCTGTCAACTGCTAATTTGGAGAATCGAATCATCTGAATACCGTGTCGGAAGCCATTCCGGCACGGTATTTCTTTATTTTGAACCCATACGAACCCTGGCGCGATGGCGAGATTGAGCATCCCCGACGATTGCAACCTGGTGGTGGTCCTGGGACCGACCGCCTCGGGCAAGACGCACTGTGCCGTGCAACTGGCCGCGCAGCTCGACGCTGAGATTGTCAGTGCCGATTCGCGCCAGGTGTATCGCGGCATGGACATCGGCACGGGCAAGGACCTCTCGGAATACACCTTGCCCGACGGTCGGCAGATTGCCTGCCACCTGATCGACATTTGCGAGGCGGGAACCAAATACAACGTGTATGAATACCAGCGCGATTTCGTGCGCGTCTGGCACGACATCCGTTCGCGCGGCCGGCAGGTGATCCTGTGCGGCGGGACGGGCCTCTATATCGAAGCCGTGCTCAAGGCTTATCCTTTGGTTGCGGTGCCCGAAAATCCTGTTCTTCGTGAGCGGCTGGCAGGTTGCTCTTTGGCAGAACTGACCAGGCTGCTGGCCGATTACAAGCATCACCATGGCGACCGGCTGCACAACCAGACCGATGTGGATACAGTGAAGCGGGCCATCCGGGCCATCGAGATAGAGGACTATTACGAACAGCACGAAGGCGAGCTGCAGCGCGAGGCGGAGGCTTACCCTCGTTTGCGGCCCTTTATCATCGGCTTGGAGGTGGATCGCGACGTGCGGCGACGCCGGATTTCCGACCGTTTGCACCAACGCTTGGCGCAAGGGATGGTCGAGGAGGTGAGGGGTTTGCTCGACAGCGGCATTGCGGCCGAGGATCTGATCTATTATGGCTTGGAGTACAAGTATCTGACTTTGTATGTGACGGGCCGGTTGGGCTACGGGCAGATGGTGGCCCAACTGGAAACGGCCATCCACCAGTTTGCCAAGCGGCAGATGACCTGGTTCCGGGGCATGGAGCGCCGCGGCCTGACCATTCATTGGCTTCGGCCGGAAGAAATTATGTTATGAAGGTAGTATTGCTTTTTCTTGGGAAAACCACCGACGATTATGCCCGGCAGGCGCTGAAAGTGTATCAGGAGCGGCTGGGGCATTACCTGAACCTGCAGATTGAGGAGGTGCCCGACCTGAAATCGACCAAAAGCCTGTCGGAGGCGCAGGTCAAGGCCCGTGAGGCCGAGGCTGTCCTGGCCTGGGTGAAGCCCGAAAACCAGGTGGTGCTGCTCGACGAGCGGGGGCTGGAACAGACATCCGTGCAGTTTGCCACTTGGATGCAGAAGAAAATGAACTCCGGGCTGCGCTCCCTGGTCTTTGTGGTGGGCGGCCCATATGGTTTCGACGATTCGGTCTATGAGGCCGTCAAAGAGCGGCTTTCGCTCTCGCGGATGACCTTTTCCCACCAGATGGTGAGGGTGTTTTTCATCGAACAGCTCTACCGGGCCATGACGATTCTGCACGGAGAGCCCTACCATCATGCCTGAGGGGTTTCATTTCTCACAAAAAGACAGTACTTTTGCTGTTTCATACAAGGATGAAAAATAATTGAATAATAATCGAATAATGATGCACAGTTTGCGCAGCGACGTCTGCACCCAAGGTAGAAGAATGGCGGCTGCCCGCGCCTTATGGGCAGCCAATGGCATGAAAAAAGAACAGGTGGGCCAACCGGTCATAGCGGTGGTCAATTCTTTCACACAGTTTGTCCCCGGTCATGTGCATCTGCACGAAATCGGCCAGGAAGTGAAAGCTGAGATAGAGCGTCTGGGCTGTTTTGCGGCCGAATTCAACACCATTGCCATCGACGACGGCATTGCCATGGGCCACGACGGCATGCTCTATTCGCTGCCCAGCCGCGACATCATCGCCGACAGTGTGGAATACATGGTCAATGCCCACAAGGCCGATGCTATGGTCTGCATCAGCAACTGCGACAAGATCACTCCGGGCATGTTGATGGCCGCTATGCGACTGAACATCCCCACGGTATTTGTGTCGGGCGGCCCCATGGAAGCCGGCGAACTGGACGGCGGACATCTCGACTTGATCGATGCCATGATCCAGTCGGCCGACCAGAGTGTATCGGATGAGCAGATGGCCCGCGTGGAGGCTACGGCCTGCCCCGGTTGCGGCTGCTGCTCGGGGATGTTCACGGCCAACTCGATGAACTGCCTCAATGAGGCCTTGGGTATGGCCCTGCCCGGCAACGGAACGGTCCTGGCCGACCATGTCAACCGCCGCGAACTCTTCAAGAGGGCGGCTGCACAGATTGTCAAGAACGCCTACGCCTACTATCGCGACGGCGATGAGTCGGTTTTGCCGCGCAGCATCGCCACGCGGGAAGCCTTCCTCAATGCCATGACGCTCGACATTGCCATGGGCGGCTCGACCAATACGGTGTTGCATCTGCTGGCCATCGCCCACGAGGCCGGAGCCGACTTCACGATGGACGACATCGACGCCTTGTCGCGCCGTGTGCCCTGCCTTTGCAAGGTGGCTCCCAACACCAAACTGTTCCATGTGCAGGATGTGAACCGTGCCGGCGGCATCCATTCCATCCTGGGCGAGCTGGCCAAGGGCGGCCTGGTCGATACCACTGTGCGCCGGGTCGATGGCCTGACGCTGGCCGAAGCGTTGGAACGCTATTCGCTGAGTTCGCCTACGGTGTGCGAAGAAGCTAAGAAAATGTATATGAGTGCCCCTTCGCATAAGTTCAACATGGTGCTGGGCTCACAGGATGCCCGCTACGACAGTCTGGACACCGACCGCGCAAAGGGCTGCATTCGCGACCTGGACCATGCCTATACCAAGGACGGTGGACTGGCCGTGCTCAAGGGCAATATCGCGGAGAAGGGCTGTGTGGTGAAGACCGCCGGCGTGGACGAATCCATTTGGCGCTTCAGCGGTCCGGCCAAGGTGTTCCATTCGCAGGAAGACACTTGCGAGGGCATCTTAAGCGGCAGCGTGCAGTCGGGCGACGTGGTGCTGGTCATCTACGAAGGTCCCAAGGGCGGACCGGGCATGCAGGAAATGCTCTATCCGACCTCTTATATCAAATCGCGCCACCTGGGCAAGGAGTGTGCCCTGGTCACCGACGGCCGTTTTTCGGGCGGCACTTCGGGCCTGTCTATCGGCCATGTCTCTCCGGAGGCTGCTTCGGGCGGTGCCATCGGCCTGGTACGCAACGGCGACGTCATCGAAATCGACATCCCGGCCCGCAGCATTAATGTTCGTCTGAGCGATGAAGAGTTGGCTGCCCGTCGCCGCGACGAGCTGGCCAAGGGACGGTTGGCCTTCAAGCCTGTCCGCCAGCGTGAGGTGTCCAAATCGCTGAAAGCCTACGCCCAGGCTGTCTCATCGGCCGACCAGGGCGCTGTCAGAATCATTGAAGATTAACACAAGCAATCAAGCATATATCCCCATGTCAGAGAGAATCAACGGAGCGGAAGCCTTGATGCGCTCCTTCAAGGAAGAAAATGTCACGACGATATTCGGCTATCCGGGCGGTTTCATCATCCCGGTGTTCGATGCCCTATATTCATACCAGAAAGAGTTCGACTGCATCCTTACACGCCATGAGCAGGGGGCTGTGCATGCCGCCCAGGGTTATGCCCGTGTGACAGGACAGCCTGGTGTGGTCATCGTCACTTCTGGTCCGGCCGCCACCAACGTAATCACCGGACTGGCCGATGCCATGCTCGACAGCACGCCGCTGGTGGTCATCACCGGCCAGTCGATTGTGGCACAGCTCGGCACGGACAGTTTCCAGGAAACAGATGTGATCGGCATCACCCAGCCGGTGACCAAATGGAGCTATCAGATACGCCGGGCCGAGGATCTGCCTTGGGCCGTGGCCCGTGCGTTCTATATTGCCCGTGAGGGTCGCCCTGGCCCGGTGGTACTCGACTTGACCAAAGACGCTCAGACCCAGCTCTTCGACTTTGAATACGAAAAATGCCGTTTCATCCGCAGCTATCAGCCCAACCCAACCCCCGACCAGGCCGACCTGGCTCTGGCCGCCGACCTGATCAACTTGGCCAAACGTCCCATGGCCGTGGTGGGGCAGGGCGTGATGCTGGGACATGCCGAAAAAGAACTGTATGAGTTTCTTGAAAAAGCCGACATTCCGGCAGCCTCGACGCTTCTGGGCCTGTCGATCATGGCCAATGATTACCCGCTCAACATGGGCATGGTGGGTATGCACGGCAATGTGGCCCCCAACCGCAAGACTGGCGAGTGCGATGTGCTGATCGCCATCGGCTGCCGCTTTTCCGACCGCGTGACGGGCGATATCAACACCTATGCTGCCAATGCCAATATCATCCATTTCGACATAGATCCTTCGGAACTCAATAAGAATGTCCGCGTTTTCCTGCCCGTGCTGGGCAATGTCAAACAGACGCTGCCTGCCGTGACAAGGCTGCTCAAACCGGCCCGGCACACTGAGTGGATTGCCAGCTTCAAGACCTACAAGGAGCAGGAAGATAAGCAGGTCATTGCCAGGGATCTCCATCCCGAGGGCCCGGCCATCACGATGGCCGAAACCGTCAAATGTATTTCCGACAAGTCGGGCAAGCAAGCGGTGCTGGTGGCCGACGTGGGTCAGAACGAGATGGTTTCGGCCCGCTATTTCAGTGCCGGCCCTGGACGTCAGTTTGTCGCATCGGGCGGCCTGGGCACCATGGGCTTCTGCCTGCCGGCCGCCGTGGGGGCTGCGCTGGGGGCTCCGACCTCGGAAATCTATGCCGTCTGCGGTGACGGCGGCATCCAGATGACCATCCAGGAGCTGGGTACCATCATGCAGTATCAACTACCCGTCAAGGTGGTCGTGCTCAACAACAACTTCCTGGGCATGGTGCGTCAGTGGCAGGAGCTGTTCTGGGACAAGCGCTATTCCTCCACCCGCATGCAAAATCCCGATTTCGTGCAGTTGGCGGCTTCCTACCACATTGCCGGCCGTCGGGTCGAAAAACGGGAGGAACTCTCCGAAGCTGTCCAGCAGATGATCGATCACAAGGGTCCGTATCTGCTCGAGGTCCATGTGGAAGAGGAAGGGATGGTCTATCCGATGATTCCGGCCGGGCAGCCTATTTCCAATATCATCATGGGTCCTTCTGAGAAGTAGCAACGCATTAATCCTTAAGACAATGGAAAAGAAATTCTATACAGTCAACGTTTATTCGGAAAACACGGTCGGTATCCTCAACCAGGTGACCAATGTCTTTACCCGCCGCCAGGTGAACATCGAGAGCCTGACCGTGTCGCGTTCGTCCATTCCCGGGGTGCACAAATATACCATCACCGCCACGACCGACGAGGAGACCATTGCCAAGATGGTGCGTCAGATCGAGCGCCGCATCGATGTGCTCAAGGCTTTCTACTACCTCGATGACGAAATCATCTTCCAGGAAATCGCTCTCTACAAGATTCCCACGGACAAGGTGATGGAACACGGCATCATAGAGCAGGTGGTGCGCCGCTACAACGCCCGCATCCTGGAGATGAACCGCGGCTATACGGTCATCGAGCAGACCGGCCACAACGAGGAGATCGAACAGCTCTACCGGGACCTGGAACCGACTGGCATCCTGCAGTTTGTCCGTTCGGGCCGCATCTCTATCACCAAATCTTCCATCGAGCGCCTCAGCAACTTCCTGGCCGAAATGGAAGCCAAGCGCCTGGCCAGTGAACAATCTTATAAATGAAGCGACACAAGACACCGGCTCGCAGGTTGATACCCTCAGGTATCATTGTGCTGCTGTGTCTTTGTTTTGCCTGTGACTCCCCTTTTACAGAACAAAAGGACCGTGTTGATTCTATGATGACCGAGCAAGCAGATTCCGCTGTCGTCTCCTATCAAGAAATGATTTGGTCCATGTCGCAGGCTATCGGTCGTCACAAGAAAAAGACACTAGCTCTATACGGATCGCTTTTCATGCTTTCAGCGACCTTTTTTATCTATGTTCGCTATCGGGAGCGGAAGTATCGCCAGCTCATGGAACGTCTTCAGTCGCAGGAGCAGACATCGGCATCGGCCGAGACGGAGTGTCGTCGCTTGTCGCAAGAATTGGAGCAGGTCAGGACTGATCATCAGGAATTGAACCGTTCGGTGCTGGAAAAGCGTCTTGCAGAGATGACCGCTAAACTAAAAGAAATCTACAGCAAGCAGTCGGAAGCCGCGCATATTGCCGATGACGGCCGCCTCTTTGCCTTGCAGGTCGGAGAACTATTGCCTTTGGACTCCTGGGAAGACTTCAGTTCCTTTATCAATGATAACTTTGCTTCTTTTGTCGATCGGCTGTCGGCCAGCTACCCCAATCTGAAACGGCAGGAACTGATCTGCGCAGTGCTGAATCTGCTGGGCTGCTCAGTGACTCAGATCTGTTATCTCATGAAAATCAAGAAAAACACGGTCTATGACTACCAGAAAAACCTTCGCGGAGCACTCGCTTTACCCCAAAATCTCCGATTGCAGGCGGCCATGAAGGACTTCCTTTTCCCATCAACCTTAAAAATTGATGCCGAATAATAAATAACTGGTTGTAATTCAGCCCATTTGTTTTGTGCTCTCCTTAATTGTTTTTGAACAATTCTGCTGGTTGTGATTGTAAATTTGCCGTGTTGTCTAATTATAAACACGTGCAATTATGAAAAATAATCCTTTGTATAAAGAATGGTGGTTTTGGCCCGCTTTGCTGATAGCCCTGCAATTGCTACAATTGCCTATTATAGGGTATAGTAGTTTTAAAAATGGCTCTTCGGTTGTTCACTGGCTTGGTTATTGTTCAGATATATTGATTGTTTTGAGCATTCTACTGATTGTTGTCAATGTAATCCTCTGGATTTGCTACATCGTAAAAAAAAGGAAATTGGCCATATGGGGTCACCTGGCAATGATGTTAGTGGCAATACCCCTATTTGTCTTTATAACCTTATTTATAGGAGTTTGGTTTATGTTCTCCAGTGATGCCGGCGATGATTTCGGCAAGCGGCATCCTATTCCAGCTGGTGCGATATATGAAAAACCTATTAGGGATACCATTTATGTTTTGGACGAAAATGGCAGTCTGGTGACACAAAACAAATTGTCGGACCGTGTTATTCCCAGTGACAGCAGCACCTGGCTACAGATTAGAGACGGATTTCAAGGTGGTATTTACGAATACTGTTTTTATATATCAGAAGCCCTGAACGTCGGTGAGATCTGGTTGGAGTGCTATGAAGCGAGCAAGAATAAGCCGCTCTCAGCAAAAAGAATCCGGAAAGAATCTGCTCAGAAAGTCGGACCCGAAGACAGAGAAAAAACAACAGATCCTGTAGAATTCAAAATCTCTGAAGGTGTATGGGGAGACTATTATCTGGCACGTATTGAGGTTTGGTATGCTGACTCCATTTCCCATACCAGCCGCAAGTTGACAGAAAAAACATATAGGGTAGAAGGCTGGAATCGGTAAGATATTTATTATGCTGTTCACTGATATAGCTATGAAAACTACACTTGTTAATCGATTATATTGGCTTTCGCCATTACTGGGAACACTAATGACGCTGTTTCTACAGTTTCTTATCATGGTCATTGTTGAATGGAGTAAAGGAGAGATCGGAGAACATGGCACATGGACAACGATACGATTATTTTCAGATTTTCTTCTGTCATATGATATATTGATGATGGCTCTGACATATTTTGCAATGCTTCTTTTTGATAAGGTGCCTAATCTTTATTTTGGATGGGTATTGATGACATTGTTATGGCTACCATTCCTGTATTTGTTCATTATTTCCCATCGTGCAGTTACATTTGAGGTGTATCAAATATGCTATCTGTTTGTTATACAGATAATATACTTTGCTCCAATTATTATTGTAGGCATACAACGCATAAAGAATATGACTGAACCTAATCAAAAGCATAACGGAAATAATCTAATCATGATTGCCGTAACGAGTTTATTGTTATTCAATGTAACTGCTTGTACTCGTACTGCTGACAAAAAACAAAAAGAAGAGCCTTTGTATCCGGAGTATCTGTCGGTAGAAGGTGGTGTATGGGATAGGGATGAAGACGGCTCCCTCAGGTATCCGAAAGATGCTGAAAAACGGCGGATCATCAATGAGGCGTCACAGAGAATAACTTTCTATTGGTACAATGCCCCTGATTCCACGATTGCCATTGACAAGACGGCGGAACAACTGAATGTTTCGCAGGAATTGTTTGATATGACAGAAGAACTGAGGCTCCATTACAATGAGTTGGTGAAGTCTGGCATAATAGAGCATCCCATGAGAATCGTCAATGGCGATCCTGTCAACGGGCATGAATACGAAGGTTTTCATACTTACTAAAACGACATAGTGGCAACTCTTGTGTGCATAGAGTTGCAGGTTTTGACGAAAAAACGGCCGGGCAGAAGGACGGCTGAGGGAATCTGTGTATCTTTGCTGTCGAAAACCAATCATGATGATCAAAAAGGATAAATGGATAGATGCATTGTACTGGCTGTCGCCGCTGTTGGGCGGCCTGCTCGGTATAGGCCTGATGTACCTGGCCTTTGATGCTCTGTCTTCGTATGCTGTAAGTGAAAACGGCGAGATGGCCCCGATGGTAGCCCGTGACATGGCATTGCGGCTAAAGATCTGGTGCTATGTTGTTTTCGTGCTGCTCCCTTTTTCTTACGCGGCCCTGTGGCTTTGGCTTAAAAAGCCTGTATGGACATGGTGGATACTGGTTGTCCTGACCTTGCTGGCTTTTGTGATATCCTATCTGATTAACAAACTGGTAGCGCCGATTTCTGTCGAACTGCCGGTGAATCCTCAGCGAGGCGACTTCATGTCATTGGTCGGTCAGTTGCTGGTCTGGTATGCCTGGTGCGCCTTCTATTCAGTGCCGATGCTGCTTTGTGCCTATCTTCGCTATTGGTGGCATCAGAAACAAGTGGGACGGAATGCGACCGGCGTTGTTCCCCGCTCAATAGTCAATTGGGTGTGGTGGCTCTCTCCGGTGCTGGGGGCTGTGCTGTCGATGCTGTTCTTTATGGTGCTGAGCGACCTGCTTTGCCTGTATGACGGAGATTTAGGCATGCCCATGCTGGTAAATGCCTTGTTTTATATTCTCGGCCTGATGGTGTTGTCATTGGTCTGCTATTTGTTCCTGCCCTTGCTCGAACGTAGCAGGTGGCTGACAGTTTTGTTTGTCACAGTCTGCCATATTCCATATATATGGGCCGTTGTCTGGCTGATGAAAGGCTCCTGGGGGGAGACTCCTTTGTGGGAGTTGCTCTTCACGGCGGCCGTTCTCTACCTGATGTATGCCACCTATTTCCTGCCGATGCTTTTGAGCGGCTATCTCCGTCATGTCTATCGGCTCAGGGACCGTCGGTAAACAGGTTCGAATAGATTTATCTCTTTTTGAGTAATCCCTAGTTGTTTGGCGAGGCTCTTCCATCCTTGGACGGCATGGGTAACTTCATGGATGATGACATTAGCCTCATCCTTGTTGATCATATATTCTTCTGCAGAGTTGAGCAGTGCCTCTAAATCAGCCAGTTGAGTGGATGAATTGATGAGCAGGCTTTGGTATTCGTTATGGGTCGGATTCATGTCATAGGCTGGCGATAGGGTCCACCCTCGTGGCGTCAGCAGAAATCCGTGGTTGCGGAAATGGTCGTCGCTGTTGCCGATGGCAATATTGAAAGCGACTCGGCGGTACAATTGACGTAAGTTTTTTTCTACATCGCAGCAGTGCTGAATGATGAAACTGACAATGTCCAGATATCCATTGCCGGTCTGCGCATTGCATCCATCAGTCAATCCAAGCAGGGTCATCGCTGATGCAAAATGAATGCGTCTGCCTTGGTCAGATCTGTCAAATCGTTTAGAAAGTAGAATGTGGAATTTTTTTTCGGTTGAAAGTACCTTTGTCTCGGCAGAAATAATTCCGGCTTGTCGTGCCAGCAGGTGACTGTGATGCTCCCATAGGGCAACATCGTAGTCATCTAGTCGTGACGGAAATTTCGCAACAAAGAGTTGGCGGTCGGGACTTATCACTCCCGCTTTGGGGCGAGCTCCTCCAAGTGAGGATCCTGGACGGACAAGTTGATTGATCCATCTTATTTCAGGCATCTGGTTCATCGCTTCGCTTTTTTCAATATGCTGGCTGGCGACAACCAGAGAGCGAAGATCTGTCAAGGGAGGTATCTTTAGCGGAGTTTCGGTGTTGATGAAATCCCCATTTTGGACGGTCTTGAATCGAAAACCTCCTATACGGGAATAATCGTCAATGCCGGTTAGATAATCAAATGAAGAGAGCCTCCTGGCAGGACGTTGTTCTTGGGTGGCTTTGATTTGTTCCCGCCTGTTCAGGAGAAGGCGTCCCCAACGGTCTGGCAGAGCATCGCTAAAGCAGCCGAAAATGTCTTTGTCTGGCTGTGTGTACTGAGGCCCGGGATAATTGCGTATATCCTCACTGAGAAACAGGTTGCCATATTTACCAAGCCAATTATCGTCGTATTTAAACAAATAATAATCGGAGCCACGAAGTAGGTCATAGCTCAGTTCTCCTATTAACACAGGGGCTTCCATCCAATCAAAATCGGCATAAACGAATAAAGTGCGCATGGTTCCTTATTTTTTTGAGGCGCGTTCGCGGTGTTTCAGAGCCAGGTCTTGAAGGGCGCGCCCCATTTCGTCTTTTTGTGCCAGCAGAAGGATGTCGTCTTCCAATTGCAAGGCGTAGAGGACTCGAAGATAAATGCCGATGGATACAGTCGGCACGCCTTTTTCTATACGGGCTATCGTCAGGGGAGAGCAGGTGGCTCGTTCGGCTACTTGGGCGATGCTCAGGTTGCGCCGCAACCGGGCCAGTTTGATCTGTTGGCCGACGGTGTGCATCTTGTCTTCCAGTTTCCGGGGCAGCTTGGTCCCCATGGTCCTCTTACTCATCTTTGTCTTCAATGTATTATTACGGCTGCAAAGATAATACTTTTTATTCACTTTATGATGTGTTGCTGCAGGATAAATGAAAGATGATGCTATCAGTTCGTTTTTCTTATCAGAACACACCAGTTTTATCTCAGTGAAAACCCGAAACAGATAAAAAATTTAAACTGTTAAATAAAAATAAATATGTATAGAGGATAGATTGACAAAAAATATTTCATATAACTTTGCTGAGTGATTATAAAACTTGATAAGTTGATGAGTGTCTTTTCGAGGATTATTCGTATCGCAGTTTGGGCGGTTGTATTATGTTCTTTTGCCTCTTCATCATGCAGGCATAAAGCATCGGCCGATAGAATGGAACTTGAATCGAGTCAGACTCCAGACACGTGCTTTTATTCTTTTGATTTATCGACTGCTGCTGAAACAGCTTCCAACATCATTATCAACACCATTGTTGATTCTATGGAATTTATACCATTGGAATTCGATTTGAATGCACCCGTGCGACTCGAGTATTTAATGACAGTGGAAACAGATGATGGGCTATTGTTGGCCAACAATTGCACAAGATGGTTCAGAGGAGTTCTCCTTTTTAGTAAAACAGGGGAGTTCCGACGCACTGTAATAGGAATGGGACACGGTCACAATGAGTTGCCTCCAGATTATTACAGATGGTCGTACAGCAAGGAGAACAACGAACTGCTTATGTACAGCCGAGGGATATGCTATGTTTATAGTAGTGTTGAAAATGAAGGCAAGTATCTGAAAACGGATGAGGCTATCGTCGATATTATTCCGACAGAGAATAGTAATTATATGATAAGACCGGCAAGTGCCCAGTATGAAGATAATCCTTATCTGAAGCTCGTCGATCGGTCTGGT
>JAFSRR010000059.1 GCA_017446025.1 Bacteroidales bacterium | reverse complement strand
TGAATGACCGCGAGCACTTCTATGAATCCAAGCGCTATGAAATCCGCGATATCGTCGACCGTGTCGGCGGCGGTGACAGCTTCGGCGGCGGTCTGCTCTACGGGCTGACCCATTATGATGACAAACAGCAGGCGCTGGAATTCGCTGTGGCGGCTTCCTGCCTGAAGCACAGCATTTCCGGTGACTTCAACCGTGTCAGCGTTGATGAAGTGGAAAAGCTGATGGGCGGCGATGGGACCGGCCGTGTCCAGCGCTGAGCAAACGGAGGATGACCATGGATATGAAAATGTTTTCTCTTGAAGGGAAAGTCGCTCTGATCACCGGTGCCGCTTACGGGATCGGGTTCGCGATCGCTGAGGCCTATGCCGCTGCCGGTGCGAAGATCTGCTTCAACTGCCGCAGTCAGCACCATCTGGATCAGGCGCTGGCCGATTATGCCGCCAAAGGGATCGAAGCCCACGGCTATATCTGCGATGTGACTGACGAGGAACAGGTAAAAGCGATGGTCGCGCAGATCGAGGAAGAAGTCGGCGTCATCGACATCCTGGTCAACAATGCCGGTATCATCAAACGCATCCCGATGCTGGAAATGAGCACCGAAGAATTCCGTCAGGTGATCGATATCGACCTGAACGCCCCGTTCATTGTTGCCAAGGCCGTGCTGCCCGGCATGATCAGGAAGGGCCACGGGAAGATCATCAACATCTGCTCGATGATGAGCGAACTAGGCCGAGAGACGGTTTCGGCCTATGCCGCCGCCAAGGGCGGTCTCAAGATGCTCACCCGCAACATCTGCAGCGAGTACGGCGAGTATAACATCCAGTGCAACGGCATCGGCCCCGGCTACATTGCCACGCCTCAGACCGCTCCCCTGCGCGAAAAGCAGCCCGACGGCTCCCGCCATCCCTTCGACAGCTTCATCTGCGCCAAAACGCCCGCCGGCCGCTGGCTGGATCCTTCCGAGCTGGGTGGCCCCGCCGTGTTCCTGGCCTCCCACGCCTCCGACGCCGTGAACGGTCACATCCTCTATGTCGACGGTGGTATCCTGGCCTACATCGGTAAGCAGCCTAAATAATGGAACAAGTTTTTTCTTATATCATCGGGTTGGGCGCCGCTGTGATGATGCCCATCCTGTTCTTCATCCTGGGCGTCTGCATCGGCATCAAGCCGGGCAAGGCGCTCAAGAGCGGTTTGCTGGTGGGCGTGGGTTTTGTGGGCCTTTCCGTGGTGACGGCCCTGCTCACTTCTTCCCTGGGTGGGCCTTTGAAGCAGGTGACCGATATCTACAACCTGCAGTTGGGCATCTTCGACATGGGTTGGCCGGCTGCGGCTTCGGTGGCTTACAATACCACTGTTGGGGCTTTCATCATCCCTGTTTGTCTGGGCATCAACATTGTCCTGCTGCTTTGCAAGGCTACCAATACCATCAATATCGATCTGTGGAACTATTGGCACTATGCCTTCATCGGCGCCGTGGTATATTTCGCCTGCGACAATATCTGGTGGGGTTTCTTCGCCGCCATCGTGTGCTTTATTATCACCCTGGTAATGGCCGACCTTACCACCAAGAAGTTCCATAGCTATTACAAGGATCTGGACGGAATCTCCATCCCGCAGCCTTTCTGCCAGGGCTTCGTGCCCTTTGCCGAAGGCCTGAACTGGTGCATGGACCGCATCCCCGGCTTCAACAAGCTGGACATTGACGCCGAAGGCATGAAGAAGAAGTTCGGCCTGCTGGGCGAACCGCTTTTCCTGGGCGTGATTGTGGGTATTGCCATCGGCTGCCTCAGTTATCCTTCCTGGTCCGAGATTGCGAACCATATCCCCGCCATCCTGGGCCTGGGCATCAAGATGGGCGCCGTGATGGAGCTGATTCCCCGCATCACCGGCCTTTTCATC
>JAFSRR010000058.1 GCA_017446025.1 Bacteroidales bacterium | reverse complement strand
GCAGTTTGTCGGGCTCTGGCATGTCGGACTACATCGCGGCCATTGACACTATGTATCCAACCATGACCAACGCCGTAAAGCGCGTGGTTTGGCAGATACCCGGGCAGAAAGGAAAGAATGTGGATTATCCCGCGACAGAGGATGTCCAGTCTCTTACAGCCGAATTCCTGATATCCCATATTGACGACCGACTTGCCCAGTGGCGCAGTTGCCGTTGGCTACAGGATTGCTGCTTCGAAGACTTCTGCGAATATCTGCTTCCTTACCGTGTGGGCTGCGAGCCGTTGCCTGCTGCACTGGACTCGTCCGACAGGTATTGGCGCGAACTGTCGTCATGGACCAATCGCTACAGCCATGTGCAGACTTCTTCTTCAGAACTCCGTCAGGCACTGCGAGCCATAGTGGGTAAGCGTGACGAGCCGTTTATGCCCTACCTGACCCTTCCCGATGGTCGCAGTTATACCTTCGAATGTGAGGATAATTGTATGTACGATGTGGCGACCATGCGTGGTGCGGGCATCCCCAGCACTATCGACTATGTGCCCTTCTGGCCCACGCGCAGCAGCTCGCATTATTGGCGTGTGCTGTTCGATGCGCAGTGCCTCCATGGCGTAAGCCACGATACACACTATCCGCGTGCTGCCAAAGTGCTGCGCCGCACATGGTCGCGCCATCGCACACCTCGCCCGGGTAAGGGAGAGTATATTCCTGAAACCTTCTTAAACCCCTTTACCGAGGATGTGACATCACAGTATGTGGAGGTGATGGATGTATCAGCGCGCTGCCCGCTGGGTGTCCGCCATGCCTACCTGGCCGTGTTCAACGACCGGACATGGAAGCCGGTGTCTTGTGCCCGTGTACATCTGGGCCGCGCCCGCTTCCGTGATATGGGCCGTGGGGCGGTCTACCTGCTGGTGGCGTTTTCTGGAGACAAAATGTATAGTCTTGGTCGTCCCTTCCTGCTCGACAACCGTGGCCGAAAGCGGGATTATATCCCATCGTCTGTCTGCCAGACGATAGCTATGACGCGCAAGTATCCGCTTACCTATGCCAAGACGCGCTGGGCGGACGCCTTGACGGGTTGCCGAGTTGAAGCGGCTCGTGATGCATCGTTCGAAGATGCATTGGCGGTATATGAGTTTTCGGAGGCTAATCCTGACTTGAACTATAATGTGATAAGCGTGCCTGACAGTCTGGCATCTTATAGAAACTGGCGGCTTGTAAGCCCTGGACGGGCGCAGGTGGGCGAATTGTCGTTGCACGATGCTTCCGGTGCGCGGCTTGATGGGCAGCGACTGTGGTCAGCTTCGGAAGACACCTCATCGGTGCGGTCTCTTTTTGATGGTGATGCGTTGAGCTATGCCACCCTACGCGAGTGGGCTGGTGTGTCGCTGCCACTGTCACCGTCAGCGAAGGTGGCGTTTGTTCACTGCATATCCCGCACCGATGCCAACGGCATAGTTCCCGGTGATGTGTACGAATTGATGTATTTCGACCATACATGGATTTCAGCGGGACGCCAGACGGCCACATGCGACTCTCTGGTCTTCAAGGCTCCGGCTGGAGCACTCTACTGGCTACGCAATCTTAGTGAGGGCCGGGAGGAGCGCATCTTTACCTACGAGAATGGCCGCCAAATATGGTGGTGAAAGCAAGAAAAGAATGGAATAAGAATTTGATACACAAGATTTCTCAATTGATTTATTTTGAAACATGAGAAATATATGTTAACTTCGGCGCGAACAATAACAAATCATATATGATGAAAAGAAAGAAAATGATGTTCTCAGGACTATTGATGCTCTTGTCTGTATCTGCTCTGTCGGTTTACACACTCGTCCGTTATCAGACAGTAACGCCAAAGAACCCTCTGGCCGCACTCAATGTGGTGGCTCTTACCGAGGATGAGACGCCTCCGTCGGGCAATAAGGTGGTTGTCTATTCGCTAACATCTGTGCTGTGCCGTGATGGTGGTAGTGATGTATGTCCAACAAACATCATCTCCCAATAGTGTTGCCACACATGAAGTTGAAAAGGCTTCTTCTCATTTGTCTATTGGGATGTTTGCCGCTAACTGTATCGGCCGTACCGCTGCGGGTGTCGGTTGAAATTCATGACAGTGTCCCCGTGTGTTCCATTGACGATGTTTCGACGAGAGTGTCGCTTGTCGATATGGAGGAACCTCCGATGGAGTTTTCTTTCAACAGTGTCTCCATGTGTCGGCTTCAAAACAATTTACTTTGTTTTGTCGATGGAGATACGAACAGAAACTTATATATCTATCATCTTGATGGAAAACTGAAGCAGGTCTTCCATCATGCCGGTCTCGGAGTGCAGGACTATGTAGCCATAAATGATTTCGAGGTCGATTGTGAACACAATAGAATCTTAATTCTGGACGATGTCGGAATCCGATATTACTCCATGGATGGCCAGTATTTAAATACTCTTGAACTGTCGGGTTTCACAGGTGGTTTTGTTTCTATGGATGATTACCTTGTTCTGGATGCCTTTAACGAGAACTCTCGTTCCATCAGCATTATCGACCAGTGGGGAAGGACTCAGAAAAGTTTGATTGAAGTCCCGTCTGAATTGAGGTGTCTTAACATGGTTTCTCATGTGCCGTCTTTGCAAAAGGTGGATGACGAGGTTTTGTATATGCCTTGTATGCAGCCAGCATTGTATCGTATCGACAAGGACGGGGCGGAGATGAGATATCAGCTTGACTTTGGTGATAATTGGCCCGATGACAGCAGCCTGACAACAGTGAGCTCATTCGCGAGACCGTATTTCCCTGAAAGACTGTCCAGGCAGGGTAAAGTCGTTTTTTTGTCCTTTCTGGAGGGAAGAGATATTTTGTTTTTGGGATTCGAATGTGGCAATAGTTACTATTGTTATTTTTTGAATCAACAAACCGGGGAAATTGTTTTATATTCTCCGACAGAGGGAAGGAATGGGATACCTTTGGCTGTTCATGACAACACTTTTTATTGGTTCTTTTATAATAGCCAGAAGAGCCATGTCTTAGTCAAGGCTAATCTGAAGTGGAAAGATTATCCATCGGCTGTGGAGGGGGCTTCTTCCGTTTCCCACAATGGAAGGGAGTGGCTGTTGCTGCTACCGATAGTGTTGCTTGTAGGGTCGTTTTTCCTATATCGAATCAATAAACCGGGTACGCCGGATTCTGTTTCTGTGGAAGCCTTTCTGCCGAATGGTTTTTTGAGAGAGATCCAAGCAAAGGTAAGTGAAATCTACAATCAGCGCTATCCTGTTAATGACAGGATCAATTCATTGTCGAAATTGCTGCATTTAGAGACGAGAAAGGATTTCCTGCGTTTCTTTGAGAGTAATATGCCGACTTCGTTTGCCCAGGCAGAGGACAAGGAACTGACCGTAATGGACAAGACGTTGCTGTATCTCTTGATGGTGAAAGAATTTGAAACTCAGGATTTGGCATATTTATTGAAAATAAAAACCAGGACGGTCTATACTGGCAAGCAGCGCCTATGTGATCATTTGAATCTTGGTTCCGTTCGTGAATTGAATGCTTATTTGAACGCCAGGTTGAAGAAAGCGCGTAAATTACAGTAAAGTGGTGCTTGCTTTGTTCAAGATAAAGGACTTCTAACAATGACAAACAAAGGGCGTTGGCTTGAATCTGTCTTTTCGGTGGATGTGCTTTATGCGCTGTTGCTGTGCTGGCGCTGGCTATCGGCCGTGCTGCATCCCGACAGTGCCGACCCTGCTGCCGTGGCCCGTTTGTGGGCTGATGGTGCGTTGTACGTGGTGTTGCGCTGCCTTTTTTACATGCTGTCGCGCGTGCCCCTACGCTCCAACGCCTTCCTGTCTCGGGAATCTCTGTCCGAAGTCCTGGTCGTGGCTGCCATAGCCCTTGTCGGCTCGCATGAGTCGTGGGTCAGTATGCGTCAGATTATGGGCCAGGCCGTTTCCAACCATAGTCTGTATCTATTTACGGGCAGCTTGAAGAACCCCGGTCCGCTGGGCGGTTTGTTGGCTGTGACGGCCGCCGTATTGTTGTCGTGGTTGCTCCGGAGATGGAGTAGCGGACCTGTATCGCGCCCTTCATCGCCCGGACAATGGCTTTTTGCTGCCTTCTCCTTGTGGGTTTTGTCGTCGCTTTTCGCATGCATAGTGCTGTTGCCTGCCACGCTGAGCCGTGCTGCCTGGACGGCTTTTGCCTTTGCGGCGGCTGTCATGCTGCTGCCTCCCCTCCGTGAACGTCTGAGGGGGTCGGATATGCGGCAACGCTTTCCCGGAAAAAGAAAGTGGTTGTCCCTGCTTGCCACGGCGGCCCTTGTCGTGGTGCTTGCCATCGGCGGCTGGCAACTCAAACCCCGATCGGCGGCTGGCCGGCTGTATATCGACCGCATATCGTTGCGCATCATGGCCGACAATCTATGGACAGGCGTGGGGCCTGGAAACTATGCAGGGGCCTATGGCCGTGCTCAAGAGGCGTTTTTCGCCCGCCGTCTCCCTTCGTGGGATGCGGAGTCGGACGCCTTTTTGTCTGGTCTGCAGGATGTGAGTGAGACGAACCTGGCAGGCTGCCCGGAATATGCCTTCAACGAATACCTTCAGACGGGAGTCGAGTCGGGGCTTCCGGCCCTGCTGATGATGCTTTGTCTGACAGTGATTGCCGCATATCGTTTGTGCTGCCGTCGTAGCCCGGCAGGAGCCGGATTGGTGGCCCTTTGCGTTTTCTCTTTATTTTCGTATCCCTTTGCCCTGCCTGTTTTTCGTGGGATGCTGACGCTGTTTCTTGCCATGTCGGCGGGGTGCTCATTGCGACCGTTTCGGAGCGCCAAGATCCGTTCTTTTGTCAGCATGGCGCTGATACTTGTCTGCGTGTGGTGGCTGGCCGGGAACTTCCTGCCTCGCGAAAAGCAGCGTGAAGCGACCCTGGATCAGTGGCGCAACTTGCGTGTCTGGTACAGCGGCGGTGACTACGAACTGGTGGTGGAACACTATCCGGCTTTGCTCAGGGAACAGCCCCGTCACACGGGCATACTTTTCGAATACGGCCGCTCGTTGCACCTGACGGGCGACCATCGCCGGGCATTGGAAGTGCTTGAGCAGGGCATTCGTTGCAGCAGCGACCCGATGTTTCTCAATGTGCAGGGCAACTGCTACCGCTCTCTGGCCGTGGCTGTCCCCGACAGTGCGCAGCACTATACGGCTTTGGCCGAGGAGAGCTATCGCCGTGCATTCTGTCGTGTGCCGGGGCGCGTGTATCCGCTCAGTCTGTTGCTTCGCCTCTACAGGGAGCAGGGCCTGGCAGGACAGGCGGCCCGCATGGCAGCCATTGTTGCAGGCTACGAGCCCCGTATCGATTCTCCCGCCGTGCGTGAACTCAAACGCGAAGCGGAAATATATATTCTTGAGCCATGAAACCAAAAATGCGCAAACTGCTGGGCAATGTCCTTTACTGGGCGGTGCTGCTGTCTATGACCGGCTTGACGCTGTTCCTGTTGCGAGGACTGTGCCGTATGAACCTCTACGAGGTGTTCACCATCCCTACTTCTTCGATGGAGCCCACGCTGTTGCCGGGCGACCGCATCGGGGTGGACAAGCGCGAACTGGGAGCGCGTTTTTACAGTGATGCGGATTATGAAGGTGGTGAACTGCCGGTGTTTGAGCGCAGGAAAGAGCGTCGCAGCCTGCAGGCCGGCCAGGTGGCCGTGTTCAATCATCCCTATGGCTGGCAAAACCGCCGCATCGGGTTCAAATGGGACAAGGTCTATGCCAAGCGTTGCCTGGGCTGCCCGGGCGATACGGTGGGTCTTCGCGACGGCTGGTGCTGGAACACGAGACTCGAGCGGACGCTACATGTCGAAGCTGTGGATATGCATGAATCCCGCTACCTGATGGGCGATGAGGGGCGCCAGGCGGATTTTTCGCAGATGAGCAACGAGGACATCGGTTCCCGTTTTCTGCATCCTGGCTGGCTGAGGAATATCGACACCTCGTGGACGGTGCATGACTTTGGCCCGCTTTATGTGCCCCGTCGCGGCGACACGATTGTGCTGACTCCTCGTCATTGGCGAGCCTACGGTTATCTGGTGGAATACGAAACGGGGCGGCCTTGCCTCATGCGGGGAGATACAGCGCTGCTGGGCGACAGTCTTTGCCGGGTTTATGTATTCAAGCATGACTACTACTTTTTTGTCGGTGACAACATCGCCAACTCCAACGACAGCCGACATTGGGGATTCGTGCCGGACGACTTCATCATCGGCATAGCCGGTCGTGTGGTCTGGTCCAAGGACAGGACCACAGGTCGCCTGCGTTGCGACCGGTTATGGGGGAAAATAGAGTGATGTACTAAAATAGATAAGAGGGTGTACTAATTTTTTTACATAATGTCTTTGCCATAGTGTTGCGAAACTTATATATTTGTTGCCTGATGTGTTTTTGGAAATGAAAAACAAGTTACTTCTTTTGTCACTGCTGTCGATCTGCCTGGTGGAGGTGCTGCCGGCACAGCAGATGTCGGAAATACCGCCCTTGCTCACGTTGGAGCGAGCCATCGCCGTGGCCACGGTGCAGTCGCCGCAGGCCCGGACGGCCCGGCTCAGTTTTATCGGCCGTTACTGGAACTACCGTTCCTATCGGGCCGAGTTGCTGCCTTCGTTCAATTTGTCGGGCTCCGCCCTCAACTACGACCGTTCGATTGTGGATGTCCGTAATGCCGAAACCGGCGAAATCAGCTATGTCAGTAACAATTCACTGTCCAACAGCCTGTCTTTGTCGATCGACCAGAATGTTCCCTTGCTGGGGGGCTCATTGTCGGTGTCGTCCAACCTGTCACGACTGGATCAGTTCGACTATGACCGGGTCAATTACAATTCCACTCCCTTGACAGTGAGCTATACGCAGCCGCTGCGCTCATACAACAGCCTCAAGTGGCGCATGAAGACCGAGCCGGTGCAATATGAGAGAGCCAAGCGTCAGTATCTGGAAACCATGCAGGACATCACAATTTCCACCACGACCTTGTATTTTTCGGTTTTGTCGGCCCAGTCCGATTACGAGAAGAGCCGGGAAAACCTCTCCGACCGCCAGCGTCTCTACGAACTGGCCCAGCGTCGTCACGAGCTGACCGGAGCCAATTCCCGCAGTGAAATCATGCAGTTGGAATTGTCGCTGCTCAATGCCGAGATGTCGGTCAACACTTCCCGGCTGAATCTGGAAACCCAGATGTTCCAACTTTGCCTCTACCTGGGGATGACCCGCCTGACCGAGATCCGGCTGGCCGGAGCACCCGACCGTCCCGACTTGTCGGTCAGTGCCGAGGAGGTGATTCGCAAGGCCCGGGAAAACTCCACGCATCCGCTCAACCAGCAGTTGAAACAACTGTCTGCCGAGCAGGCTGTGGCCCAGGCCCGGTCGGCCAAAGGATTGCAAATGACACTCAAAGCCAATCTAGGCTTGTCTCAGACAGGCACCACCCTGAGCTCTGTGTATCAAAATATGCGGGAACGTGAAGTGATCGGTCTGAGTTTCCATTTGCCCATCTATGACTGGGGGCTGAACCGGGGTCGGGAGAAGATGGCGCTGGCCGATCTGGATGTGACCAAGGCCGAGATAGAGCAGGAGGAAATGGAACTCGACGAATCGATTTCGACCATGGTGGCGCGCTTCAACAACCAATCGGCCCAGTGTGACATTTCGCTCAAAGCGAGGGAGATTTCGTACGAACGCTACGAATTGACCAAAAAACGTTTTGAAGATGGCGCGGTCACGGTGACCGACCTCAATACGGCCCAGTCGGAATACGAAAGTGCCGAAAACCAGTACATCAGTCAGATGAGACAATATTGGGTGTTATACTACCAGCTACAGAAAACGACGCTCTACGACTTTATCCGCCAGCAGGATCTGGGAGCTGAGTTTGACGAGCTGATTAAATGATTATCAAAATAATGGAGTCCATGAAAAAAGTGGCAATAGTGCTCGTGGCCGGCTTGCTTGTGACAGTGTTGCCGGCTTGCCAGCAGAAGAAAAAAACGGAAAAAACGGCCGAGGACACGATGGAAATGTCCCGGCAGAAACTCAACAACAACTATGTCGATACACTGGTACTGCACCGGACGGTGTTCAGTCGCCAGATTAACTGCAACGGACGCCTGCGGGCTGTGGCCAAGAGCGACCTGGCGATGCCCTCGAACGGTCTGTTGGAGCAGATTTGTGTCCGCAACGGCAGTGTGGTGGCCAAAGGCACGCTGCTGGCTTCGGTCGATAAAACCGAAGCGGAGCGTGCTCTCTACAAGGCTCGGCAGCAGAAGGAACGGGCCGAAATGGATCTGCTCGACAAGCTCATCAGCATGGGCTACGACGACCGCAGTGACAAGATCCCCGAAGCGGTGATGAAGCGTGCCCGGATCTCATCGGGCTATCAGTCGGCCGAAGAGCAGCTGGAAGATGCCCAGCTCAACCTGAAAAAATGCTCGCTGTATGCGCCGTTTGCCGGTCGGGTGGCCAATATGGACTCCAAGTTGCATCAGCGAGTGGAGGGGGCTTTCTGCACGCTGATAGACGATGCCAGCTTTGATGTGGAGTTCAATATCTTGGAGGCCGAGATGTCGGTGGCCCAGGTCGGCCAGCGGGTTGTTGTGACGCCCTTTGTCGATGCGCAGAAACGCTTTGTGGGCCAGGTGACCGAGGTCAACCCCCTTGTCGACGAGAAAGGACAGGTCAAACTGCGGGCCCGCATCCGCAACGAACGTGGAGAGCTGGTCGAGGGCATGAATGTCAGGATTGTGATCGAAAGTGATATCCCGGACATGTTTGTCGTGCCCAAGGATGCCGTGGTGCAGCGAGACGGCTATTATGTGGTCTTCTGCTACCGCGATGGGGCCGCCGTCTGGACCTATGTCGACGTGCTCTACACCAACCTGGGTTATTATGCCATTACGGGCAATGCCTATAAGCAGACGAATATCCAGGAAGGCGACATTATCATCACCTCGGGCAACCTGAACCTGGCCGATGGAACGCCCGTCATACCCAAGGCTCCGGCAACGCGCGGGGCCCGTAAATAGTCTCCGGCGATGATCAAGCATCTTATCAACCGGCCGATTGCGGTCAGTATGTGTCTGATTGCCATCGTGACTGTCGCCCTGGTCTCGCTTCGGCTGATTCCTGTCTCGCTGATGCCCGACATCGACATTCCCCAGATTACCATCCAGGTAGCCTGGCCTGGAGCGCCTGTGCGGGAGGTTGACAGCCGTGTGCTCCGTCCCTTGCGCAACCAGCTCATGCAGGTCGGCAGTCTGGACGACATCCGCAGCGAGGCCAAAACAGACGCTGGCAGCATCTACATGTCGTTTGAACCTGGCAGTGACATCGACCTGATTTTTATCGAGGTCAACGAGAAGATAGATCGGGCGATGGCCTCCATGCCTGAAGGAGTGGACCGGCCGAAAGTGCTGAAGGCCAGTGCAACGGACATCCCGGCTTTCTACCTCGATCTGAGTCTCAAGGACGAATCGGCCCGCAGCCGCGACTCTTTGCCGCAGGCAGGCGTGTCATTTACGCAGTTGGGAGATTTCGCCCGCAATATCGTGGTCAAGCGTATTGAGCAGTTGCCGCAGACGGCCATGGTCGATATCAGCGGGGTGGTGACCGGTGAGCTGCTTTGCATTCCCGACTACCGGAAAATGGAGGTGATGGGCGTCACACCCGATATCCTGGAAAAAGCCATCCGCAACGGCAATGCCAATCTGGGGGTGCTCAGTATTGCCGAGGGACTGTATCGTTATAATATCTATTTCGACAACCAGATTGCCACCAAGGAAGACATCGAGAACCTGGTCATCAACCACGAGGGCCGTCTCTATCGTTTCCGTGACCTCTGCCAGGTAATCGAGCGTCCGGCCCGACGCAAGGGCCTGGTGCGTAACGGCCGCGACAATGCTGTCTCGCTGGCTGTCATCAAGCAGAACGATGCTCAGATGAAGGATTTGCAGGAGAGCATCGGCCATCTGGTCGAAGACCTGGAAAAGAACTACCCGAATATCCGTTTCGAACTGACCCGCGATCAGACCCAGCTGCTCAGCTATTCGATTCGCAACCTGGAGAGCAACCTGCTGCTGGGAGCCATCCTGGCCTGTCTGGTGCTGTTCCTGTTCATGCGCAATGTCCGTCTGCCCTTTCTCATTATCATAACGGTGCCTTTGTCACTGATACTGACCCTTTTGAGTTTTCATCTGATTGGCATCACGCTGAATATCATCTCCCTGTCAGGCCTGATATTGGGTGTGGGTATGATGGTGGATAATTCCATCATCGTCATTGACAATATCTCCCAGAAATGGAAACGGACGGCCGATCTGCAGGACGCTATAAGTCTGGCTGTGGCCGAGGTGTTCACCCCGATGCTCAGCTCGGTGCTGACGACCTGCTCGGTCTTTGTTCCTCTGATTTTCCTGAGCGGCACTGCCGGCGCCCTCTTCTTCGACCAGGCTATGGCTGTGACTATCGGTCTGTTTGCCTCGCTGCTGGTCTCGGTACTGGTCATACCGGTCTATTTCTATCTTTTTTTCAGACGCAAGACGGCGGTCGAGCCTACCCGTTTTTTCGGGCGGGAGATTCACACGCTGGGCTTGTTGCGCCCTTATGAGAAAATCTTCAACTGGGTGTTCCGTCATGCCGGACTGGTATTGTGCGGCCTGCTGCTTTGTCTGCTGCTGAGCTGGCCCCTGTTCAAAGAGGTGGACAAGAGTTCCATGCCCTACATAGAATACGAGGATGCCCTGATGACCATCGACTGGAATTCGGGTATCACGGTCGAGGAAAACGACCGTCGCTGCGATGAGTTGCTGTCGCTGGTACGGCCACTGCTGACTACCTCCACGACCATGATCGGCGTACAGGACTTCCTTTTGTCGCATACCCCTGAAATCACCGCTTCGGAGGCAGTGATTTATCTCAGGGCAAACTCCTCGGAGGATCTGCTCAAGGCAGAGGCCCGGCTGGAGCATTACATGGCGGAGCATTACCCTCGTGCGGCAGCTGCTTTTTCCGTCTCCGGCAATATTTTCGACATGATTTTCTCCGGCGACGAACCGGATCTGGTAGTCCAACTCCAGGCCAGGGGCGGCGGCCAGCTGACGGTCGATGAGGCACGTCGTTTCCTTGATACGCTCTCGGCCCGTTTCCCCGGTCTCTATGTGCCGCCGGTGGTGGCCGAGGATAACATCCGCTACGAAGTGAATCTGGAGAACATGGCCTATTACGGGCTGACCTACGGCTCGATCAGCAGCCGTCTGCAGGAGAAGGTCAACAGCCGTGACATGTACAGCATCAGCCGCGGCGGCTATCAGCTGCCGGTCACGCTGGGCGAAGGCCGGCTGCAGAGCGAGGAACTGCTCAGGACGACAATCAAGGCATCGGACGGGGTGGAAATACCTCTTTCGTACCTGATTCGGGAGAGCAAGGGAGAGGATTTCAAGAAGCTCTATTCGGGCCGTGGCGGCGACTACTATCCGGTCCGTCTCCATCTCAAGGCCAGGGAAGCACGGGCTGTGATGGACTTTGTCGATGAATATGTCCGCGAGGGAAACGACTATGATGTGAGCTATGCCGGTGAGTATTTCTCCAGCCGCCGGCTGATCCGCGAGCTCTTGATGGTGCTGCTGGTGGCTGTCGGCCTGCTGTTCTTCATCCTGGCTGCCCAGTTCGAGAGCCTGATTCAGCCGCTGATCATCCTGTCGGAAATCATCGTCGATCTGTTCTTCGTGCTGCTGGGTCTGTGGCTGCTGGGCGAGTCGGTCAACCTGATGTCGCTCATCGGTATGGTGGTGATGAGCGGTATCATCATCAACGACTCGATTCTGAAGGTCGATACCATCAACCGCAACCGTCGTCGCGGACAGCCCTTGCTGCGGGCCATTATGAACGCCGGCCACAGCCGTCTGACACCGATTGTCATGACCACTCTGACCACGGTGCTGGCCATCGCTCCTTTCCTTTATCGGGCCGATATGGGTTCCGCTCTCCAGTTTCCGCTCTCGCTGACCATCATCATCGGTATGACTTTCGGTACCATGGTGAGTTTGTTTGTGGTGCCGATGATCTATTATCTGATTTACCGTAAAAGAAAATAGCTGATGAAGCAACGCTCTTCACTGCTGGACCGTATCCCGACCTTCTCCCTGCTGCTGGTCATGGTGATTCTGATGCTGATAGGCGCGGCCTTGGTACCGACCATGGAGATGTCGGACAAACCCCGCTCGCAGCGTGCCAACCAGTTGAGTGTCGGTTTCAGCTGGTCGGGCGCGTCAGCCCGTACGGTCGAACAGGAAGTGACTTCCAAGATCGAGGGACTGCTTTCTTCGGTCAAGGGTGTGGAATCGGTCACCTCCAGTTCCAGTCTGGGGAGGGGCAGTGTACAGGTCACACTCAAAGAGGGGGTGAATGTTCCGATGGTGCGTTTCGAGGTGGCACAGCTTTTGCGTCAGATCAGTTCGCGACTGCCCGAGGGGGTGAGCTATCCCTCCCTGTCGGGTGGCAGTGTGCAACGGGAAAGCGTCAGACCTACGACTACGACACTGCTGACCTACCGTATTAATGCCGACATGTCGGGCGAGCAGATCAAGGAATACATCGACCAGCAGGTCACTCCCTCCCTCCAACGCCTGAGCGAGGTGCAGAATGTGCAGGTGACAGGCGGCACCACCCAGTATCTGGAAATCTCCTACGATCCTACCGTCCTGGCCAACTACGGCCTGACGGCCGGGCATATATCGGACGGTATCCGCAATTTCATCGGTAAAAGCAATATCATCGGCGACCTGGACCGTGAGGATGAAGACGGCAGTCTGAGCCGTATCACCCTGCACCTGGCCACAGACAAGTTCGCCCGCGACATCGGAGAGATGCCGCTTACCCGGGTGGGCGACAAGATTGTC
This sequence comes from Bacteroidales bacterium, assembly GCA_017446025.1. Classification (GTDB taxonomy): domain Bacteria; phylum Bacteroidota; class Bacteroidia; order Bacteroidales; family UBA1402; genus UBA1757. Next base: position 20,284 of record JAFSRR010000058.1, on the reverse strand, counting down.
TATCTCAACAACCTGGCCACCTACGAGTACAAGGACCGGCTGCCGGGTCGCTATTACCGGGTGAACGGACTGAACACCGTCTATATGAATATCGAAGTGGACGCTGAGGCAAATCTGATCGCCCTCTCTGCCGCCCTTAGGGCGGTAATCGACCAGATCAAGCCGCAGTTGCGCGACGATGTGTATCTGACGCTGACTGGCGACGCCTCGGAGGAAATGCAGTCAGAACTTGAGAAACTGGTCCGCCGCACTTTGCTGTCGCTTGCGATTCTGCTGGCCTTTGTCTGGGGTATCAGCCGCAGCTGGAAGTATCTCTCGATTATTGCCGTCACGCTGTTTGCCAATCTGCTTATCTCGGTCATCGCCTATTACCTGTTTGACATCAAGCTGCATATCTACTCGCTGGCGGGTATTACCGTGTCGTTCGGCCTCATTATCGATGCTTCCATCGTGATGGTCGATCATTACAGCTACTATCACGACCGCAAGGCTTTCCTGGCCATCCTGGCGGCCCTGCTGACGACTATCGGATCGTTAGTGGTGATTTTCTTCATGCCCGACTATGTGCAGCACGACCTGTACGACTTTTCGCGCATCATCATCGTCAATCTGTCGGTGGCGCTGCTGGTCGCCCTGTTTTTTGTGCCGGCACTGGGCGACAGGCTGCATTACAGCAGTCGCAAGACCATCGGCTCACTTCATTCCAAACGGCTGGTCAGGGGCTGGTCACATTTCTATGAACGCTATCTGCAGTTTACGCAGCGACGTAAATGGATCTATTTCGTCATACTGGTGCTGGCCTTTGGCATCCCTTTCCATGCATTGCCCACCAAGGTCAATGCCGGGCGGAGCTCTTATATGGCGGATCGTCGTCCGGACACCTGGTATGAGAGTCTTTACAACAAGACCTTCGGCAGCAGTTTTTATCAGCAGCATCTGGGCGAACCTTTGGCCAAGACCATGGGAGGCACGATGCGACTGTTTGCCAAATCATTGAAAAACAACCGATTTACGAGAGAAGAGTCCGGGAAGGTGCTGACCATTCGCGGGCGTATGCCTTTGGGAGGCAGCATCCACCAGCTGAACGAAAAAGTGCTCATCCTGGAACGGTTCCTGGCCCGTTTTGACGAGATCAAGCGCTTCGAGACGAATATTTCCGGCGATGCCCGCATTACGGTCGAATTCAAGGAGGAGCACGAGAACGGCCCGTTCCCCTATTATCTGGAAAGCATGGTCATCGGCGAGCTGCTGAACATCGGCGGGGCCGACTGGAGCACTTCGGGGGTGAGTCCGCGGGGGTTCAGCAATTCCATCAACCTGACCTACCGCTCCAGGAGCATGACTGTATCGGGCTACAATTACGAGGTGCTCTATGCCTATGCGGAGCGCCTGTGCGACATGCTCTCGCAGAACCAGCGGGTGCAGGACCTGATTGTGGAGAACGGCCGCAACACCTCCGGTGCGGACGAATTGTACATGCATTTCGACGAGGAGAAGCTGCTGCTCTACGGAATTGACAAGCAACAGCTCTACCGGGCCCTGAGGGAACTGCTTTCGGAGCAGAGTCTGGGACGCTACACCGACGAGCGGACCAATACCGATCTGCAGATGGTCTCGCTGCAGCGTGACGCCTTCGATCTCTGGCACCTGGAAAATGCCCACCTGCGGGTCGGCGACAAGGAAGTAAGGGTCTCCGAGTTCGGCCAGATAGAACAGCGGCAGGCGAAAAAGGCGATTTCCAAGGCCAACCAGGAGTACACCTTGAATGTCAGTTACAACTATATCGGCTCCTACGAGTCGGAAACCCGATTTGTCAACGATGTGATGGAACGTTTCAACAACGAGTTGCCCATCGGCTACCGCTGTCAGAACACTTCCTACGGCTACTACCGCGATACGGGCACCCAGTATTGGCTCATCCTGCTCATCGTGGTCATCATTTTCTTCATCTGCTCGATTCTCTTCGAGTCGTTCCGCCAGCCATTTGTCATCATCCTGCTGATACCTGTCTCGTTTATCGGTACGTTTTTGACCTTCTACTTTTCTAAGATTCCTTTCGGTACAGGCGGTTTTGCCTCGCTGGTGCTACTCTGTGGGTTGGTGGTGAATGCCGGTATCTATATTCTTTGCGAATACAACCGCATCAGGGATGACCATCCAGGCATGTCGTATGCACGGGCTTTTTTGAAGGCTTACAATCACAAGATTGTGCCGGTGTTCCTGACGGTGCTCTCGACCATTCTGGGACTGGTGCCCTTCTTTATCGACACGGCCAAGGAGGACTTCTGGTTCTCGTTTGCCGTAGGTACGGTGGGTGGTCTGGTCTTTTCAGTCCTGGCCCTGATCTTTGTCATGCCTATTTTCCTGCCGCTGAAATCACCGACATCGATTCAAACCCTGTCTTGGTAAGGATGCACCTGAAACCATGAGGCAATCCTCAATAGAGCAGCCCGACAATCCACAGTACCAGCCGGTCGGGCAGCCAGTGGGAGAGCAGTCCGATGAGCCGGTAGTCGATGCGCGGCGTTACGGTGACGGACATGCGGCGCTTTTTCAGCTGTCGGAGGATGGCCCGGCCCATTACCTCGGGAGCCATGCCATGCTGCTCATCCCTCTCCATTTTGCCGACCGAGGCAGACATACGCTCATAGTAGGGAGATTCCTTGTCCTGGCTGGCCTCGGTATATTTTCTTGCATTTGTGAAACCGGTTTTTGTATCACCCGGCAAAATGCTGCAACATTGGATGCCAAAAGGTTTTACTTCGAGCGACAGGGCCTCGGTCAGGGTGAGCAGGGCCGATTTGACGGCTGAATAGAAAGCCTGGTAGGGGATAGGTATCAGGGCTGCCACCGAACTGACGGTGATGATGCGTCCATGACCTTGGGTACGGAAAACGGGCAGACAAGCCTGTATGGTCTTGACCGCTCCGAAGAAACAGGTTTCCATCTGAGCCCGAGCCTCCTGTTCGTCGGTCTCTTCGATGGCTCCTGCAATCCCGTTGCCGGCATTGCAGATGACAGCATCCAGACGCCCCTGTTCGCGGACGATGCGTTCGACGGCCGCTTTCAGGGTCTCGGCGTCGTTGACGTCCAACCGGACGGGAATCAGCCTGGAGATGTCTTCTGGGCCTTGGTTTCCCTCGGGTAGGGTGCCGCGCCTTGAGCCGGCATAGACAGTCATGCCACTGCGGCTCAATATCCGGGCGGTGGCGGCTCCGATACCGCTGCTGCCGCCGGTGAGCAGTACAATCTGGACGGGAGCTTTCATAGACTGCAGGGGTATTATAGGAAAACGGGCGTTTCCTTTGGAGAAACGCCCGTTGGAAAATCTTTATTTCAGTATGCCGAATTTCTTGAAGCTCTTCTCGATTTCTGTCAGAGCCCGGTCCACATGGTCTTTGGTGTGGGTGGCCATCAGCGAGAAGCGGATCAGTGTGTCTTGCGGCGCCACGGCCGGCGAAACGACCGGGTTGACGAAGATGCCGTTTTCCATCAGGTCGTGCGTGATGGCGAAGGTCTTCTCGTTGTCGCGGATGTACAGGGGGATGATCGGGGTGGAGGTGTTGCCGATTTCGCAACCCATGGCCCGGAAGCCTTCCAGTGCATAGTTGGTCACTTCCCACAGGTGCTTGATGCGCTCGGGCTCGCTCAGCATGATGTCCAGGGCAGCATTGGCGGCGCCGATGGCGGCCGGTGTGGCACTGGCACTGAAGATGTAGGAGCGGGCATGGTGACGCAGCCAGTTGGCCGTGTCCTTGTCGGTGGCGATGAAGCCGCCCAGCGAGGCGAAGGACTTGCTGAAAGTGCCCATGATCAGATCGATGTCCTTGGTGACACCCTGGGCGTAGCAGACACCTTGTCCGTGTTCGCCAAAGACGCCGATACCGTGGGCTTCATCGACCATGATCGAAGCTTTGTATTTCTTGGCCAGGGCGACCATCTGCTTGAGCGGAGCCACATCGCCTTCCATGCTGAAGACACCGTCCACGACGATGAGCTTGATTTTGTCGGGAGCGCACTTTTGCAGCACACTCTCCAGGGAAAGCATATCGTTGTGTTTGAACTTCAGTGTGTTGGAGAAAGACAGACGACGACCTTCGATGATGGAGGCGTGGTCGGCTTCGTCCAGAATGATGTAGTCTTCGCGGCCGGTAAGGCAGGAGACAACGCCCAGATTGACCTGGAAACCAGTGGAGAAAATGATGGCCTCATCCTTGCCGACAAACTCAGCCAGCCGGTGTTCCAGTTTTTCGTGGATGTCGAGCGAACCGTTCAGGAAACGGGAACCGGCACAGCCGGTGCCGTATTTGCGGACTGCCTCGATGGCAGCTTCCTTGATCTTGGGGTGATTGGTCAGGCCCAGGTAACTGTTGGAACCGAACATCAGGACTTTTTTGCCGTTGATGATGACTTCGCAGTCCTGCTCACTGGAAATGGCCCTGAAGTAAGGGTATATGCCAAGCTGCATCATTTTCTGCGGCTCGTCATATTTCCGAAGTTTTTCTTGTAATAAGCTCATACTCTTTTATTTAATTGTATGATTGCACAATGAGTGCGCCCATACTTTTGTTTCCTCTAAATCGGGGGCAAATGTAGGGCAAACCAAATTAAAAGACAAATAATTTTTGTCGCTTCTCTCTTACTCGGCTATCTCCCCGTTGATGTGCAGATTCTCGAATACAACGTCCCGTGCGCCCTGCACGCGGTTGCCGCTGGCCACCCCGTTGAAGAAGGAATTGGTCACATGGATGTTATAGACATTGTCGTCGCCGGGCAGGCCTGCGATGAGCACCCCGTAGCGGCTCTTTTCGCAAGTGACATTGTCCATATAGACATTGCGCACTGTGGGCGGAAAATCGCGCACGCAATCCTCGCGTGCCTCGTAGAGCAGGTTGATCTTGAGCACGGCCTCGCGGCACTGGCCCACCTTGACATTGCGGACATAGATGTTTTCAATGAGGCCGCCGCGGCAGGTATTGGTCTTGATGCGGATGACGCGGTCCAACTCCGGGCTGTCCATGTCGCAGTCCTCGACAAAGAGGTTGCGGAAGCCGCCCGAGATTTCGCTGCCGATGACCACACCGCCGTGTCCGTTGATCATCTTGCAACCCCTGACGATGATGTTTTCCGAGGGGACGCCCCATTTGCGGCCGTCGTTGTTGCGGCCCGACTTGATGGCGATGCAGTCGTCGCCCGTGTCGAACGAGCAGTTTTCGATGAGGACGTTGCGGCAGGATTCAGGATCGCAGCCGTCGCCGTTGGGACCGCGGTTGTAAATCTTCACACCCCTGACAATGAGGTCTTCGCACAGCAGCGGATGAAGTACCCAGAAAGGCGAGTTGAGCAGCGTGACATCTTCGATGAGGATGGTCTTGCACTGATAGAAATTGACGCTCTGGGGGCGCAGGGCGTTTTCGGGTGTCATGATGCGATCGTCGAGCGGGAGCTTGTCCTCGGCACTGCGCAGCAGACGGGCACGGCCGCCCATGTTCTGTCCGGGCATGCCGGGCTGCCATCCGTAGCGGGGGGCACCGCACTGGCTCCACCAGGTCTCCTGGCCCTGGGCATCGAAAGTGCCCTTGCCCGTCAGGGCGATATTGGTTTCGCCATAGGCATAGAGACAGGGATGGTAGTTGTAGCAATCAACGCCTTCCCAGCGGGTGCGGACCTGGGGCAGATAGAGCGAAGGATCGGTCGAGAACTTGAGCACGGCTCCTTCGGACAGATGCAGGTTGACGTTGCTCTTGAGGGTAAGGGGGCCTGTATAGAACACACCGGCAGGTACGACCACACGGCCGCCGCCGTCCATGGCACAACGGACGATGGCCTGGTTGATGGCCTCATGGTTCAACACGGTCGAGTCGTCGGCCACGGCACCGAAGTCGAGAATGGAGTAATCGACATTGCGGAAATGGGTCCGGCTGATACTTTTCTCAATCTGGGCAGCGGTCTGCCAGTTCTTGTCTTTCTCGGCTGTTGAACAGGCCGAGAATGCGGTGCCCAACATCAGGCACAAAGCTGCTTGCATAAGCAGAAGGCTGTTTTTCTTCATAGTGTCTGGATTTTATCGATGAATATTGATATTTGTATGATACGGACGTCGTCAGGCCCTGACCCAGAAATCTTTGGAGAACAGCAGCAGGACGGTGTAGATTTCAAGACGACCCACCAGCATGAGGAAGGTCATCCACCATTTGGCAAAGGCGGGCAGGGTGGCGAAGCTGGTGAAATAGTCGCCCAGGCCAGGACCGATATTGCCGATGGAGGTGAGTGCCACCCCAAGCGATTCGTCCATCTCCAGGCCCAGCGAAAAAAACAGGCCGGTACTGAGGATGAGCAGTACCAGATAGAAGAACAGGAAACCGAACAGGCTGGTGATGACCGACTGCGGCATGGCTTTGTTGTTGAACATGACGGGCAGGACGGCATTTGGGTGGATGTCGCGTTTCATCTCGTTCAGACAGGTCTTGAACGACAGGATGATACGACCTATCTTGATGTTGCCCGAAGTGGAGCCCGACATGCCGCCGGTACACATGAGCAGCACCAGCAGGAACTGGATGCAGTGGTTCCAGCCGCTGAATTCGGAGGTGGTGAAACCGGTGGTCGTGACAATGGCGACGACATGGAAAACACCGTCCCGGACGGCTTGCCCCGGAGCCTCGTCCTGCAGCAGGAATAGCAGCACGGCCAGCAGCAGGCTGCCGCCCAACACGACGATCAGGTACCAGCGGAACTCCTCGTTGCCCTTGACCTTCTCAAAGTGACCGGTCAGCATCCAGAACATCAGGATGAAACTGGTACCGGCCAGGAACATGAATACAGTGATGACAGTCTCGATATAGAGTGAGTTCCAATAGCCGATGCTGGCGTTGCGGGTGGAAAAACCGCCCGAGGCCATGGTGGTGAAGGAGTGGCAGACGGCGTCGAACCAGTCCATGGGGCCGATGGCCAGCAGCACGGTCTCGGCCAGTGTCAGACCGAAATAGATGAACCACATGAGTTTGGCGGTCTCAGTGAGGCGGGGCCGCAGTTTTTCATAGACCGGACCGGTGAATTCGGCCGTGAACAGCTGGAAGCTGCCAAACTTGATCATCGGCATGATGGCCAGCGACAGCAGGATGATGCCCAAGCCGCCCAGCCACTGGATGATACTGCGCCAGAACAGGATGGGGTGGGACAGTGTCTCGACGTCTTTTAGGATGGACGAACCGGTGGTGGAGAATCCCGACATCGACTCAAAAAAGGCGTCGGTATAGCAGCTGAACGAACCGCTCAGGTGGAAAGGTATCGAGCCGAACAGTGAGAACAGCACCCACACCAGGGTGACGATGACAAAACTCTCGTGCTTGCCGATGTCCGAGCGGGCCCGCCAGCCGACGGCGGCCAGCAGCAGACCGGCGGCGAAGGTGTAGAGGGCCGAACGCAGAAAGATATGGAGGTCGTTTTCGTGGTACAGGTAGCCGATGCCGGCGGTGACCAGCATGAAAAAGGCCTCGATAAACAGCAGAAAACCGAGGATTTTGAAAGTGATTCTGTAATTGAACGGTACCCTTGCCATGACTTAGGTGAAATATTTTTCGAGTTTGTGCAGGTTGGAACTCAGACAGAAGACCACCACGCGGTCGCCGGCCTGGATCTGGGTGCCGCCGTAGATGATGATGCCTTTGCCGTCGCGGATCAGTCCGCCCAGGCTGACATTCTCGGGCAGTGACAGGTCCTTGACAGGCTTCTTGGTGATTTTAGAGCCTTCCTTGACGACAAATTCCGCCACATCGGCGTCGGCAAAGGTGAGGCACTTCATGTTGGCCACATCGGCCTCCAGCATCATCTGGTAGATGTGGCTGGCGGCAATCAGCTTTTTGTTGATGACGATGCCGATGTCCAGGTTCTCGGCCAGCGGAATGTAGTCGAGCTGCTCCACTTCGGCGATGGTGCGCTGCACGCCGAAGCGCTTGGCGGCCAGGCAGGAGAAGATGTTGGTCTCCGAACTGCCCGTCAGAGCCACATAGGCCTCCGTCGTCTCGATGCTCTCGTTGTGCAACAGTTCCATGTCGCGGCCGTCGCCCTGGATCACCATCACATCGGCCCCCAGCCGGTCTTTGACATATTCCGAGCGGACACGGTTCGACTCGATGATCTTGACATTGTACTTGCGGGCGATTTGCCGGGCGGCCAGCATGGCGATGCGGCTGCCGCCCATGATCATCACGTCCTCGACCTTCTCGATGGGTTTGTTGGCAATCTTGCGCACTGTGTCGATGTATTCGGGGGTGGAGATGAAATAGACCATGTCGTTGGTCAGGATCACGTCCTGGCCGGAAGGGATGATGGTAGTCTTGCCCCGCTTGATGGCGGCGATACGGCAACTTTCTTCCTGGGAGAAGACTTCCATGAGTTTCTTGCCGATGATGGGAGCGTCCTCGCGTATCTTGACACCGAGCAGCACCAGGGCGCCCTTGTCGAATTCGTGGAACTGGCGCACCCAGGGCCGGCCGATGGATTCGGCGATTTCCTTGGCGGCCAGTATCTCCGGACAGATGAGCGAATGGATGCCCAGGTTCTGGAAATAGTGACGGTTGTTTTCGTCCAGGTATTCGGGCGTTTCGACCCGCACCACCACTTTCTTGGCACCGAGGTTGGCAGCCAGGTGGCCGGCCACGATGTTGCGGCATTCGTCGGGCGTGACCCCGATAAAGAGGTCGGCCGAATTGCAGCCGGCATCCTTCAGGCAACTGATGGACGAGGGTGAACCGATCATGGTCATCAGGTCGTAGTTGGCATTCAGGTTGTTGAGCACATCCTCCTTTTCGTCCAGCACCACAATGCTGTGGTTTTCCCTGGACAGCATCTTGGCCAGATGTATTCCGACTTCGCCGGCTCCTCCGATGATTATCTTCATAGTTGTTTACTTTGTCGTTAATTCCAAAATACGGCGTCGAAGGCTTTCTTTGTCGATGCCGCACATAGCCTGCTGCTCTGCCACAGTGGCGTGTTCGATGAAACGGTCGGGCAATCCGGCCCGGCAGATGGCCGGATGATAGCCCCTCTCTTCGAGCGCCTCGGTCAGGGCCGAGCCGAAGCCTCCCTGGACAGCGCCGTTCTCGCCCGTCAGCACCCTGTCGAAATGTTGGCCGATCTCATCGACCAGGGCTGTATCCATGGGTTTGACGAAACGGAAATTGTAGAAGGCGACCCTGGGGGCCCCGGGCTGCTCTTCCAATTCCGAAATAATGTCCAATATGGTCAGCCCCACCGGGCCGACAGCGGCCACGGCCAGGTCTGTGCCCGGGTGCATGCAGAGGCCTTTGCCCACCTCGATGAGCTCCATTTCGTTCTTCCAGTTCACCACATAGCCTTTGCCCCGGGGATAGCGGATCACAAAGGGGCGGTCGGCCAGATGTTGGGCGGTGAACATCATGTTTCTGAGTTCTATTTCGTCGATCGGGCTGGCGATGGTCAGATTGGGGATGCAGCGCAGGGCGGCGATGTCGAAAGCCCCTTGGTGGGTCACACCGTCCTGTCCGACCAACCCGGCGCGATCGAGGCACAAGACAACCGGCAGGCGGGGAATGGCCACATCGTGGATGATGTTGTCGTAGGCACGCTGGGCAAACGAAGAATAAATATTGCAGAAGGGAATCAGCCCCTCCTTGGCCATGCCGGCTGAAAAAGTGACGGCATGACCTTCGGCGATACCCACGTCGAATACACGGTCGGGGAAGCGGTTCATCATGGTGTGCAAGCCGCAGCCGGTGGGCATGGCGGGCGTGACAGCCACGATTTTTTCGTTTTTTTCGGCCAGTTCGGTCAAGGTCTGCCCGAAGATGTCCTGGAACTTGATGGGCTGGGTGCCGTCGTTGACTTCGTGATCGGTCTGCCCGGTGTTGATGTCGAACTTGCCGGGAGCGTGGAACAGGGTGGCGTCCTGCTCGGCGGGGGTATAGCCCTTGCCCTTGACCGTGCAGACATGCAGCACTTTGGGCCCTTTCATGTGCTTGATGGTGTTGAGCACCTTGACCAGGTTTTTGACATCGTGCCCGTCGACCGGCCCGAAATAACGGATGTCCAGACTGTCGAACAGGTTGCCGGCACCACTGCTGAACAGGCACTTGATGCCGTTCATGAAGCGCAGGATGCGGCTCTTGCGGGCGTCGTCTATCAGCCCCAGTTTCTTGAGCACCAGGTAGGCTCTCCAACGGAAACGGTTGTAGTGCCTCGAGGTGGAGATGCGGGTCATCGAACGGCTGAAACCGCCGATGTTGCGATCGATGGCGTACTGGTTGTCGTTGAGGATGATGAGCAGGTCGTTGTTGTATTCCGACGTGTTGTTCAGCCCCTCGTAGGCCAGTCCGCCGCTCATGGCACCATCGCCAATGACGGCGGCAATGAGCCGCTCATCATGTTGCCGCTTGGCGGCGATGGCCATGCCCAGGGCGGCCGAAACCGAGTTGGAGGCGTGGCCGGCGATAAAGGCGTCGTAGGGGCTTTCGTCCGGGTTGGGGAAGCCGCTGATGCCGCCTTTTTGGCGGTTGGTGTGGAACTGTTCCCTGCGGCCGGTCAGTATCTTGTGGCCATAGGCCTGGTGGCCGACGTCCCAGACGATGCGGTCGTAGGGGGTGTTCAGGGTATAATGCAGGGCGACGGTCAGCTCAACGGTACCCAGGCTGGCGGCCAGATGGCCGGGGTTCTCGGAAAGTTCCTTGATGATGAACTCCCGCAGCTCCCGGCAGACTTCCGGCAACTGTCCGACCGGTAGTTTTTTCAGGTCTTCCGGCGAATTTATCGTATCTAAAAGACTTTGTCTTTCCTCCATTATGCTTGGGTCTGAAGTTGCAAAGATACGCATTTGGCCTTCATGTTATACCGGGGGCCGTCTTTTTTATTATTTATTTTGCGATTCAAGCGGCTTTGTATTACTTTTGTTTCCATCAAAAAAGCCTTCAGAAATGGATGATTTCAGAACGCCGGTCTCTGTCGGGCCGGAAATCAGTCTGACCCATGCCGACCGCATCGTCACCTTCGGTTCCTGTTTTGCCGACCTGCTGGGTAATCTGTTGGCAAAGAGCGGATTCAATGTAGAACAAAACCCCTTTGGCGTCCTCTATAACCCGCTGTCGGTGGTCAAGGGCATCGAGTGCCTGTGGTACGACCTGCCCTTCACCGAAGAAGACTTGTTCGAATACCAAGGCTACTACGGCAGCTTCATGCACCACACTTCCTTTTCAGGAACAGACCGGCAGCAGGTGCTCGACAATATCCGCCACCGTGCCCGGCAAGCCTCCCGGGCTCTGCACGAGGCCACTTGCTTGGTACTTACTTTCGGCACCGCCTGGGTGTTCGCCCTGGCCGAGACCGGCCGCATCGTGGCCAACTGTCACAAGATGCCCGACTACCTGTTTGTGCGCCGCCGGCTGGAGGTGGCCGAAATCGTCGATCATTATTCTGGATTCCTGGAACAGATGTTCGAAGAAAAGCCCGATCTGAAGGTGGTCATGACGGTCAGCCCCATCCGCTATCTCAAAGACGGGGCCCACGAGAACACGCTGAGCAAATCGGTGCTGCACCTGGCCGTCGAGGAACTGGGGCTGCGCTTCCCGCAAATCACTTATTTCCCGGCCTACGAGCTGCTGCTGGACGACCTGCGTGACTACCGCTTCTACGACGACGATCTGATACATCCTTCCTCGTCGGCCGTCCGTTACATCTGGCAACAGTTCGGGACTTTTGCCTTCGATAAGACCACCCGTGACATCATACAGCAGTTGGAGCAGATTCACAAGGCGATGGAACACAAGCCTTTCCATCCGCAGGATGAAGCCTATCTGCGTTTTGCCCAAAAGAACCTGGCGGCGATATCGCTCCTGCAACATCGCTGCCCTGAACTGAACCTGGAAGCGGAAACCGCTTTTTTCACCGCTATTCTGACATGAATTTCCTCATTGAAGAAATTGCCTCGATCATCGGGGCCCAGTCGCTGGTCCGGCAGCCGCAAAGCCGGATCGGTCACCTGCTGACCGACAGCCGCAACCTGGTGTCGGCCTCCGATTCGCTTTTTTTCGCCCTCAGGACGGCCAGCAACAATGGCCATAAATACCTGGGCGACTTGTATCGCAAGGGCGTCCGCCACTTCGTGGTGTCGGAAATGCCCGACCCCGAATCGCTGCCCCAGGCAGACCTGTTGCTGGTGACCGACACGGTCAAAGCCCTCCAGCAGACGGCAGCTGCCTGGCGCCGCCGCTTCACGGCCCCGGTGCTGGCGTTGGCGGGCAGTAACGGCAAGACCATCGTCAAGGAATGGTTGTGGCAACTCCTGCGTGACGATTTCAATATCAGCCGTTCGCCGGGCAGTTTCAATTCGCAGATCGGTGTGCCGCTGTCGCTGTCGATGCTCGACCTGGACAGCCGGCTGGGCATCATCGAGGCCGGTATCTCGCAACCCGGCGAGATGGCCGCGCTGGAGGAAATGATCCGGCCCGAATGGGGCCTGATGACCAACATCGGCCCCGCCCATCAGGAAAATTTCCGCGACAAGGCCCAGAAACTGGAAGAGAAATTCCGGCTTTTCGAGGGCTGCCGCTGCCTGGTCTATTGCGCCGACGATGCCGATATTGCGGCGGCGGCCAAGAACCTGTCGCCCATGTGCCGGCTGCACGGCTGGTCGATGCACGGGGCGCCCGCCCGCTACCAGTTCCGCATCGAACCACGCGACGAATACACGTGGATATACACTTTCCACCGTGGAGAGGAAACCGGTTGGCTCTTCCCGTTTACCGATGTGGCCTCCATCCAGAACGTGCTGCATTGCCTGGCCTTCATCTTCATGATGGAGACAGAGGTGAACGAATACCGCATAGAGAACGCCACGCTCGAGAAGCGTCTCCGCCAGCTTGAGCCGGTGGCCATGCGCCTGGAAGTGAAGGAGGGCCGCAACGGCAATGTCCTGATCAACGATACTTACAATTCCGATCTGCAGGCCCTGGAGCTGGCGCTCGATTTCCAGCACCGGCGCGGCGTGGCCCGCACCATGCAGCGTACGCTGATACTGTCGGATATCTACCAGAGCGGCCAGCGTCCCGAGATCCTGTACCGTCAGGTGGCCCAGCTGGTCGAACAGAAAGGCATCAGCCGCTTTGTGGGCATCGGCCGCGACCTGGTGGCCTGGTCGGCCCTGTTCCCGGCCACCTCGTCGTTTTTCATGACCACCGAGGATTTCCTCTCTTCGGGCTTGATCGACGAATTGCACGACGAACTGATCTTGATCAAAGGTTCACGCAAGTTCGGGTTTGAACGCATTTCGGCCCGTCTGTCGCTCAAGTCGCACGAAACGCGCATGGAGGTCAATCTAGATGCCATCGTGCACAATTACAACTATTTCCGCTCGCTGCTCAAGCCCGAAACCCGTATGATTGTGATGGTCAAGGCCGAATCGTACGGCCTGGGGGCCCTGGAGGTGAGCCGCACGCTGCAGGCCCACGGGGTGGATGCCGTGGCCGTGGCTGTGGCCGACGAAGGTGTCAGGCTCCGGCAGGGAGGTATCCACATTCCGGTGATGGTGATGAATCCCGATGTGTCGGTATTGCCTATTTGCTATGAATACAAACTCGAGCCGGAGGTGTATAGTTTCCATCTCTTGGAGGCCTTCATCAGGGCTGGTGAACGGCTGGGCGTCAAGGATTATCCCATCCACATCAAACTCGACACGGGCATGCACCGGCTGGGCTTCTCCCAGGACGACCTGCCGCGTCTCATTGCGATGCTCCGTTTCCAGCAGGTCTTGTCGGTAAACACGGTCTTTACCCACCTGGCCGGCAGCGACGACGCCCGCTTCGATGACTATACCCGACAGCAGTGGCAACTGTTCGACGCCATGTCGTCGCAGATACAGGCCGCCCTGGACTATCCTGTCGAGCGCCATATCCTGAATTCGGCCGGCATAGAGCGTTTCCCGCAGTGGCAGTGCGAGAGGGTCCGCCTGGGTGTGGGTCTGTACGGCATCTCGGCCGTACATCCCGAAGCCTTGAAAGCCACGGCCAGCCTGAAGACCCGGATCTTGCAGATCCATCATTTCAAGGCAGGGGAGAGCATCGGCTACAGCCGTACCACCGTGCTCGACCACGACGCCGACGTGGCCACGCTGCCCATCGGCTATGCCGACGGTCTGAACCGCCACAATCGCGATGCCGAAGTCTGGATCGACGGCCACCGGGCCCGGCTGCTGGGCAGCATCTGCATGGATGCCTGCATGGCCGATGTGACGGGACTGCCGGTCAAAGAAGGTGATACGGTGGAGATTTTCGGCGAGAATATCACCATCACGGAGGTGGCCTGCCGGCTGGACACGATCCCCTACGAGGTGCTCACTTCTGTCTCGCAGCGGGTGAAACGGGTTTATTTCCATGAATAGGGTGAACCGTTATAATATGTTATTATCGGAGGCGCCGACGCAACAACGCTCGAATTCTGTTATCTTTGCACAGAATGTACAGCCCGTGCCGGCACATCGGATTTGATAGAGGAATTATTATACAACAATATTAAAATCAAATAGTTATGACAAAAAATCATCCCAAGGTCGGTATCCGTCCCATCATCGACGGCCGTGAAAGAGGTGTCCGCGAGAGCCTCGAAGTGCAGACCATGAACATGGCCAAAAGTGTCGAAAAACTGCTCACTTCCACGTTGAAATACGGTGACGGAACACCCGTCCAGTGTGTCATTGCCGACAGCACCATCGGTCGTGTGGCCGAAGCTGCCGCCTGTGCCGAAAAATTCGAGCGCGAGGGTGTCGGCCTGACCATCAGTGTCACTCCCTGTTGGTGCTACGGCACGGAGACCATCGACATGAATCCCTATTATCCGAAGGCTGTCTGGGGCTTCAACGGCACGGAACGTCCCGGTGCCGTCTATCTGGCCGCCGCGCTGGCCGGCTACAACCAGAAGGGACTGCCCACCTTCGGCATCTACGGCAAACACGTACAGGATGCCACCGACACCAACATCCCCGAGGATGTGCAGGAAAAGCTGATCCGTTTCACCCGCGCCGGTATCGCCGTGGCTGAAATGCGCGGCAAATCCTACCTGTCGATCGGCGGCGCCTGCATGGGTATCGCCGGCTCGATTGTCGATCCCGACTTCTTCCAGGATTATCTGGGCATGCGCAACGAATACATCGACATGGTCGAGGTGATCCGCCGCGTCGAAAACAAGATCTACGACGAGGAAGAGTACAAGAAAGCCTATGAATGGACGCTGAAGCACTGCAAGGTGAACGAAGGCAATGACTACAACACCCTGTGGCAGCACACCCGCCAGGAGAAGGATTCCGACTGGGAATTCGTCGTCAAGATGTATCTCATAGTCCGCGACCTGATGTCGGGCAATCCCAAACTGAAAGAAAAAGGTTTCGGTGAGGAATCGCTGGGCCACAACGCCATCGCCGCCGGTTTCCAGGGTCAGCGCCAGTGGACCGACTTCATGCCCAACTGCGACTTCCCCGAAGCCCTGTTAAACACCACCTTCGACTGGAACGGTCCGCGCCGTCCCTACATCCTGGCCACCGAGAACGACTCCCTGAACGGCATGTCGATGTTGTTTGCCCATCTGCTCACCAACCGTGCCGTCATGTTCTCCGACGTGCGTTCCTACTGGAGCCCCGAATCGGTTGAACGTGTTTCCGGCCACAAGCTGGACGGCCTTGCCGCCAACGGTTTCATCCACCTGATCAACTCGGGTGCCACGGCTTTGGATGCCACCGGCCAGGCCACCGAGAACGGCCAGCCCGTGATGAAGCCCTTCTGGGAAATGACCGAAATGGATGTGGACAACTGCCTGAAAGCCACCACTTGGTATCCGGCCGACTGCGGCTATTTCCGCGGCGGCGGTTTCTCCTCGCAGTTCCTCACCAAGGGCGGTATGCCTGTCACCATGCTGCGCCTGAACATCATCAAGGGGCAGGGTCCCGTCCTTCAGCTGGCCGAAGGCTGGACGGTGGATATCCATCCCGAAGCCTTTGAGGTGATCAACAAGCGTACCGACAAGACCTGGCCCTCGACCTTCTTCGCTCCGCGTCTGTCGCAGACCAAGCTGCAGTTCAAGGATGTCTATAGCGTCATGAACAACTGGGGTGCCAACCATGGTGCCATCGTCTATGGCCATGTGGGTGCCGACTTGATCACGATGGCTTCCATCCTGCGTATCCCCGTCTGCATGCACAATGTCGAAGATGAGAAGATCTTCCGTCCGGCTGCCTGGAACGCCTTCGGCATGGATCTGGAAGGTGCCGATTACCGTGCTTGCAAGAACTTCGGTCCGATCTACAAATAATCACATTTATCGCAACATGACCAACGAAACGACCGTCAAGGCAAAGATGGTGACCCGGGACTATCTGCTGTCCTTTGTCCTTGTCACCATGCTGTTCCCCTTGTGGGGCTTTGCCAACGATATCACCAACCCGATGGTGCGGGCCTTCTCCAAAGTGCTGCTGATGAGCAATTTCGAGGGTTCGCTTGTGCAGTTTGCTTTCTACGGAGGCTATTTCGCCATGGCTTTCGTGGCGGCTTATTTCATCAAGAAGCACTCCTACAAGAGCGGCATCGTCGTCGGCCTGGCCCTCTATGCCACCGGCGCTTTCCTGTTCTTCCCCTCCAGTCTGGGACATGCTTTCTGGCCCTTCCTGGTGTCGTATTTCATCCTCACCTGCGGCCTGTCGTTCCTGGAGACCAGTGCCAATCCCTACATCTTGTCGATGGGTGACGAGGCTACGGCCACGCGACGGCTGAATTTTGCCCAGTCTTTCAACCCGATGGGTTCGCTGCTGGGTATGTTCACGGCCCAGCAACTCATCTTGAGCCGTCTGAACACGACCGACAACCTGGCCCTGACCAAACTGGAAGCACTCGATCCGGCCGCCTACGCCAGTCTGACGGCCAACCCTGACAAGATCGACTTCAAAGCCATCCGCGAGGCTATCTATGCCATCGATCCGGCTGCCTTCGAGGCCATGCGCGCCACCGATCTTGTCACCATCCGCAACCCCTATCTGGCCATCGGTGCCGTGGTGCTGCTTGTGCTCATCATCTTCTTGATTGCCAAGATGCCCAAGAAACAGAGCGAGGGCGCCTTCAGCCTGGGAGAGACCTTCGGCCGCCTGCTTCACAACAAGCGCTACTATGAAGGCGTGATTGCCCAGTTCTTCTATGTGGGTGTGCAGATCATGTGCTGGACTTTCATCATCCACTATGCCGAGATCGAGCTGGGTATCGACAATTCCACGGCTCAGCTCTACAACATCGTGGCTATGTCGATTTTCTGTTGCAGCCGTTTTGTCTGTACCTACCTGCTCAAGTACATCAGCCCGGGCAAGTTGCTCATGTCGCTGGCATTCGGCGGTCTGGCCCTGGTGCTTGGGGTGATCTTCATCCAAGGCATGCCGGGTCTCTACTGCCTGATCGGCGTATCGGCCTGTATGTCGCTGATGTTCCCGACCATCTACGGTATAGCCCTGGAGGGCATCGGCCAGGATGCTGAATTCGGAGCCGCCGGTTTGATCATGGCCATCCTGGGTGGTTCGGTCATGCCGCCGCTGCAAGCCCTGATGATCGACCAGCAGGCCATTTTGGGCCTGTCGGGCTGCCGTTTCTCCTTCTTCCTGCCCTTTGTCTGCTTCGTGGTCATCGCCCTTTATGGCTTCCGCAACAGGGACATCGTGAGAAATGCAGTAACCAAATGATAGTACTAATTGTTTGAAACAAAATATCTTATGAATACCGTGACTGATTTTGTCAACCCGGATCTTGTGCCCAAAGTGACTTTGGCCTCGGGCGATAAGATCCCTGCTGTCGGACTGGGTACTTTCGGCTCCGACAACTATACGGCCGATGTGATCGCCGAGGCTGTCAAGCAGGCTGTCAGAGGCGGCTACCGCCACATCGACTGCGCTGCTGTCTATGGCAATGAAAAAGAGATCGGCGATGCCCTGAAAGAGCTTTTCGACGAGGGTGTGGTCAAACGCGAAGACTTGTGGATTACCTCCAAGGTATGGAACGACAAGCACGACGATGTGGAAGGCGCCTGCCGGGAATCCCTCTCCAAACTCGGTCTGGACTACCTGGATCTCTATCTGGTACATTGGCCTTTCCCCAACTATCATGCGCCCAAGGTGAGCGTCGAGTCGCGCGACCCGAACGCCAAGCCCTATATCCACGAGGACTACATGAAAGTATGGCGTGCCATGGAAGGCTTGAAGGATGCCGGCCTGGTCCGCAACATCGGTACTTCCAACATGACGCGTCCCAAGATGGAGCTTTTGTTGCGCGATTGCCGCATCAAGCCTGTCTGCAACGAGATGGAGTTGCATCCGCATTTCCAGCAGCCTGAGTTGAAGAAATTCATGGAAGACAACGGCATCGCCGTCATCGGTTTTTGCCCGATCGGTTCGCCCAACCGTCCCGAACGGGACAAGACCCCTGAGGACACGGTGCCCATCGAGGATCCGGTCATCTGCGAGATTGCCCGCCGCCATGGGGTCCATCCGGCCGTCATCTGCATCAAGTGGGCGGTCCAGAACGGTCAGATTCCCATCCCGTTCTCGGTCGAGCCGGCCAAATTCATGAGCAACCTCCGTGCCGCCGTCGAGGATCCCCTCTCGGCCGAGGAAATGGCTGCCATCAAGGCCATCGACAAGAACTGCCGTTTTATCAAAGGGCAGGTCTTCATGTGGAAAACCGCCCGTTCCTGGCGCGACCTGTGGGACGAGGACGGCATCATTCGTCAATAGTTTATCACCTAATATTATCTAGTTCAAGCTATGCAAAAAATGAAAGCAGCTTATCTGCCGGGCAACAGCACGGTAGTGCTCAAAGAAGTCGAAATCCCCGAACCGGGCTACGGCGAGGTGCTCATCAAGATGAAGTCATCGACCATCTGCGGCAGTGACATCCGCGCCATTTATCGCGAACATACGGGAAAAGGCCCCGAGGGGTATCAAAATAAGATTTGCGGCCACGAACCCAGCGGCCAGATCATCAAGTGCGGCCCGGGCCTGCGCCGTTTCAAGGAGGGCGACCGCGTGGTGGTCTATCATATCTCCGGTTGCGGTGTCTGCAACGACTGCCGCCGCGGCTATATGATCAGCTGTACGAGCCCTTACCGGCGCGCCTATGGTTGGCAGCGTGACGGCGGCATGGCCGAGTACCTGCTGGCCGAAGAGAAAGACCTGGTGCTGCTGCCCGACAGCCTCACCTATACCGACGGTGCCCAGATTGCCTGCGGCTTCGGTACGGTCTATGAAGGTCTGGAAAAAATCGGTATCTGCGGCAACGATGCTGTGCTGGTGGTCGGTCTGGGCCCGGTCGGCCTGGCCTCGCTGATGTTGGCCCGTGCCATGGGCGCCACCAAGCTCATCGGTGTGGACACCGTCCAGGAACGTCTGGATATCGCCAAGTCCAAAGGCCTGGCCGACGAAGTGTTCCTGTCGGATGCCACGACGCTCGACAAAGTGATGGCGCTGACCGACGGCAACGGCGTGGAGAGGGCAGTGGACTGCTCGGGCAACACCTATGGCCGTCAGCTGGCCATCCGTGCCACCCGCAAGTGGGGGCGCATTGTCTTTATCGGCGAAGGCGGTACGGTTGAATTCCAGCCCAGTCCCGACATTATCCATGCCCAGAAGACCATCTACGGTTCGTGGGTGACGACCATCTGGCGTATGGAAGAACTCGTCGAGCGCATCGTGCGCTGGGGCATCCATCCCGAAGACCTGGTGACCAACCGCTTCACCCTGGACCATGCTTCTGAGGCTTACGAGCTGATGAACAGCGGTAAATGCGGCAAGGTGGCCATTGTTTTCGACGAGGAAATCAAGTAAGCGGACCACCTATATATAATAGGTATTCGTTATGTTATTGCGGGCCTGTCACGTTGGTGGCAGGCCCGTTTATTAAAAGATGCTAAATGTGACTTGGGGTGTTTGCGGGTTCCAAAATGTGGTCTTATCTTTGCAGCCCTTTCCGGTTTTTCGGAGGGTCTTATCCTAAGTGAGGAAAGAGATAAAAAGAGAGAATCAATCTGTCTGCGAATAGTCTGATAATCAATCAGATTTGTTTTTACAGCGATTTTTTCAGAAAAAAGTTGTGCAAAAATTTGGTGGGAAATAAAACTTGCCGTACTTTTGCACCCGCTTTTGGGGAGGAGCCCGCGAGGGCCTGTTTCCGAGGAGCGAGAGAGCGATCTATGAAAGGATGAAAAAAGACAAGTAGTACAAGAGATAGAGAGCGGGCTT
>JAFSRR010000057.1 GCA_017446025.1 Bacteroidales bacterium | reverse complement strand
TATCACCAGCGGCATGGCCGGCGACCCCTATCCCGGCACGACGGGCAACACCGAACTGAGCGACTACTCCACTCCCAGTGCCATC
Source organism: Bacteroidales bacterium (assembly GCA_017446025.1). Classification (GTDB taxonomy): domain Bacteria; phylum Bacteroidota; class Bacteroidia; order Bacteroidales; family UBA1402; genus UBA1757. Next base: position 5,182 of record JAFSRR010000057.1, on the reverse strand, counting down.
TTCCACAAAGGCGGCATGGCCCACAAACCCCTGACCAAGATTGAGGAGCGCGACAGCGTCATCTATCTTAACGTGCTTGAAGGCAGCGAATCGGCCACCACCGCCCTGGCAGCCGACAAAATCAAATCCTATTCGATGACAGCCCGCTGGCAGAGAAAGAACGGTGTCAGTTCCTACATGGTGGAATTCTACCTGATCGAAGGAGCCGGTGTCACGGCCGAAGAGGCCGACGGCAGCTTGCTGGCCAGCCACGGCCATTTGATAGAGTCGATCGAGACCAGCGAGACCAAACATGTCTTCTCCAATCTGGAAGCCGACAAGCTTTATGCCTATCGCGTACGCTGCCTGTCCAGAGGTATCTGGTCCACTTTCTCCAACTGTATCTTCGCCCAGACCACCAATGAGGCCGTCAACCAGAAGGCTCCCGACAATCTGGCGCTCAATCTCAACGAAGAAACGCCAGGCAGTTTCACCGCCTCCTGGTCGCCGGTGGCAGGGGCTACGCAGTACAGCCTTGAAGTGATACGCAAAAAAGACCTGCCCACCGAGATTGTCGAGGACGGTTCCACACTGTTGCAAGAGGATTTCAGCACGCTCAAGAAAGACTACGGCGAAGTGACCAAGGTCATCGACCTGTTCACGAAAATGCCCGGCTGGCGCACCCAGGAGATCTATGCCGGCGAACAGTGCATCCAGGTAGGCACCCAAAAGGAAAGAGGCTATCTGCTGACGCCGATTTTGCCGCGTACCACCGGCACTTTGACCATGTATTTTTCCGTCAGGAAAGCCAGTGCCAGCGACAAGGACAGCAAACTGGGCATTTATCTGGCCACGGATGCCAGCGACCAGTACTATGTCTATGGCGGTGTGGCCACCATCAACAACACCGAGTGGAAAGACTGGTACATCAACCTGAAACCCCTGGACACCAATCCCTACATAGCCTTCGTCACCAGTGGCGACGATAACAAATCCTGCCAGCTGGACAATATCAAGATCCTTTGGGGCGAATTCGGCGGCGACGACATCGTGTCAAAGGATTACCAGTACCTGCCGATGGCACCGATCATACAGCCGACGGATTCTGCCACGGTGAGCGACGACTACAGCTACTACGCTACGCAAGATACCTTCCTGGTATTCAAAGACCTGGAGACGGCTGCCTATACCGTTCGCGTCCGCTCGGTCAAAAGCGATGTCTATTCGCCCTATGGCGATCCGCAGATCATCGGCATGGGTTCCCTGCCCTTCCGCGCCGGCGACCTCTACTACGGCTTCTATTCCTATGAGAACGGCATGGTCAAGGTAATCCCCGGCCGTGACGGTCTCAACTACAAGGGCGACATTGTCATCCCCGACAGCGTTGAATACCGGGGCCACCACTACCAGGTCATCGCCATCGAAGACGAGGCGTTCAAGGGCTGCGACAGCCTGCATTCCGTCACCGTCAACGCCAATGTCATCAATGCGGGCAGACAGGTATTCAAAGGCTGCAACAACCTGTGCTATGTGCGCTGGAACTCGTCGGCGACCCTTCGCGACAGCAGCTTCATCGGCGCCAACCCCAACCTGTTGCTCTACCTCGACTCCAAAGCCGAAGTGTACGACAAACGGCCCTATATCATCCAGGACGGCCACCTCGACAGCCTGTGGCTCTACTCCCGCTACCCCTTCTATGCAGCGGAAAGTTTCCAAACCGACTATGTCGAATACGGCCGTGAATTCAGCCAGGAAACCGGCGTCAACGGCGCCAGCAGCGGTTGGGAGACCCTGTGGCTGCCCTTCGATGTAGACAGCGTGGTGGACGGCGACTTGGAACAGCCGCTCTATACCTTCGCCTCAGGGCAGGAAGGCCTCCACTACTGGCTGGGTGAATGGAAGAACGATGCTTTTGTAGAGGCTGCCGGCATCCAGGCAGGCCATCCCTACATCATCGCCTTCCCCAACAATGACATCTATCAGGCCGACCAGCTGAGCAGCGGCGCGATTTATTTCGTGTCGCACAATGCCACCATTGTGGCCGGAGCAGGCACCGTCAGCCCGGGAACGAGCTTCAATTTCGTACCGTCCTCCCGCATGACCCCTGCTGCCAAGGATGTCTATTCGCTCAATGCCTACGACCGCTTCCAGAAGAACATCGCCGAAGGCAGCGTCTTCCAGCCCGACCGGCTCTGGACCAAAGCCTTCTATGCCTATATGTCGCCCACTTCGGCCAATGCGCCGGCTCGCATGCCCATCGGCCGTCTGCACGAAGACAGCCAGCCTGTCACGCCGCTTCGCGACATCAGCGTCTATCAGGAAGAAGGGCAGCTGCATGTCCATGTGGCCACCGATGTGGAAGATTTCTCGCTTGAAACCAATATCTACGGCCTGGACGGACGCTGTGTCCGCCAAGTCAGCCTGCGCGAGGGCGACAATGTGCTGTCGGCCCTGCCCGCCGGTCTCTACTATATGTTGAACCAAATCATCTTAGTCAAATGAAACTGATTCATACCATTACGCTTATAGCGCTGGCTGCATGCCTGTCGCTGGTCTCCTGCGATAACAAGAAGGCCCCTGTGATTGCCAATGAAACCGCCAAGGAAGTGTCGCCCACCATCATTCTGGTAGAGGCCGACATCACGGGTGAGGACTTAAGTGCCTACGGCGTCTGCTTCAGCGGCACCAACCAGCTGCCCTCCCTGCAGGACGGCACCATCACCGAAGGCGCGCTCGAAGGCGATCATTTCCAGGCCAGAATCATCATCATGGATCCCGGCAACAGTTATTATTTCCGCGTCTATGCCACCAATGACAAGGGTACGACCTACAGTGAGACCCTGACCGTCAAAGTCAGCTACCAAAACGTCGGGGCCCACGACAACGCCTATCCGACGATCCAGTAGCATTACCGGTTCGTTCCCCAAAAGGCGGCCCGCTCTAAAAAGCAGCCTGTCCCTAAAAAAGCAGCCTACCCCTAAAAAAGCAGCCTGCCCCACAACGAGTGAGGCAGGCTGTCTGTTTTTCCAGTCCTGGAAGAATTCAGTCGAGATGGAGCAATTCAGTCGAGATGGAGCAATTCAGTCGGGACGGAACAATTCAGTCGAGATGGAACATCTCCGGCAGGGGGATGCTGACGGGTGAATTGTCGTCATTGACCTCCATGAGGTCGGCCATCCAGTTCCACCAGCGCTGTGTGACAGCGTCTACGTTTTCAGTGTCCTGGCTGTTGCCTTCCAAACTGCATTCCTGATAGGCAAACAAGATGTTGGTGTCGCGATCCCAGTAAATACTGTAATTGCCGACACCCTGCTCCTTGAGCCGTTGTCTCAGCTCCGGCCACAGGGCCGCATGCCGTCGGGCATACTCCTCCTCACAGCCGGGCTTGAGCATCATCTTGAATGCAAACCTTTTCATAAAAGACTACTCAATACCCTGGAAGACTTTCTTCAGATAGACGCAGTTGGCGCCGTAGTTGGCCTTGACGTTGCGCGACTGTGAAGCGTCGCGGGAACGTTCGACCACCAGCCAGCCCTTCCAACCCATGTCTTCGAGGGTCTTCTTGACAGCCGGCATATCGATCTCGGGATCGTTCTCCAGCCAGACCTTGTCGGTGTTGGTGCAGTGGATCATGCAGATATTCTCGGCACCCAGGGTGCGGAGTTCCTGATGCAGGTCACGACCGGCACGCAGCGGATTCTGGAAGTTGAAGTAAATCTTCACGGCCGGGCTGCCGATTTCCTGGAGCAGTGCCAGATCGCCGGCAGCATCGAGGGTGGTTTCGATACCGATGATGACATGGGCCTGTTCGGCCAGCTTGGCCACCGTGCGAAGACGTTCAACGGCTGCCGGACGCAGTTCGGGATGGGCGGCGATGTCGGAAGTGACACCCAGGGGCAGGAAGCACACCTTGACACCCAAGCCCTTCATCACGTCGATGCAATCCTGGACAGGTTCGATATAGCTGTCGCGCAGGGCAAACGACTGGGCATAGAAACCCGACATGGCAACCGACGAGATCTTGATGCCCGTCATGGCGGCCAGCCGCTTGTAGTTCATCAACTCTTCGGGATTGTTCTTGAAACGGCTCAAGAAGGTCGGATTCTTGCTCAGTGAGTTCATATCCACCTCCAGTCCGTCGTAGTTGAGTTCCTTGGCCAAAGTCACGGCACCGTCCTTCTGGCGCTTGAGCAGCATCCAGTCGCAGACGGAAATCTGAAAATCGGGTTCTGTGACAGTCACATCAGGCGTCGGGCTGGACAGTCCGGGCCAGGTGAGATTCTTGATGGGCACCATCTGCAACTCGGCGGGATCAAGCTTGACATATTTCACGCCCTGACGACGCCAGGTATAGACGATGTGGATGAAACCGTCGGCTCCCTGGATCACAGCCGGATAAGAATACTGGCTGACGGGGGAATCTTCCAGTACGACCGAAGCATACCACTTCTTGCCGTCCTTGGAGAGAGCCACGTTGAGCGGGGTGCGCGGACCCTTGGCCTGCTCGTCGGGGGGCAGGACATGGTTGTAGACCAGCAGATGACGGCCGTCCTGCAGCGTGACGGCATCCGTGCCCGAGTTGTTGTTGGGCAGGCTGGTGCTGTCCAGCTGGGACCAGGTCATGCCACCGTCCTTCGACCAGGCGGTGCCGATGCGGCGGTTGCGCGTGCGGAACAGAATCTGCAGGTCGCCGTTCTGGTGCTTGAGGATGCTGGGCTGGATGGCCAGCCAGGGCTCCTTCTCGTTGAGCGGGCCCACCGACGACCAGGTCTTGCCATAGTCGGGAGTCATCTCCATGAACAGCCGCCAGCCGTTGCCTTCCTTGCTGGAGGGGCAAATGAGCATACCGTTGATTTCTTCGGGCTTGTTCTTGACCGGGCCGATGATGCCTTCGGGCAGCTCTTCAGCCTCAGACCAGGTCTGACCGTTGTCGAAGGAGCGCTTCAGATAACCTTTCCAGGTCGAAGGGCTGGGACCGACCTTATAGAACAGCAGGAGTTCCTTGCCGGGAATCTGGTACAGCACCGGGTTCCAGCAGGGATAGCGCAATTCGGGGCTCTGAATGCCGTCGGCGGCCATTTCCGGGCCGACCCACTTGCCGTCCACCAGACGCGACACCCAGATGCAGACATCCGGATTGCGTTCTTTCGTACCGCCAAAATAAGCCACTACCAGTCCGGCCGGCGTTTCGGCGATCGTGGCG
>JAFSRR010000056.1 GCA_017446025.1 Bacteroidales bacterium | reverse complement strand
TTATCGAAATGGACTTCTCCTCGCAGTTTGCCAAACCTTATGTGACCATTGCCGCGCAGACGGCACCGGGTAAGGGTATTTGCCTGAAAGCATCCAATCTGGGTATCACGGGCGAGAGCATCTGCCGTTTTTTGCGTGCCCGACGCGGTTACGGCAACACGGGCAATGCTATGGGCTCGGGGAGTAACCATACTATCATTGATCATACTACGGCTGCCTGGGGTACAGATGAAACGTATTCGAGCCGCGGGGCCAAGAATATCTCCTTCCAGTACAGCATGATTGCCGAGGCACTGGGCATTGCCGACCACAAGAATTACGGTGAAGGCAAGAATCATGGTTTTGCCGCCACTATCGGCGGAGATATCGGCACATTCTCGCACAATCTGCTGGTCAATTGCAACGGCCGCAACTGGAGTATGGGCGGAGGCTTGGACGGTGCCGGATATTATGCCGGCCGGCTGGATATCTTCAATAATGTGGTCTATAACTGGCACGGACGCACGACCGACGGCGGTGCCCACGAGATCAACTTTGTCGGCAACTATTACAAAGTGGGACCTGCTTGCGACAACCGCTGTATTTTCACACTGCAGCTGGAAGGCACGGGCAAGGGCTCCCAGAGTGCTTACTTGAAAAACAATGTACTTGACACAAGCGATAATGCAGCCCTTACCATTGACGGTAGTTCCATCTATAGTGTCCAGATTTCATCAAGTCAGACAGTAGATTGGGAATATTTTGTCAATGAGCCGTTCTTCCCGAGCTATGCTACGGTCCATTCACCGCAGGACGCCTACAAGATAGTGCTTTCCGATGCCGGTGTCACCATGCCCTGCCGCGATGACCAGCACGTCCGTGTGGTAGGCGAGACCTTGGGACGTACTTATACCTATGTGGGCAGCCGTTCGGGTATCAAGGGCGAAATCGACCATGAGGACGACTGCGGCGGTTTCGAGGCCTTCCCAGAGGAAGTCCGCCCGGCCGACTGGGATACCGACCAGGACGGAATGCCCGACTGGTGGGAGCGGATGACAGGCAGCAATCCTTCCCTGGCTGACAACAATGAAGATCCCGACCGTGACGGCTACACCTTGCTCGAAGATTATCTGGATTTTATGGCTCATCCTTATGTGGTGCTTCAGCCAGGAGAGGAGACTACAGTCGATGTGGCTCCCTGGTTCCGCGGATTCCAGAAATCTCCGGTCTATACGATCGGATTTGACAGCCCTCTGTTCGAGGCGGAAATCTCCGGAGCACAGGTCAAGGTCAGGTCTGGCAGTGTCTGCGGCATGGCTCCTGTGACGGTCACGGTGGTTGACAGCGAAGGTTCCACCTTCAGCCAGCGTCTGTCGGTGGCTATTGCCAGCCAGCTGCCTACGGCTGTGGAGCAGCCTTCGGCGGATTTTGACAGCATGGAAGTGGTGAGCCGTGAGTTCTTCACGTTGGACGGCAAGAAAGCTGCCCGCCTGCAGTCGCAGGAAATCTACATCATGAAGGTGACCGATATCGATGGTCGTGTCCATACGGTAAAAATTATCATGGATTAGGGAAATTGTAGTATCTTCGCATGATGAATGCGAAAAAAACGGTGGCTTCTCTTCTTAAAAAGCTCTGCATACTTATAGGGTTGACAGCCTGTGTCTGGCCGGCTTTCTCAGAAAGCTTGGTCAGCACAAGGCTGTTTTCTTTGGAAGATGGATACACGCAACATGCCGTCAATCAGATTGTTCAGGATCGGGATGGTTTTATCTGGCTGGCCACGCGTAACGGGTTGGAGCGATATGACGGCTACGGTTTCAGGAATTTTAGGAACGATGAGGCCGGCAAGAGGTATGCTGTCTCGTCTTTTTTTGTGGAGGTTTATCCCGGCAGCCGACACCTTTTGTGGTGTGTCTCTTACGACCGGCAGCTCTCCCTGTTCAATAACAGAACGCTATGCTTCGAAAATCTTCCTTTTGAGGTGGAGGGTTTCGGACAGGAGGTACAGAAGATTTATCCTCTCGCCAATGGTGTAACCTGGGTGCAATGCCGATCGGGTCTGTGGCGTATCGATGAATCACAGCTATCCAAGTCTTCGTCGGTCTCTTCTATTCAAATGGATCGTATTGGCGAACAGTTGAACACGGTCTTTCTGGATCGCTATGGCAACGAATGGCTGCTGGGTGACAGGCATACGCTATGTGTCGCTCAGGGCCGGGTGTTTGAATTCGAACCGGCTGATTTTGTGGCTGAGACTTCTGAACGGCTGTATATTGCCAGAGAAGACGGCTATCTGGCGTGGTATGATTATCTGGGGCACCAGTTCTGCTCTTGGAATTCTGAAACACCCCTGAACCAGATAATTGGTCTATATGCGTTGCCTGACGACCGCCTGGCGGTTGTCAGGTTGAGAGGTCTTTCGCTGATCGGCCCTCAGGACCAGGCTAGACACGACAACTTCTTCGTTGGATTCGCCCCGGAATGTTACAGCGACAGCCAGGGGCGGTTCTGGATACTGCGTAGTAACGGCGATGTGGTGCTCTACCGGCTCTCGGACGGGCGACACAGGAATATGGAGTATCCCAAGATAGACGGGATTAACTCGTATTTCCGTTTTCGCATATTTGTCGAAGATGACTATGGCACAGTGTGGATAAAACCCCGTGACGGGGAATTCTGTTATTTTGAACCGGAAAACAAACGTCTGGAACAAGCTTATGTCTATTCCGAGGGAATCCGGGTACCGTTGCAGGTAAGGTCGAACATCTTCCTTGCCGACAGACAACACAACCTGTGGTTCTATGGCAACGACACGCTTGAGGAGTATTGTTTCGGACGGCGGAAAACCGATTTTATTGCACCGCCCCGGCCGGCTCAGGCCAGAGCGGTGGAAGAAGACCATCTGCAACGTTTATGGGTGGGCTGGAAGACGGATGCCGCAAACAATCGCGGACTGGTTTGTCTGTACGACAGTACGCAACAGTTTCTGGGCTATCTTCACGAGGACGGAAGCATCGGCGACGACCGGGATCGCCTGTTGGATGCCGATGTGTATTGTATTCACGAAGACAGCCGGCAACGCGTGTGGATAGGCAGCAAACACCGGGGACTGTATTTGCTGACTCCCAAGGACGACAACAGCTTTTCGGTGCAGCACTATACCGAATCGGATGATATGGACGGGCATTTGCCTTCCGATGCTATTTATGATATTCTGGAGGATGCTCAGGGCCGGCACTGGCTGGCCAGTTTCGGCGGTGGAGTGGTGCTGGCCGAGGAACGGCAAGGAACGGATCGGTTGCGTTTTCTAAGCTATGAAAACGGCCTGAGCGGCTATCCTGCCCAGTGCCGTGAAGTGCGTTGCCTGGCACAGACCCGTGACGGTGTACTGCTGGCTGGTACAAACGATGGTCTGCTGGCTTTCAGTAACGCCTTCCAGCGACCGGAGGATATCGTTTTTTTTCAACATTCCTCCAAGACGGAAAACGCAAATCCTGCCGGTGACAATATCTACAATGTTTTCCAGTCGGAAGACGGTCGCATCTGGCTGGCTTCAGAGTGTTGCGGACTGATCTATGCCGATGAGCAGGATCTGCTGAGCCTGGGTGGCGGATTTCCGCGTTTCCATGCCCTTTTGTCATCGGATGTGGCCTTGGCTACGGTTGAAGATGGCAATCATGGTTTATGGGCCGTTTTGGAGAATAAACTTTGTTTTTTCAATCCCTCCGGAAGGTTGCTGTCAGAGACAGAAGGTCTGCGCATGACCGAGGCTCGTCCCAAGTGTCTGCATTCGGGTCTTCTTGCCGTGGGAACCGCCTCGTCGCTGATGCTGGTACACCCCGACAACTTCATTCCCGATGCGTACCGTCCTAATATTGCCTTTACTCAGGTGAGGGTGTTCGGCAGAGACACGACTGTCGTCAGACCTGTCTATCAGGACAGGGTGCTGCGGCTCGACCCGGAAGAACGTACTTGTCAGATTCTTTTTTCCGCATTGGACCTAAAGCCCGGACACAGGATAGAGTATGCTTGGCGTCTGCGTGGTATAGCCGACCAATGGATAGAACTGGGCGATTTGCAATATGCCCAACTGGTGAATGTGCCGCCCGGACGCAGACTGCTGGAGGTCCGTTCGACCAATGCCGACGGACAGTGGACGGACAATGTGACCGGCCTGACGCTGCAGGTGCTGCCCCGTTTTACGGAGACTCTGTGGTTCTATCTGCTCATGGTATTGGCTGTAATGGCGCTCATATGGCTGGTTCTCGGATACATTAACCGTATGATGACTTTGCGACGGCGTATAGAAACTGAAAAGCAGATCAATGAAACCAAGATGCGTTTTTTTACGGAAGCGTCTCATGAGTTGCGCACTCCGCTGACGCTGATTGAAGCGCCTGTCGAGGAAGTGCTTGCCAGGGAAAAACTAAGCGACAAGGCCAGAACCAATCTGCAGATTGTCCAGCAGAATGCCCGTAAAATGCAGCAGCTGGTCAACCAGATTCTTGAGACACGCAAGATTCAGGCCGGACAGATGAGGCTTCGGCTTGTGAGAATGGATGTGCTGCCGCTCATCTTACGTGTATTTGACGCTTTCCACCCCACGGCCGACAGCCGGCGGATCGATTACCGGCTGATTTGTCCGCTCTCGTCTTGTTTCATATACACAGACCCTGAAAAATTGGAGCAGATTCTGACCAATCTGCTTTCAAATGCTTTCAAATACACCCCTGGGGGTAAACGCGTCACCTTGACTGTCGGCATGGAGACAGAAACACTCTGCTTGGAGGTCAAGGACGAGGGCTATGGTATCGGAGAAAAAGATTTAGACCGGATTTTTCTGCCTTTTGAAACTTTGGACAAAGCCGACCCGAGTGTTTCGACAGGTTTGGGGCTGGCATTGGTCAAAGAACAGACCGGGAGACTTCATGGGCAGATCAGGGTGAAAAGCCGCCTAGGACAAGGAACGACGTTCAGCCTCACTATCCCTGGCGGACTTGACGCTTTCCGTGAAGATGGCCAGGCAGTGATCGATGAAGAGAATCTGTCTGGTGCTGTGACGGAAGAAAATGGTGTTGATGCTCCAAAGCCTCGCCAGGCGCTCTCGAAACGGCCGTTGATACTGATTATAGAGGATAACGAGGAAATGAGACGTTTCCTGGTCGGGCTTTTGGAAGAGGATTACCGGGTACTGGAAGCCGGAAACGGACGTGCCGGACTGGCTGTCACCGAGCAGCAGGGCCCGGACTTGGTGCTGAGTGACATTATGATGCCCGAGATGGATGGCATAGAGTATCTCAAGACTCTTCGCTCCGACCCCCACCTGTGCCATATACCGGTATTGCTCCTGTCGGCGAAAAACTCTGTCCAGTCTCAGATTGAAGGACTGGAATACGGGGCGGACGATTATTTGACCAAGCCTTTCAGTACTGGTTACTTAAGGGCCAAGATACAGGCTGTCTTCGATGGTCGTCGCAGGTTGTACGATCATCTTTCTGGGCAGGGTGAGCAATTGTCTGTGACTGATGGACATGAACAGCAGCCTAAGATGTCTTTGTCGGGGTACGACCGGCAGTTTCTGCAAGATTTGTTCGGAAGGGTGGATGATAATCTCCAGAATCCTGAATTCAGCATCGAATCGCTTGCTTCCGGTTTTTTTATGAGCCGTTCGGTTTTCTATCGCAAACTGAAATCCCTGACAGGTATGTCACCGGTGGATTTTGTGAACCGGAGGCGTATTCGGCTGGCTTGCCAACTGATCGACGAAGGTGGCATTTCTTTTTCGGAGATTGCCTGGCAGTGCGGTTTTTCCTCTCCACAGTATTTCACCCGGGTTTTCAAGAGAGAGAAGGGCTGTACGCCTTCAGACTACAGAGCCCGTCATTGACTGCAGACGAAACCTGTTTCTTCGGAGGTTTCGGCGTAATCCGGTTTTATTGCCGTATGATTTTTTTGCTAAATTTGTCGCAGTTTGTTGCATGGTATATAACCGCTGTTTTTTATATGAAACAAATCATTTTCTCGCTCTGTCTGGCTCTGTCGGGAGCATTTGCAATGTCGGCCCAGGATAAGCCTGTGGTCAAGGTGGATTTGAATATGGCCGGCCGTCAGGACGGAGAGGTGCTCGAGCCGGGCTATACTTCCTGGTCGGTCGGCAACGGCAGCGTCGCGGCCGACAGTATCACGGTGGAGGGTATTACCTTCAAACTGAGTTCGGAGGGTTTCCGGGGTAGTTGGAACAAGGCCCTGATCCAGGCCAAGACCGATAATTCGCGGTTTACGATGGACGGTATCATGTCGGCTCCGGAAAGGGCGGCGGGTGAATTTACGCTGAGTGTGCGTGGGCTGCCTGCCGGACAGCACAGCCTGCAGACTTTCCACAACGACTGGTCGGATCCGGCTAAGTATCTGGGTATGCCCATCCATGCTTTTGTGAACGGTGTGGAAGTGAAAACCATTGTGCGCAGCTGGCGCAAAACCGCCATCGGCGACGTTTCGTCGGCTATGTTCTTTTTTACGGTGAGCGGCCCGGAGGAGGAAGTGTCTTTCCGTTTCTATACCAACGATGAGGATGATTGGGACACGGAACCCACAACGCAGACGGATGTGTCGGGCAGTCCGGTCATGAACGGCTTTGAGTTGAATACTACCTCGAATACGGACAAGGCCAAGAAGCCCTATCCGGCCGATTTGGATATGCATGCCGCCGCCGACGACGGAACCTGCCTCTTGAGCTGGTCGCCGGCCAATGCTTCGGTGAGGAGGCATTATGTTTACTTTGGCACGGATCAGGCGGCTGTAACGGCTGCCACGACGGTTTCGACAGGTGTCTACAAAGGTGCACAGGAGGCTGCCGATACGACTTTCGCGGTATCGGACCTCTACAGTTTGGATACTTACTACTGGCGTGTGGATGAGGAGGATGCCGATGGTGTGGTGACTCAGGGCGATGTCTGGAGCTTCCGTCCCCGTCAGCTGGCTTTCCCGGGGGCCGAGGGCTACGGCCGCTATGCCCTGGGTGGCCGCGGCGGCGTGGTCTATCATGTGACCAACCTCAAGCACGATCATAATCCAGGGTCGTTGCTCTACGGTCTGGTCGATATGGAAGGTCCGCGTACCATCGTCTTCGATGTGTCGGGTATCATCGAGATGGATTTCGGCTCGTTCTTCGGGAAGCCTTATGTGACGATTGCCGCCCAGACGGCTCCCGGCAAGGGTATCTGCCTGAAGGCTTCGAACATGGGTCTTTCCAATGAGAGTATCTGCCGTTTCCTGCGTGCCCGCAGGGGCTACGGGCAGACGGGCAATGCCATGGGCTGCGGCAGCGATCAGTCGATCATCGACCATACGACGGCTGCCTGGGGTACGGACGAGACTTTCTCCAGCCGGGGTGCCAAGAACATGACTTTGCAGTATTCGATGATTGCCGAGGCTTTGGGTATTGCCGACCACCAGAACTACGGTGAGGGTTCGAATCATGGGTTCGCGGCAACGATCGGCGGTAACATCGGCACTTTCTCGCACAACTTGCTGGCCAACTGCAACGGACGTAACTGGAGCATGGGCGGCGGTCTGGACGGCGCGGGCTATTATGCCGGCCGGCTGGACATCTTCAACAATGTGGTCTATAACTGGAAGGGCAGGACGACAGACGGCGGTGCCCATGAGATCAATTTTGTGGGCAATTACTACAAGCAGGGTCCGGCCAACGGCACCAGCCGCATCTTCACGTTGCAGCTCGAGGGTACGGGCAAGGGATCGCAGAGCGCCTACCTGAAGAACAATGCCCTGGATTCGAAGGACGGAACTGCCTTGAATATCGACGGCAGCAGTCTCTACAGTGTGCAGATATCTTCTTCGCAGACGGTCGATTGGGACTATTTTGTCGATGAACCTTTCTTCCCCTCCTACGCGACGATACATTCCCCCAAAGATGCCTACAAGATTGTGCTGTCGGATGCCGGGGCCACCATGCCCTGTCGCGACGATCAGCATGTCCGCATCGTAGGCGAAGCTTTGGGCCGTACCTATACTTACACCGGTAGCCGCTCAGGTATCAAGGGCCAGATCGACCATGAGGACGATTGCGGCGGTTTCGAGGTCTTTCCCGAAGAAAGCCGTCCCGCCGACTGGGACAGCGACCAGGACGGTATGCCTTCCTGGTGGGAAACGATGATGGGCTCCGATCCGGCCGTGGCCGACAACAACGCCGATCCCGATCATGACGGCTACACGCTGCTGGAGGATTATCTGGAATTCATGGCACATCCCTATGTGGTGCTGCGCCCCGGAGCCGACACCCTTGTCGATGTGAGACCTTGGTTCCGCGGCTTCACCTTGTCGCCGGTCTATACCCTCGAATCCGACAGCCCGCTCTATGAGGCCAGTATCGAAAACGGCCAGGTGACGGTCCGGACCGGCAGTGTGACGGGTATGGCGCCCATCACGGTGACGGTGACCGACGCCGAAGGCTCGACCTTCAGCCAGCGTCTGTCGGTGGCTATTGCCAGCCAGCTGCCTACGGCTGTGGAGCAGCCTTTGGCAGATTTTGACAGCATGGAAGTGGTGAGCCGTGAGTTCTTCACGTTGGACGGCAAGAAGGCCCGTACGCTCCAGTCGCACGAGACCTATATCATGAAGGTGACCGATACGGCGGGCCGTGTGTATTCCGTGAAGGTGATCATGGACTAAAAAATATTGTTGGAGGGTTGGGACGTGCCGAAAAAAGTCTTACTTTTGCACCCGTTTTAAGGAAAGTTGCCGGAGTGGTCGATCGGGCCGCACTCGAAATGCGGTGACCGGGTAACTGGTCCGGGGGTTCGAATCCCTCACTTTCCGCAAAGCAGCGCGGCTGGAACCCTCCGGGAGGCCAGGGAAGCCGGCCTGAACGATAGTGAAGGCCGGAATCCCTCCATTTTCAACTATTGTATTCTCTCGGCCGCCCGACGTATGCGCTCTGACAGGTCGATGAGCGCTCCGTAAAGCCGATTTGCTTCTTCCGGTGTAAAACCACCTACACCGCCATTCCCGTCAATCCCATACATTTTGTGCTGAAACCAGGACATCGATTTGTCGAAATAGGTTCGATTCAGCTCCCGCCAGGATATAGCGAGATAAATATCACTCATACGTTGTTTCATATCAGTGATTTGTTCCTGTTTTTGTCTCATTATAATCTTCATTGTTGTATAGTTTAATCGCTTAATTATTACTCTCTTTCGGCATATATGTCAGTTGGTCGAAAATGTCTTGTGCATATTCAAGCAACTGGGGATGGCCATTCGGATAACTGTTACAGTATTACGGATGGCTTGGATCAAATCAGCCTCTTCTGGCAGTAGTTTCATCATGATTTCTTGGTTTTCCATGGATTTTAGAATAACGGGGTAAATGTACTATTAATTTTGATACTATCCAAATGCCCCTGCACATTACACCCAAATAAACAGGTGCGATAACCAGCGACATTAAGATGCTGCAAATTTACAATTAATAAATCGCAAATAGAAGGGTGCTGTGAAAAAACTATTCCGCTTTGGCGAGGATTTCGCGCGCCAGCGGCACCACCACAGCGTGGAGGACTTTGCTGTTGAGCCGGTGCTCGCCGTCAAAGCGGCTGGCGTGGGCGTAATATTTGCGGAACAAGTCGTAGCAGTTGACCGTGGTGTCGTGGATTCCGAACAGACCGTAGGTGTTTTCGCGGTCGAAGGGAGTGATGCCTTTGAACTGCTGGCGCTCCATCTGGTTGAAATGCTGGATGATCTCGCGGGTGATACGGAATTCCTTCTGGTTGTCCTTCCGGCGGTTCTGAAACTGGTGGACGCCCGTTTTCAGCACTTTCGACATGGTGGACATGTTGAAGGAGGGGTTGACACAGATCTTGCGGAAACCGAACATCTGCTGGGCATACATGGCCCCCATCGAGGTGCCGATGATCAGGTCGGGCTGTTCCTCGCGGCAGAGTTGCTGCAGGTAAGGCAGGGCCTCGACGGGATCGACGGGAATGTCGGGCGAGATGACTTCGGCCTCGGGCATCATGAGCCGCAGGTTCTCGGCCGTGCCGGTGGCTCCGGAAGAGCCGAATCCATGAAAGTACAAGATCTTATGCATGTCTCTTTTTGTAAAGCTGCCAGGAATTGATCACGTTGTGCCAGATGCTGTACATACCGCCGGCCACCGCTGTGACGGGATTCATGAAGGTGTAGGCCAGCCAGATGATGAAAATGGTGTTCTTCTGGCCCAGGGCCTGCCCGGCGGTGATCTGGTCGTGGTAGTGACGGCCGATGGACCAGCCCAGGCGGAACTGCAGCAGGCAGCAAAGCAGGGAAACCAGGCCGATGCCGATGATGAACAACGCAGGTACCGTGCTGTGGACGATGGAGTGGGTGGTGACCGTCAGGGCCAGGGCCAGACCGACGGTCCACAGATAGAAGGCCAGATCCTTGGTCTTGAGCACCTGCCGATGCAGGCCCGGCAGCAGATAGCGCACCAGGACGGCCAGGATGAGCGGTACGACCAGCAGGGAGAAGACCTTGGCGATCATGGTGCTGAAGGCTTGGATGAAACTGATTTCCACCCCGGGGTTGATCATGGGGATGAAGAGCGAGGCCACGACGGCGGTCATGATGTTGGCAATCATCGTGTAGGTGACAATGCCCGGCATGTTGCCGCCCAGTTTGTCGGTGACCACCACGGCTGCCGTGGCCGTGGGGCAGATGAGGCAGATCATGGCGCTCTCGATCAGTATCTGGAGGTTTTCGGGACAATGGCAGAAATGGATGATCAGCGCCATGAGGATGAAGCTGCCAGACTGGATGAGTGCCAGCCACAGGTGCCAGCGGCGCAGTCGGATCTTGCCGGGATCGACTTTGCAGAACGAGAGGAACAGCATGCAGAACAGCAGTGCGGGCTGAATGATGCCCACCGCCCGGTTGGCCACGACGTGGGCTTGGGGACCGAAGGGCAAGGCGACAAACAGGAAATAGGCGGCTATGCCCACAATCATGGACACGGGCAGCGCCCAGTCTTTCAGAAAACGGATCACGCGGTTCATTCGCTCTTCGTGATGGGCTGTCCGGCAGGGGTGTCGCAACGTTTCAGCCTGAAATCGCCGAGCTGGTCGTTGTCGTCGGGAAGCAGGTGAATGGTGGCTTCATCGCCGGGTTCCCAGTGGAAATAATAGCATTGGACGGTCGGCTCGTAGAATCTGTCTGAATTGAAGAGATCGAAGTGGTGGTTGATGCAGACAAGATTGCCGTAGGCATACCAGCTGCCCTGGTAGTCTTTCAGATTATGCCAGTTGCCGTCCAGCTGCTGATAGAATTCGTAGGTGTGGTCGTCTTTGAAGACGAAACGGTAGCCCAGTTGCGGCACAATGGAGGAAACGACTTCCCACGAGCCGATGAAGAGGCTGTCGCTGCGCGAAACACGGATAAACTTACGTTGGAAAGGCTTGCGCCAAGACATCTGGTCGATCTGTGAGGTCTTGTATTTTTTGACCGTATAGACCAGGGTGTCATCCTCGAGTCGGTTGAGCCGGGCCTCTGCGGTAAGCAGGTTGGTGTGGTTGAAGCGGCCCTTGAGGGTAAGTCGTTGGCCTTTAAGTCGCCAGCTGCCTGTTTTGTGGTATTCGATCCATTTGCTCGAGAAGCCGGGGTCGTTTTCACTGACCTGGGCCACAGTCAATTCTCCGTCGGGGTATAATTCCAGCACCATGGAGTGATAGGGAGAGACTGGCTCGTCTTCGGATTGGCAGAGCAGCCACAGACCCGTCAGTCTGCTTTTTTCTTCTTGCTTGTGGCAGGAAGAAAAAGCTAAAACAAAAATGGCCAGGAAAAGCAGTGTATATCCTTTTTTCATCACGGCATCAAACACCAAAAACAGGGCAAATTTATTGATATGCTTTGGATAAAAAAAGAAATCAGGGGGGGGGATTTTTATAAATACCTTATAGATAATGGATTATCGGAACATTTTTCTGAGCAGGTCGTCGCGCCCCAGGCGACGCAGGCTGCGGATGATTTCCTGGCGGTATTCGGGTTTGTACCAGAAAAAGTATTTGCGCTGGCTGCGTTTCTCGTCCTGGGTCTTGGCCGTGAAGACAGGTTTCATGGTGTAGGGATCCAGCCCCGTGTAGTACATCTCGGTGGCCAGGGTCATAGGAGTGGGGGTGAAGTCCTGTACCTGCTCCAGCTTGAAATTGAGTTGCCGGGTCTTGCAGGCCAGCGCAGCCATGTCGGCCTCGTGGCAGGCCGGATGGGAACTGATGAAATAGGGGATCAGTTCCTGCGGCCCTTTGGCCTTGGGGTCGTGCCGCATGCGTTCCTGTTCAGTGCGGTCGAATATTTCCTTGAAGCGGATGAACTGCTCGAAGGATGGTTTGCGCATGCAGTCGAGCACACGGTCTTCGGTATGCTCGGGAGCCACTTTCAGGCGGCCGGAGACGTGCCGGTCGATGAGTTCGCGGATGTATCGGGCGGTGGCGCGGTCCTTTTCACGGGCCTCGCGCAGGAGCTCCGGATCTTGGCGCTGGCTTTCGGTCAGGGCTTTTTCGTTGGAGTGGAGCAGCAGGTCGTAGCGCAGTCCGCTGCCGATAAAACTCTTTTTGATGCCGGGCAGGGCATCGACGGCATGATAGATCTCGAGCAGCGGCCGGTGATCGACATCGAGATTGGGACAGATGCCCGGATGCAGGCAGGAGGGGCGCTTGCATTTGCGACAGGCTTCCTGCCGCCGGCCGTGCATGGCGTACATGTTGGCCGACGGGCCGCCCAGGTCGCTCAGATAGCCTTTGAAGCCTTCGCTTTGGATGATTTTCTCCACCTCCCTGAGGATGGAGGCCGGGCTGCGCGAGACGATGAACTTGCCCTGATGGGCCGAGATGGCACAGAAGGAACAGCCGCCGAAACAGCCGCGATGCAGGTTGACCGAATATTTGATCATCTCGAAGGCCGGGATGGTCTTGCCTTTGTATTTGGGATGGGGCAGACGGGTGTAGGGCAGGTCGAAGGAGGCATCGAGCGTTTCGCTGCTCATGGGAGGATAGGGGGGATTGACCACGACCTCCTGGTCCCCGACCGCCTGGATAAGGGTGGCGGCCTCCATCTTGTTGGACTCTTCCTCGATGTGGCGGAAGTTTTCGGCCTGGCAGCGTTTGCTCTTGAGGCACTCCTCGTGGCTGTGCAGGCGGATGACATCACGGGTATCGCCCTGGCCGGCCGGCCGTAGATAGGCCATCTGCGGCCAGGTTTTCATTTCGTCGAAACTGCCGCCCGTGAGCAGGTGGCGGGCCATGCGCTGGAGATTGATCTCGCCCATGCCGTACATGAGCAGGTCGGCCCGGCTGTCGATGAGGATGCTGGGCATCAGCCGGTCTGACCAGTAGTCGTAGTGGGTGAGCCGCCGCATGGAGGCTTCGATGCCGCCGATGACGATGGGCACCTCGGGGTAGAGCCGGCGCAGGATGTTGGCATAGGTGACGGTGGTATAGTCGGGCCGGGCACCGGGCCGGCCGTCGGCCGTATAGGCATCGTCGGAGCGCAGGCGTTTGTTGGCCGTGTAACGGTTGACCATGGAATCCATGCAGCCGGCCGAAATGGCGAAGAAAAAGCGCGGACGCCCCAGTTTGGTGAAGTCGCGCAGGTCGCCCCGCCAGTCGGGTTGGGGCACGAGTGCCACCCTGAGGCCGTTGTGTTCCAGGGTGCGGCCCACCACGGCCGATCCGAACGAGGGGTGATCGACATAGGCATCGCCCGAGAACAGGATGACATCGGCCTGGTCCCAACCGCGAAGGTCCATTTCTTTTTTGGTTGTGGGCAACCAATCGGTCAGCTGGTAGGGCATGGCTATCTGAATTCTACGACGGTGATACCGCTGCCGCCCATTTGGACGTGTTCGTCGTGGTAGTTGACCACTTCGGGCAGGGTGGCGACATATTCACGGACCAGTTGGCGCAGGGCGCCGGTGCCGGTACCGTGTAGGATACGGACTTTGGGGGCTCCCACCACGACGGCGTCGTCGAGGTAGTATTTCAAGGTCTGGAGGGCTTCGTCGGCCCGCAGGCCGCGCATGTCGATCTCGGGGCTGAAATGCGTGCTGATGCGGTGCACTTCCTCGCTGGTGCGCAGTCCCAGCCCTTGCCAGGATTTTTGCTTGGGGGCAGGTTCCTGGGCGGTGGCTTTGCCCTTTTCCAGCTGGCTGAGGCTGACGCGCGTCTTCAAGCTGTCGAACAGCACGACGGCCTTGGTACCTTTGATTTCGGAGATGACGCCCTGCACTTCCTGCCCTTTGAGGTGGACCTTGTCGCCGACTTGCAGGGGCTCGGCGGCCTGTTTGCGGACGGACTGCGACGGCGTGCCCTCATTTTGCCGGCGCACCTTGCGCAGTATTTTTTCCTCCTGGCTCTTGGGCATACGGTAGCGGCCTTTGTCGCGCTGGGCGCGGGCCTCAAGCCGGGCTTGTTCGCGCTGCTGGGCCTGGTCGAGCATCTGGTCTTTGAACTCGCTGAGCTGGCGGCGCAGGTGGCGGGTTTTCTCTTTTTCGGCCTGCGATTCCTTGATGCCGCGGATGGTGTTTTCGATCTGGGCATTGGCCTGGTCGAGCATTTCCTGGGCCTCGCTCTTGGCCTTGGACAGGATTTCCTTGCGCTGCTGCCGCACCTGGGCCAGGTCGGCCTGGTATTGCTCGGTGAGCCGGCCCAGGTCTTTTTCCATCTGTTTGACGCGGTCGCGCTTGTTCTCCCAGTAGCGTTTGTCGCGGGCGATGTCCTGCAGGTGCTTGTCCATGTCGATGTAGTCGTTGCCGACCAGCTCGGAGGCTTCGTGGATGATGTCCTCGGGCAGGCCGATCTTGCGGGCGATCTCGATGGCGAAGGAACTGCCCGGCCGGCCGATTTCCAGGCGGAAGAGCGCCTGCATCTGGTGCCGGTCGTAGAGCATGGCGCCGTTGACGATGCCCTCCTGGTCCTGGGCGAAGTGCTTCAGATTGTCGTAGTGGGTAGTGACCACGCCATAGACCTTGCGGCGGTTCAGGGCGTCGAGGACGGCCTGGGCGATGGCTCCGCCGATGCGCGGTTCGGTGCCGCTGCCCAGCTCGTCGATGAGCAGCAGGGTGCGTTGCTGGCTGTTCTTGATGAAGTATTTGATATTGAGCAGATGGGAACTGTAGGTGCTCAGGTCGTTTTCGATGGACTGCTCGTCGCCGATGTCGATGAAGATGTGCTCGAACAGGCCGGTGACCGAACTTTCGGCCAGGGGAATCATCAGGCCGCATTGCAGCATGTACTGCAGCAGTCCGACGGTTTTCAGACAGACGGACTTGCCGCCTGCGTTGGGACCGGAAATCAGGATGATGCGCTGCTTTTCATCCAGGCGGATATCGAGCGGGACCACTTCTTTCTGCTGTTTTTTGAGCGAGAGGCTGAGCAGGGGATGGACGGCCTGGTCCCACTTCAGGGCCACGCGGTCTTCCAGGACCGGCCGGATGGCGTTGAGACTCAGGGCCAGGCGGGCTTTGGCCTGGCTCAGGTCGATGAGCGCCAGAAAAGCGTGGGCGTCGGCCATGGCCGGTGCCAGCGGCCGGATGGCGTCGGTGATGGCTGTCAGGATGCGGATGATCTCGCGTTTTTCCTCGGCTTCCAGCTCGCGGATGCGGTTGTTGGCCTCGACCAACTCTTCGGGCTCGACATAGACGGTCTTGCCCGAGGCCGACTCTTCGTGGACGATGCCTTTGATCTTGCGTTTGAAGGCCGGCGACACGGGAATGACCAGGCGGCCGTCGCGGAGGCTGGGGCTCAGTCCCTTTTCCACATAGCCCTCGTCCTGGGCCTGGCGCAGGAGGATGTGCAGGCGACGCGAGATGCCGGCCGTAGTAATGGACAGCTGTTTGCGGATGGCGGCCAGCTCGGGCGAGGCATGGTCCTGCACATGTCCGAATTTGTCGAGTATCTGGTCGATGCGGTCGACGATGTCGGGGAAAACGGCCGTCTCAGAAGCGGCCTGCTGTAACCGGGGATAGGGACTGGGCTGGCTGTCCGGGTCTTCTTTGATGAAAAAGCGGACCACGCGCTGCAAACTGTCCAGGCTGCGGCGCAGGTCGAACAGCTCGCCCGTGTCGAGCCAGGTGCCTTCCACCCGGATGCGGCTCAGGGCCGGACGCAGGTCGAACAGCTGCAGGTCGGGGAAATGCTCCTCTTCGCGGAGTATCCTGACGAATTCCGCCCCCAGGTCGAGCTGGCGGCTCACCTCGTCGAAGCGATGACTGAATCCCAGGCTGTCGGTCAGCTGTTCGCCCAGGCTGCTGAGGCAATATCCCTTGAGCAGGTGGCGGATCTGGTCGAAGCCGATTTTCTCTTCAAAATTCTGCGGATAGGTCATCGCTTGCTTTTTGATTTGCAAAAGTAAGGAATTAATTTATACCTTTGTCTCCGCATTTAATCATAAATCCGTTAAATCTTTAAGAGATGAAGAAACTTACTGTATTACTGATGTTTGCTGCCCTGGCAGGAACCATCATGGCCCAGGATGCCCCGGTTTTGTCTGATGCCCTGAAAGCAAAGAATGCAGGTAACGAGGCATACAACAACAAAGATTATGTATCGGCTATCAGCAATTACGAAATCTATCTGAAATCCGGAGAAGAAGGTGTCGAAGACGACATCTACACCCTGAATCTCTACGAGATGAGCTTCTATTATGCCGGCAACTCTTTCCTTCGCGAGAAGAACTACGAAAAGGCTTACGAATACTTCCAGAAGTTCCAGGCCCTGGGTCGTGCCGACACGCCCACCGATTGCCGTTTCATCTACAATTTCGCCAACACGGCCAAGCAGTTGGACAAGGACGAGGAAGCTTTGGCGCTCTATCAGAGATGCATCGCCATCAATTGCAACAAGGATGCTTCGATGTATGCCATCGCCCAGATGTATCGCCAGGCAGGCGTCATGGACAGCATGACCGTCTATCTGGAAAGAGCTTTTGAAACCATTCCCCAGGCTGAGAACAAATACTATTCCAGAATGCTTCAGATGTGGCAGATCCAGCAGTTGAAAGAGGCTACCGACGTGATGAAGAATGC
>JAFSRR010000055.1 GCA_017446025.1 Bacteroidales bacterium | reverse complement strand
TATCCTGGAGGCCAATGGCAACAAGGTGGTCAAAACCAATATTGTCAACGACCGGGGCATCCACATCTGCAAGTCCATGCTAGCCTGGAAAAAGTGGTTTGACGGAGCCACCCCCGAGAGCAGCGGCAAGAAGGGCGACCACCGGGTAGGCGACTGCTATGTGGCTTTCGACAAGCACTACAAGGCCGAAGTCAAGAGCTTGTTGCCGGCCAATTACGACAGTCTGGACGAAAAGGCCCAAGAGGAGGCCAAGGCCAAAGCCGAGGCTGCCTCTCCCCTGATGGCCGAGGCCCATGCCATGCTGCGTGCCTGGGAGGCCGGCGACAAGGAAGTCCGCGCCCTGTGGAACATGATGAACCAGTGGGTCTATGCCGGTTTTGACGAGACTTACCGGGCCTTGGGCGTCAGCTTCGACAAAATCTATTACGAATCGAACACCTACTTGCTTGGCAAGGACAAAGTGCTGGAAGGATTGGAAAAAGGTCTTTTCTTCCGCAAGGAAGACGGCTCTGTTTGGGCTGACCTGACAGACAGCGGCTTGGATCAGAAAGTATTGCTTCGCAGTGACGGCACGTCGGTCTATATGACCCAGGACATCGGCACGGCCAACCTGCGCTTCCAGGAGTATCCCATCGACAAAATGATCTATGTGGTGGGCAATGAGCAGAACTACCACTTCAAGGTGCTTTCCATCCTGCTCGACCGCCTGGGCTTTGCCTGGGGCAAGGACCTGGTCCATTTCTCCTACGGCATGGTCGAACTGCCAGAAGGCAAGATGAAATCACGCGAAGGGACTGTGGTCGATGCCGACGATTTGATCGATGAAATGGTCAAAACCTCGCGCGAGACCTCCCAGGAGTTGGGCAAGCTCGACGACTGCACACCGGAGGAGGCCGAAGCCGTCGTGCGCATGGTCGGACTCGGAGCGCTCAAGTATTTTATCCTGAAGGTCGATCCCCGCAAGACCATGACCTTCAATCCCAAGGAATCTATCGATTTCAACGGCAATACCGGCCCGTTTATCCAATACGCCCACGCCCGTATCCAGTCGGTTTTGCGCAAGGCGGCCCAGGCCGGCATCGACTACGACCGTCTGCCTGCCGTCAGCCATTTGCTCTCGGACAAGGAACAGAACCTGATCATGCTGCTCAACGATTTTGCCGACACGGTCAGGGAAGCCGGCGAGACCTACAGTCCCGCTTTGATTGCCAACTACGTCTATAATCTGGTGAAGGAGTACAACCAGTTCTATCACGACTTCTCCATCCTGCGCGAGGAAAACCCCGACCTGAAGGTCTTCAGGCTCTATCTTTCCAAACAGGTGGGCAAAGTGGTAAAGAACGGTATGTATCTGCTGGGAATAGATGTCCCCGACCGTATGTAAGTTCCACTTTTCAATCATCCGGATATGAAGATTTCCTTCCATGGCGCCACTCAGACGGTGACCGGCTCGAAACACCTTATCTCCCTTTCCAACGGGAAAAAGATACTGCTCGACTGCGGTATGTTCCAGGGTCTGGGACCTGAGACAACCAACATGAACACCCACTTCGGTTTCAATCCTTCCGAGGTCGATTACATGGTGCTGTCGCATGCCCATGTCGATCACAGCGGTCTGATTCCACGGCTGGTCAAGGAAGGTTTCAACGGAAAAATATTCACCAGTTCGGCCACACGTGATTTGACGGAAATCCTGCTCAAAGATTCTGCCTACATCCAGGCCAACGATGTGAAGTTCATCAACAAGAAACGTTTCCTCGAAGGCAAGCAGCCCATCGAGCCGCTCTATACCCTGGACCATGTCATGGCCGCCATGGACAAGTTTGTCACCGTACCCTATGAGGATCCTTATGTCATCGACGAGGACATCACCCTGCGCATCTTCGAGAACGGACATATCCTGGGAGCGGTCACCACGTGGTTGGAAATCAAGGAAAACGGCAAAAAGACCACCATCGCTTTCAGTGGTGATGTGGGCCGTTTCAACGACTATATCCTCAAGTCGCCCGTGCCTTTCCCGCAGGCCGACTACATCATCGTCGAGTCCACTTACGGCGACCGCCTGCACGACCGCCATTTCGACAGCTCGGAAAAGCTCCGGGAACTGATTCTGCATACTTGTTACGATAAAAAGGGCAAACTCATCATCCCGGCTTTCAGTGTGGGCCGAACCCAGGAGCTGCTCTATGCCCTCAACGAGATGGAACTCGACTATCGCTTGCCTTTGGTCAAGTACTATGTGGACAGCCCGCTTTCGACTTCGGCCACCGAAGTGGTGAAAAAGCATCCCGAGTGTTTCAACCGCTCGGTGCAGCGCATCATGCGCATCGACAACGATCCCTTCGATTTCAAGGGCTTGCATTATATTGAGGATAAACGCGAGTCGCAGGCGCTGAACACCAGTCGCGAGGCCTGTGTCATCATCTCAGCCTCGGGCATGGCCGAAGCCGGGCGTGTCAAACACCACATTGCCAACAACATCAGCAACCCCAAGACCACCATCCTGATGGTCGGTTATTGTGAAAAGAACTCGCTCGGAGCCAGGCTGAAACAACATCCTGAAAGAGTCAGCATTTTCGGCCAGGAATACGAAGTAAAGGCTGAGATAGAATCTATCGAGTCGATGTCGGCCCATGCCGACTACAACGACCTTTGCCAGTATCTCTCCTGCCAGGATGCCCATGAGGTGAAAAAGGTTTTTGTCGTACACGGCGAAGAACAGGCCCAAATCGCCTTCCGCGACCGCCTCGTCAAGAAGGGATTTCTCGATGTGGTCATCCCCGGTCCCCACGAGGAGTTTGGTTTGTAGCAATCAGGTTTTTATTGCTTCAGCACCACGGGCTGTCCGTCGGGGGTGAGGCCTTCGGCCGAGATGACCAGATGGCGGGCAGTGGAGTTGTTGTAGAACTCTATGTGGGCACGACCCTGGCTGTCGGTGCGGACATCCGGATTCCAGTAGAGCGTGCGACGGTAGTCCTTGGGCGGTTCCTTGAGATCCATCCGGCTGTAGTCGGGGCTGTAGAATTCGGCGGGCCGGGTATAACCACGAATACGCATGCTTCGACCGCTACGAGGAATGGGGAACCAATCGCGAGCATCATCCTGGTAGAGCTCGTTGTGCAGCACATAGTTGTCGGTATATGAATCGACAGCTTCCTCTATGTCCATCAACCGACGGGATGTCTTGTCTGAAAAGATATTGATGGAACGAAACATTTCAAGAAAGACAAATCCGACATATTTGACCGAGTCAGGATCGCCAAAATGGACAACATTTATGTGTTCATCGCGCGCTTTTATGTTGCGTTGCAAGAAGTAGAACATATCCTCCAGTCGGAACTTTCCATAATTGTCATTTCTGACTTTGGCAAGAATAGGCGGATCAGCGGCATTAAGACGGTTATCCCTTACTTTCCCAAAATTGGTGACAATGGTCCCCCTACCTCGGATTCCGTGTCGGACCAGGGCACAATAATCTATGAAAAGAGAGTCATACAAACCATAAAACATTCCCAGATCCTGCTGCAGGTTCAGCTCGTCGCGGGCATCCAGCCGGATGGCAGGTTGGCTGAGATCCATTTTTCGGAGAGTCCGCTTGGCAGCGATATCAACCTCCTTTAGAGAGAGATTGTAAGCTTCGTCACCCGTGCCAGCTGTGGCCAAGGTCAGTCCCAGTGATTCAGCAATGGTTTCCTCTCGACGATATTCCCTGGGATGGGTCTCGTAATAGGAAAGCAGCCGAACATGCGGCTGCCAGCCTTCCTTCAGAGGAAGATAAAAGGTGGACCAATAACCATTCACGTCGGTCGCATAATTGAAGAACTCTGCCTTATCATAGCCCAGCAGGTTTTCCTGATAGTAGCGGATGATCCTCTTGATGAAGTTCCTGGGCTTCACTTTGGAGGTGTCCCTGATTGGACGCGCGGTAAGTAGCAGATGTCCGGTTCCTTCAAAATCGGGCGGGTTGAAGGCAAACTCTCCCTTGGCATTGCTCAGTACAGATCCTTCAATGGCGATGCTGTCTATGCCGATAAGAGCCTCTATCTCCATGCCTCGTTGTATTTGCTGCTCTCTCGTTTTAATACTCCCTGTCATAGGATAGACCTGTCCCGATATGGTAAGCCCCTGCTGGGGCCTGAAACGATAGACAAAGCTCTCCTGCCCGGTCATCTCCTCGAAATCGTAGCGCCGCCAGCCCTGGGTGAGCATCAGCAGTTCCAGGTCGTAGGCCCGCCGGGCCCCCTTGCCGAAATAGTAGCCCGGCTCCTCGATGGCACCGTACAGGTCGGACGAGAGCAGCAGGTGGGAGAGGATGTCCTCCTCGGTGGGCGTCTGCTCGCGGGTCTGGTTGTCACAGACTGACAATGAAAAAGCCGTCTCTATTGGTTGTTCTTTATCGCTAAGGCTGAAATCCAGACTGATCTTTTCATAGGGGCTGTATGCTGCGCGTTTTTTTCCATCCATATCCACGCGGGCCGTCCGCCTTTCGGGATGGGCGACGAAGACCATGCGCTCGGCATAGATCTGCCCCCGGGTGTCGAACAGGGTAATCTGCTGCACGCCTTCGGGCAGCAGTTCCGTGTCGATGTCGATGCGGGCGGCCACCGTGCCGTCGCTCTGGCGCACCGTCTGCAGCACTTCGAAGACATAGGGCTGTCCGCGGCAGACCACCGTGAGCCCCAGGCTGCCGACCGGCAGTGAGTCGCTGCCCACCACGTTCACACGCAGCACCTTGCCC
>JAFSRR010000054.1 GCA_017446025.1 Bacteroidales bacterium | reverse complement strand
GTTTATCGGGAAGGTGAGTTGACCCGACTTGATGAGGCGGTTGTCGGAGGTGGCGCGGATTTCCATGTGTAGCAACAGATCGTGGTCGGACAAGTTGCGGTAGTTGAAGCGCAGGGCATAGACCTGGGCCAGGCCGACGTTGATTTCCCAGCAGATGCTGTTGTCGGGCTGGTTTTCGGTAAAAACGACGCAATCCTTGCCGCGCTGCATTCCCTTTTCTGCGCTGCCTGCCAGGACGGCGTCACAAGCCAGGTAATTGAGCTTGGTCCGTGGATTGACATCCTGAGGCAACTGGTCGGTGGGGAAGCGTTCGATACGCTCCTGGTCGGCTCGCTGCCACGACCACTCGGTGAGATAGCGGCGGAAGCCGGCTGTGTCGGCGGGCAGTTGCTGGCCGCTGATCCAGGCAGGAGTGATCTGCATGGTGTGCCGTTTCTTGTCGGTTTTCAGCCATTTGCTCTTCTTGATGATCTTGATGGCCTGTTTGTCCTGGGTGGCGATGGCAATGGCCGAGATGACGGCTTGCCCCGCCTGAACCTCGGGAAAGTCCAGGTGCAGCCCGCCGCCTTCGATGCGGGTTTCAATGACTTTCTTCAAGACTTTGTCGTGACCGGCTTCGGCCCAGATGTCGAGATTGTCGATGACAATCTGTCCGTTGAAGGCTACATCGAAGATGCGCAACCCGCTGGCATCGGCAGCACCGCCTGTGCCGTACCAGGGTTCGATGAAATAGAGTTCGACGCGGTAGTCACCGTCGGGTAGCGGGAAACGGTAGTTGAGGCGATGACGGCCGAAGCGGAAATGACCGAGCAAGGGCTGGTCGAGTGTGCCTTCGATGGGGTCGGCCGTGAGACGCTGTGAGGCCTGATAGGGATTCAGGCTGTCGAAATCCTGTGCCCAGGAATGGGAGTAGAGCAGGTTGTCCTGGCTCCACGACTGTCCCAGGTGGTCGGTATAGTCGTCACCGCCGCAATTGATGCGATAGACGTACTCGTAGTTTTTGGCACCCTGCAGCGGATCGTTCTCCAAATGACGCGGATGCTTGCTTTTGGGATCGTCGGGTAGGCCTTGCAGCGTGATGACGTCGCGGGCGGCCACCTGCCCTTCGTAATAGGCTTCAGCGCGCAGCTGATTGTAGCGGATCACGCGACTGGGAAAGACCAGATGACGGCCTTTTTCGCGCGTGTTGACGGCCGATCCTATCCACGTCTGGTCGTTGTAGAGGCGTACCGAGTCGCAGTTGGTGTAGGCTTCGATGGTGGCTGTTACAAAGGGATGTCCATTGCCGTTTTGAATGCGGTCGGCAAAGCGTTCGGGCCAGGTATGTGACAGGAGATAGACCATGGGATCGTCTTCGGGATCGACATAGTTGGCACGATAGAGATAGAAAGCATCCGTGGGCTCGTCCCAGGGGGTGACCAGGCCTTTGTAGTTGACAGGACCGACGCGGTCGATGAGCCGCCAGGCCTCGTCGGGCTGCTGGCGACCGGGGTTGTCGTGGCTGTTCCATAGCCAAAGGAACTGGCCGCAGACCTTGTCGCGGGCGGCTTCGGCCAGGCCGATTTTCATTTCCATCAGGCGGCCGAAGCGCTCTTCGGTATAGCTGCCCGACTGTTTGAAATCATCGGGTTCCTCGTGCAGGGTGAAAATGCGCCAGGCACCATATTCGCCGTTGAGCAGCTGGGAGGGTTGGCTCAATTCCTGATCGTAGTTTTCGGGGTGGCCGCTGTAGGTGCCGCTCCAGTTCTGCACCACGTTCCAGTCGGTGCCCACACCACCGTTGCAGGTGGTGATGGCCCGCATGTGGACGGCCGTGGGATCCATTTCACGGATGATGTCGCAGCATTCACGGGCGAAATCCTCGGGCAGGGTGCTTTCGTTCTGCAAGCCCCAAAGCACCACCGAAGGGCTGTTGCGGCGCTCCTTGACCCACTGTCGGAGCTGGGCCTTGAAATTCTCGCGGAACTGGGGGGTATCGTACCAGATATGGGCCGACAATTGCGGCCAGAACAGAATGCCGTATTGGTCCCAATACTGCTGGTAGAGCAGGTTGTGGGGCTGGTGGGCGTCGCGGAAGGCATTGAAGCCGGCTTGGCGCATGAGTTCGACACGGGCCGTGATCTGGGCCTCGCCAAAGGCATGGCCCTGGCCCAGCAGGTGTTCGTATTCGCAAATACCGTTGATGAAAACAGGTTCACCGTTCAGGAAGAAGCGGCCGTCCCGGTCGTCGGGATCGACCTGTCGGCGTTTGACAGGCCAGGAAATGGTGCGGATGCCAAACTGGGCCGAGGTGATGTCGAACGACTGATTCTTTTCGCGGTCGTTTTTCAGCCGGCTGACCAGTTGGTAGAGCACCGGTTCTTCCAGGCACCAGTATTCGGGGCTCACTACCGGTGCCGAAGATTTGACCGTGATGCTTTCACCGGCTTTGAGGCTGATCTGATGACTCTGGCGCAGGCTCTGGCGGCCATCGGGGCGCAACACGGTGTTTTCCAGCCAGCAGACGCGGTCGGTGGAACCGTAGTTCTTGATTTCCACTTCGAAAAAGAGGGTCTTGGCCTGGTCATCGTGCCAGATATGCTGCCCGAAAGGCTCGATGCGGACATCGTCGGTGATTTCCAGTACGACCGGCCGGTAGATACCCAGCGGTTGGGAGCCTTCGCTGAAGCCCCATTCCGAAGAGCAGCCGCCGCAAACGCAGGGCAGGTCGCTGATCAGGTCGGGGTGTTCGGCCGTAACCTCCAGGTAATTGTCGCCTGGCAGAACCGCCTCTGTGATGTCGAGTGTGAAACTGACCCTGCCCCCCGGGTGCCGCCCCAGGTCGCGACCGTTGAGCCGTACATGGGCATAACTGCCAACGCCCTCAAAACGAAGGAAATAGCGCTGCTGGCGAGCTGTCGGGCTTTCTTCGCCATCGAGCCGGAACCATGTTTCATAGACGGCCGTACCGTGCAGGTTGCCGTGGGTCATCTGGCGGTAGCCATAGTAATCGTCCCAGTTGTGCGGCAGTTTGACATACATGGTATCCGGGCCGGTGACCGGCTGGCGGCTGTTGAGCATCCAGGTCCGCCACGGGCCTTCCAGCGAGCGGCTGCTGCGTTGGGCAGCCAGGGGCATCACCATTGCCGCTGTCAGCAGCAAGGACAAGACAGGACGATATTTCATGGCTATTTATATATTGTTTCTCAATTAATTACCATTGAATACGAGATAGAGGGCGACCATGCAGACGATGAGCAGGGTCCAGGCAATTTTCAGACCGCCGGTCACCTGGAAGGCAGGCTTGACCAGAGAAGCCTCGGCCTGTTTTTCGGCGCTTTCCTTCAGAGACCAGCCCCAGATGAACAGGCACAGTACGACAAAGATGCCGGCCGAGAGGTACAGGTAGTGCAGGTCGGTGAAAATCAGTCCGCAATAGTAGAGGATACCCAGCCCGATGCTGAATACCGTACCGGCGGTGAGCACCAGATTGACGGCCTTGGCCGATGTCTTCTTCCACAGGGCGGCAAACAAGAAGGCGGCCGACATGGGCGGGGCGATGAAGCCCAGTACCGACTGGAAGATGTTGAAGAAACTGAGTCCCTGGATGAAGGTGATGGCGATGGCCAGCAGCACCGACAGGACAGCTCCCACGAGCACCACCCAGCGGCCGATGCTGCGGATGTCCTTTTCGGTGGCCTCCGGGCGGAACCGCTTCAGGTAGATATCCATGGTGAAGACCGTACTGAGCGAGTTGAGCGCCGAGCCGATGGTGCTGATCAAGGCAGCGACCATGACGACGATGACCAGACCCATCAGTCCAGAGGGGAAGACGTGGCTGACCAGTTGCAGATAGGAATCGGTCGATTTCTCCAGCCCGGGCAGCAGCACGAAGCACAGGACGCCAGGAATGATGAACAGGGGGATGTCGAGCAGTTTGAGCCAGGCGCAGAAGTTGGCGCCTTTCTGGCCTTCACGCAGGTCTTTGGCTCCCAGCACAGACTGTACCATCGACTGGTCGGTGCACCAGAACCAGACACCCATGATGGGATAGCCCAGGATGATGGCCAGCCATGGGAAATCCTTGTCGGACAGAGGCTTGAACAGGTTCCAGTATTCGCCGGGCGTCTTGTCGATGACCGTGCCGATGCCGCCCACCTTGTGCAGGCCCATGATGACCAGCAGGATGGAAACCCCTATGAGGAGCAGCATCTGGAACACATTGGTCCAGGCAATGGCCTTCAGGCCGCCGGCCATGGTGAAAGCGGCCGAGACGAGGACCAGAATGACGATGCACAACCACAGCGGCAGGTTGAGGATCTGCTCCATGAACACACCGCCGCAGAACAGCGTCAGTCCCAGCCAGGATATCAGGATGGTGGCGATGGTATACCAGGCGATGTAGTTGCGTGTCTTCTGACCGAAGCGCTGGCCCATGTATTCGGGCAGGGTGCTCACATTTGCTCCCAGATAGCGCGGTGCAAAGACAAAGGCCAGCAAAAAGATGAAGGGAAAGGCATACCAGGAGAAGTTGCCGGCGGCGATACCGCCTTCAAAACCACTGCTGGCATTGGCTACCAGCATCGACGGGCCGACGTTGGTGCCCCACATGGTGAGACCGATGGCAAACCAGCCCAGCGATTTCTGGGCGAGGAACAGGTTGCCGCCCTTCTTGGTGCCCAGACTGGCCCAGACGGCGATGCCTACCAAGATGACGATGTAGGCCACAAAGACGGTGATGTCGGCAGTTGACAAGGTGATACTGTTCATATTGTGTAAGTTAGAATTTAATCATGACACTTTTACCCAGGTCCATCTGGTCGGTGCAGGCCACGTCTTCGGGATACATGGGGATGGAGGCCCCTTGACGGACATAGACGGGCATTTCTTCGAGCGGGACGGTGATGTCTTTCAGCCAGAGAGGGCCTTCGAACACTTCCTTGGTGAAGAAGTTGACCCAGCGGCCTTCGGGCAGATAGACCGTGGCCTTGTTTTCGCTGTTCATGACCGGAGCCACCAGGAAGTCGTCGCCGAAGAAATACTGGCTGTCCAGATGGCGGCAGACCAGATCGTCGGGATACATCAGATACATGGCACGCAGCATCGGGTAGCCGGTCTGCGTGGTCTTTTCGGCTTGCTTGACGATATAGGGAATGAGCCGGTAGCGCAGTTGCAACCATTTCTTGACGATGGGCGCGATGGCGGGATAGTGCCAGGGCTCGCGCTTGAAGGAACCGTGGTAGCGCAGGTGGGACGAGAACACGCCAAATTGGGTCCAGCGCACGTAGACACCGTCCGACAGGCGGGTGTTCATGAAATTGGGCACACTGTGGAAACCGGGTACATCGTGGCTCCAGAAACCGAAGCCCGACAGGCCGAAGTGCAGGCCGCCCTTGAGCGAACCGGCCATGCCGTCCCAGCTGCTGGCTGAGTCGCCGCCCCAGTGCAGGGGATAGCGCTGGCAGCCGGCCCAGGCCGAACGGGCCCAGACGATGCCCTGGCCCGTCACCTCCTTGGTGATTTCGTAGGCGGCTTTTTGGTAGAGCAGGGAATAGATGTTGCGTATTTCGCGGGGTGTGCCGCGGTGGTATTTGGCATCCATGTGGATATCTTCACCGAAATCGGTCTTGATGCAGGCCACCCCCATGTCGAGCAACGACTTGAGCAGGCCCTTGTACCACTCGGTGGCCTTGTCGTAGGTGAAGTCGATGGTGCCGGCATAGTCCTGGACGCTGAAGTTGGAAGCTCCCTGGATCTTGTTGGGACTCTGGCTGATGTAATGGTTCTCGCTGGCCTCTTTGTACTGGGCGGCATCGTAGGAAATGTAAGGCAGTTGCCAGAGGCTGACGCGGTAGCCTTGCTGCTTGAGCCGCTGGATGAAGCCTTTGGGATCGGGGAAGCGCTGTTCGTTGAACTTCCATTCGCAGAGCCAGTCGGTCTTGAACCAGCCCGTGTCGAGGTGAATCACATCGCAGGGATAGCCTTCGGCGCGCATACGGTCGCAGATCTCGTTGACTTCGTCGGCCGAGAAATAAGTCATGCGGCTCATCCAGGTGCCGAAACTCCAGAGCGGGGGCATGGCCGGGAATCCGGTCAGTTGGCGATAGCCGTAGAGGATGCGCTCGGGTGTGTCGCCGCCGATGACAAAGCAGTCGATGACAGGTTCATCGACCAGCAGCTGGGCCGAGCGGGTGGAGTGGTCGGCCAGGGAGAACTTGGCAAAATAGGTGGTGTGCAGGAAGAGCCCGTAGCCTTCGCTCGACAGATAGAAGGGAATATTCTTGTAGGTGCGGCGGTTGTTGACGCCCTGGCCATCCTGGTTGTAAAGCTGCAGGGTGCGGCCCGACAGGTCCATCTTGGCAAAGCGTTCACCCGTGCCGTAGAAACATTCGCCGGGTTGGGCATGGAAGGCGCAGGTGGCACGCTGCGGCTGGCCGTCGCGGGTGACATAGGCCATGGCAAACGCATCGTGGCGGGCCGGGGAGAACATGTCGTAGGCCGACAGTCTGACTTCCTTTTGGCCGTCGGGCCAGAGACGCAGGTCCATTGTCTCGGCCGGAGCGGGTTGCAGGTCGCTCCACCACTGCGTAGCAGGTTCCTCGAAATTGACCAGGGCGCGCAGCCGTCCGGCCTGGTCTTTGACCAGCCACTTCTGACTTTCCTTTTCGACATGCAGCGGCTGAATGTCCAAGTCCTTGAGCTGCAGCATTTCGGATGTTTCATGAATGCCGGTTTCGGGATCGAGGCAGGCCGTCAGGCGGATGATCTTGTCGCCGTAGGCTTTGAGCCGTATCTGACGGTCTTGCCGGGGCACACCGGTATCTTCGGTAATTTCGTTGGAATTGTGCTGTTGCTGGAAGGGGACGGTGATATAGACACAGCCCTCTTTTTCCCGGATGTCGGTGGGCCGGCAGGCGCGCCACAGACGTTCGCCCTGGTTGAGGGCCGGATCGAAATCCAGGAAATCGAAAAGTTGGTAATTGGTCTGTCTCATAGATGATAGGCACTACGCGTAGAAGCACAAAGATAAGGCTTCTTGCAGAGATAAAAAAGATGCGGCAGGTTTTGTCGCATCTTTTAATTATTGTTCGGTAAACGGCCTCGCTTACTGGTTCTGCGGGGCCGGCTTGACCGGTTGCGAATTGGCCGGTTGCGGGTTGGCCGGACGTTCGAAATTGTTGAGAATGTCGCGGGTGAATACGTCTTCGGCCAGATAATACTTGAAGAGCTTTTCCTGTCCGAGGATGGCACTCATTTTTTCATAGCACTGGCGGTCGAGGTCGGCATTTTCCTCCCGCAGCTGGAGTATCCGCTTGTTGATCTTTTCGTAATCGATGGTGCGGTTGCTGTTTTCACGGACGGGACGCAGCAGTCTGCGCAGTTCGTGGTTGATTCTCCAGCGCTTGAGGGTGATTTCGTTATAGACCGGCCAGAACGACTGGGCTTCTTCGGGCGTGAGTCCGATTTCCTTGGTGAAGAAGGCAATGCGCTTGAGCTGCATTTCTTCAAACTGTTTCTGGCGCTCCGGAGCCACCTGGAAGGCGGGCTGCTGGGCTGCGCCGGCTTGCTGCCGGGCGCGGTTGCCACGGCCGCCCTGGGGCGCCTGCTGCGGAGCCTGTGCAAAAACGGCCAGACTGAACAGGCCGAATGCCATGATGTAGATCCAACGTTTCATAGTGTCTGAAAGTTTACTCTGCGTCGTTGTAACTGTCTTCGTAGAGGTAGTACATCAATCCGTAGCCGTCCAGGGAACTCATCAGGATGTCCTCGGCCGTGATCTGCGCGTCGTTGATCTCTTCGTAGAGGTCGCTGGCTTCGGTCTGCGCTACGGAAGGAGTGTTGGATGTCTGCCGCCGGAATATTCCCTGGATGACCAGGAAGATGACGACAAACATGGCTGCCATATAGAGATAGGGCCTCACTTTCTGGAAGAAAGGTATCTGAGCGCCTCTCACGTTTTCCATGACAGAAGCTGCCTGCATGTCATCAATGCGCTTTTCCATCTGCTGCTGGAAATCTTCAAAATAGTGGTCGGGCACCTTGAACATCTCCATGTAGTCCTCAGATTTCAAATTTTCTTTCATCGTATCCTTTTTTTTGTTCGCTTCTTACACTGCTTAGATGTGTCGTCGGTCGAAAGGTTTAAATAATTAACACAATAATCAAAAAACGTCGGCCGTAACATAGGCCTCTATTTTCTTGACAGCATGATGGTAGGAGGCTTTCAGCGCTCCGACCGAGGTGCCGAGTATCTCGGACATTTCCTCGTATTTCATGTCGTCGTAGTATTTCATATTGAACACCAGGCGCTGCTTTTCGGGCAGGCTCAGGACGGCTTCCTGCAATTTGCGCGCCGTGTCGTCGCCCGAGAACCAGGGATCGCTGTAGAGGCGCTGCACCATGACATCTTCCAGGTCGGTGAAGTCGGCCAGCGACTCGGTACGTTCCTTGTTGAGGAAGGCGTAGGTCTCGTTGATGGCGATCCGGTACATCCAGGTCGAGAGCCGGGCCTCGCCCTTGAACTGGTCGAGATGCTCCCATACCTTGATAAAGGTGTTTTGCAGCACGTCGTTGGCGCTGTCGTGGGAAAGCACCATCTTACGGATCTGCCAGTAGAGCGGCTGGCTCATTTCCTTGACCAGCCGGTTGAAGGCAGCGCGCCGGGTTTCAGGCTGGCGTAGCTGTTCGGAGAGCTCTTTTTCGACGTTGATGTCCATTTCACAGTACCGGAAATACCGGTGTCATTTATTCAGATAACTGGCAAAACCGAAGGTTTAATGCCGGCTGCCAAAATATATGCCGCTCAGAAAAGCAGCAACAGGTAGAGCACACAGGCGGGGGCGGCAAACAGGCAGCTGTCCAGCCGGTCGAGCATGCCGCCGTGGCCGGGCAGGATATGGCCCGAGTCCTTGACGCCGAGCGTGCGCTTGAAGAGCGACTCGAACAAGTCGCCCAGTACGCCGGCTACGGCCGTGACCAGGGCAAAGCCCATCCAGGCCCACAAGGAAAGCACTTCGGGAAAAACCTCGGCCATGATGGCGCCGGCCACCACGGCGAAAAGCAGTCCGCCGACCAGCCCTTCCCAGGTCTTCTTGGGGGAAACCCTTTCAATCAGTTTGTGACGGCCCAGGAGCTTGCCGCAGAGGTAGGCGAAGGTGTCGCTGGTCCAAAGGAAGATGAAAAAGCCCAGCAACAGGTGCCAGCTGTAGCCTTCGGGAAAGAAGGCCAGGCGGGAAAGCATCGTCAGGGGCAAGGCTATGTAAAGCTGACACAGCAGGGTGTAGGCCAGCGTGCGGAGGTCTTTCAGCTCCTTGTTGAAGATTTCCAGGGTGGCGGCCAGCAACAGGAAAAGCAGCCAGGGAGCGAAAATGGCAGCACCGGCGGTGCCGGAGAAATACAGCCAGCCGGCCACGAACAGCCACAACCCGCCCAACAGGCTCAGGGGCTCGTTGACGGGCAGTGAACCATGGTGGCGGCAAAGACTGCAGAATTCATGCAGGCAGAGCGCCGTCAGCAAGACAAAACAAAGGCCGAAACTGTAGGGGCCCAACAGGAGGCACGCCACAATCAAGCCTACATACAGACTACCGGTCAGCGCTCGCAACCACATGGTTTTTATTCTTGGTTTTCAGTAGATTCTTCTTGATTCTTCGCGGCCGCTGCCGATTTTTCCGAGGGATCGGCTTCCGGGGCAGGCTGGGCCTCAATGCTGGAATCACCCTCCTGGAGTGGAGCAGGGGACCCGTTTTCCTCCTGCAGTTTCCGGTTCTCCTGAAAGAGTTCCTCAGTGCGGGACATCCACTGGCGTTTGCCGAAAATGTCTTCCAGGTCGTCGGCGAAGATCACTTCGCGTTCGACCAGCCGCTCGGCCAGCTGACGATGCCCTTCGGCATGCTCGAGCAGGATTTTCTTGGCCCGCTCGTATTGGGCGTCGATCAAGTCGTTGACCTCCTTGTCGATCTGTTCGGCGGTCTTCTCGCTGAAGGGCTTCTGGAAGGAATATTCGCTGGCACCGGTCGAATCGTAGTAGGAGACATTGCGGAAGCTCTCGCCCATGCCGTAGTAGGCAATGATGGCGTAGGCCTGCTTGGAGACGCGTTCCAGGTCGTTCAGCGCACCTGTCGAGATGCGGCCCAGGAAGAGTTCTTCGGCCGCCCGGCCGCCCAGGGTGGAGCAGATTTCGTCGAGCATCTGCTCGAGGGTGGTGAGCTGGCGCTCTTCGGGCAGGTACCAGGCAGCCCCCAGTGCCTTGCCGCGGGGCACGATGGTGACCTTGATAAGCGGGTGGGCATATTCCAGCAGCCAGCCCAGGGTGGCATGGCCGGCTTCGTGGACGGCGATGGCATGACGCTCGTCGGCGGTCATGATCTTGTTTTTCTTTTCCAGTCCGCCGACGATACGGTCGACGGCATCCAGGAAATCTTGTTTCTGGACGGCTTTCTTGTTTTTCCGGGCAGCAATCAGGGCGGCTTCGTTGCAGACATTGGCGATGTCGGCCCCCGAGAAACCGGGCGTCTGCTTGGCCATGAACTCGGAGTTGATGCTGTCGTCGAGTTTGAGCGGTGCCAGGTGGACGTCGAAGATTTCCTTGCGCTCGTTCAGGTCGGGCAGATCGACCGTGATCTGGCGGTCGAAGCGGCCGGCACGGAGCAGGGCTTTGTCCAGGATGTCGGCGCGGTTGGTGGCGGCCAGGATGATGACACCGCTGTTGGTGCCGAAGCCGTCCATTTCGGTGAGCAGCTGGTTGAGCGTGTTTTCCCGCTCGTCGTTGGCTCCCATGTTGGGATTCTTGCCGCGGGCACGCCCTACGGCGTCGATTTCGTCGATGAAGATGATGCAGGGGGCTTTTTCCTTGGCCTGGCGGAAGAGGTCTCGCACACGCGAGGCGCCCACCCCGACAAACATCTCGACGAAGTCGGAACCCGACATCGAGAAGAAAGGCACATCGGCTTCACCGGCCACGGCTTTGGCCAGCAGGGTCTTCCCGGTGCCCGGAGGACCGACCAGCAGGGCTCCTTTGGGGATCTTGCCACCCAATTCGGTGTATTTGGCCGGGTTTTTCAGGAATGAGACGATTTCCTCAACTTCCTGCTTGGCCTCGGCCAGCCCGGCTACGTCCTTGAACGTGACACGGTTGGCACTGCCTTTGTCGAAGAGGCGGGCCTGCGACTTGCCCACAGAGAAGATGTTGCCGCCGCCCCCGCCGCCGGCAGGACCGCCCGACATGCGCCTCATGAGGAAGATCCAGAGCAGGATGAGCAGGATGAACGGCCCCAGGTTGACCAGCAGGCTGACGAGCAGATTGGAGCCTTCCTTGTAGGTGACTTCCATCTCAAGCGCCGGATTGTCTTTCCTGACCTGGCCCACATAGCTGTTGAATTCGTCGGCCGAAGGGATCTTGACCGTCAGAATGGGGGGATTGTTCATTTTGACATCCTCCCCGAAGACCTCCTTGAGGGCTTCCTTGCGGACATTGAGCTCCACTTCGTTCTTGTTGGAGATACAGGTGGCCTGTTGGATATAGCCGGCAGAAATGTATTCTTCCATCTTGGTCCAGGAAATCTCCCGGCTGCCCCCGTTTTTGCCGGGGAACATATTGGCGGCTACCAGACCGGCCAGGATGATGGCATAGATCCAGTAGATATTGAACTTGGGCTGTCTGCCCCGGCCCTGACGGGGTCGGAACTCGGGCGCGGGACGGTTGTGGCTGTTTTCTTCCATGATACGGGTTTGACGGGAAATTAACTGAGGGAGGGTATCTCGGTCAGGGCGGCATCCGACCACAGGTGCTCCAGGTCGTAGAACTGGCGGGCTTCATGGTTGAATATGTGTACCATGATGTCTCCGTAGTCCATGGCGATCCACAGGGCGTTGCGCTGGCCTTCGCAGGAGTAGGGCTTGGCCTTGCAGTGCTCGCGCACGTAGTCTTCGATATGGTCGGTGATGGCCAGGATCTGGGTGTTGGAGGTGCCTTCGCAAATGACGAAATAATCACACACGGAGTTGTCTAGACCGGTTAGATCGACCAGGGTGATCTGCTGGCCTTTGCGCTCCTGGATGGCATCGGTGATGTGTTTGATGAGTGTCTTGTTGCTTGTCATTGATAAAATCTTGGTTCGCCAAAGATAATACTATTATGACTTATATCGTATCCATTTCCACAAATCTTTGTAGGTGACTTTCTTGCCGTACATCAAAATGCCGGTGCGGTAGATCTTGGCCGCCAGCTTGACGCAGAGCAGGAAAGTGACGACCAACAGCCCGAACGAGAGGGCTATCTGCCAGAAAGGCACGCCCATGGGCAGTCGTACCATCATCACCACGGGCGAGAAGAAGGGAATGAACGAACACCAGAACACCAGCGGCCCGTCGGGGTTCATGGCGCCGTAGATGCCGATATACAAGGCCAGCAGCACCGGGATGGTGATGGCCAGGGTAAACTGCTGCGAATCCTCGTTGTTGTCGACGGCACCTCCGATGGCGGCAAAAAGCGAAGCGTAGAGC
Organism: Bacteroidales bacterium; assembly: GCA_017446025.1. Taxonomy (GTDB): domain Bacteria; phylum Bacteroidota; class Bacteroidia; order Bacteroidales; family UBA1402; genus UBA1757. The sequence continues at coordinate 43,668 of JAFSRR010000054.1, read as the reverse complement.
AGGTAGCCGCCCAGGAAGAAAAGGATGAACCAGATGATGATGCTCGTCCAGTTGAACGATTGGAAAATCTCGATGCCGTTGAGCGCCTCGGCACTGAGGTTGACATTCATTGATGCGGCTTCCTGCGGCATATTGGCCGACATGAGCGTATCGACAGGCAATCCCATGGAAGCCAGGCCGATGGTGCTGAGCAGCATGATCAGGAGGATCCACATGATGAACTGGGTCAGGCCGACCAAGGCGATGCCGATAATCTTGCCCATCATCAGCTGGAAGGGCTTGACCGAGGAAACGATGATCTCGACGATGCGGTTGGATTTTTCCTCCACCACGCCGTTCATAACCATGCTGCCGTAGGCGAAGATGAATATGTAGATGAGCATGGTGGCCACCATGCCGATGACCATCGAAATCTTGGAAGAGGTCTTGATCTCCTGTCCTTCGGCCTTGTCGGACCAGAGGATGTTTTCCGTGCGGACGGCAGGGTGCACTTCTTTGAGGATCTGTGCCAGTTCAGGGATGTCGTAGGAGGCTATCTTGTCGTCCGACGCCATCTTTTCGAGCTGGTTGCGGATGTCGCTGCTGAGGTCCATGGGAATCTGCCGGGTGGCATAGATCTTGACCTGGCCGGTGCTGTCGGTCAGCAGGCCGCGGATGGACAGCCAGGCATAGAAATCGTTGCGATTGTCGGGAGCCAGGGAGGAGATGTCCTCGCTGACTGCGACAAACTGCCAGCTTTTGCTGTCCTGCAGCCGGCCGGCGTACAGCCCGCTTTCGTCGTTGACGGCGATGAGCTGGGTCTTGCTGCTCTTGACGGTGGAAAGCAGCAGGGGCACCATGATGAGGGCCACCATGAGCAGAGGGGTGAGGAAGGTCATGATGATGAAGGATTTCTTGCGGACCCTCGACAAGTATTCCCGTTGTATGATGATAGACAGTTTGTTCATCTTCGTGATGCTTTAGTGTTGTTCAATATTTTGTACGGTCTTGATGAAAATCTCGTTCATGTCGGGGATGAGCTCCTCGAAGGAAATAACGTCGAAACGGTCGGCAATCTCCTTGAAAACGTCGGGCATCGAGGCCTGTCCGGCTTTGCGCAACTGCCATGTCCAGTAATGGCTGCTTTCGGTCAGGTTGTCCCACTGATAGAGGCTGGAGTCGAGCATCTTACGACCGGTCGGTTCGTCGGCGGGACGGCGCACCTTGACCAGGTACCGGCCCTGCCGGTGGCTTTCGCGAATGTCGTCGACATCGCCCTGGAGTACCAGATGCGAGCGGTTGATCAGGCCGATCTCGTCGCAGATTTCCTCGACCGAGGCCATGTTGTGGGTGGAAAACATGATGGTGGCTCCCTGGGCTTTCAGTTCCAGTATCTCGTTGCGGATGAGCTGGGCGTTGACCGGGTCGAAACCACTGAATGGCTCGTCGAAGATGAGGAACTCGGGACGGTGCATCACCGTGATGATGAACTGCACTTTCTGCTGCATGCCCTTGGACAGCTCGCCGAGTTTCTTGTCGGCCCAGTCCTTGATGTCGAATTTCTCGAACCAGTGTCTGAGGCTCTGGCGGGCGTCGTTGCGGGTCATGCCTTTGAGCTGGGCCAGGTAGAGGGCCTGTTCGGCCACCTTCATTTTCTTATACAGACCGCGTTCCTCGGGCAGGTAGCCGATCTTGGCCATGTCGGCCTCGGTCATCTGACGGCCGTTGAAAACGACCTGGCCGCTGTCGGGCGCGGTGATGTGGTTGATGATGCGGATCAGGGTGCTTTTGCCGGCGCCGTTGGGGCCGAGCAGCCCGTAGATCTTGCCTTCGTTGACCTGGATGCTGACATCGTCCAGGGCTTTGTGGCCGCTGTATTGCTTGACCACGTTGCGGGTTTCAAGATAGTACATGAATTCTTATAAACTGATAATTCTTTCTCCCAAGGCTTTGGCAAACACTTTTTCGGTCTCGCGCAGATCGCGGTAGGTGGTCATCCACTTCATGACCGCCTGGTTGTCGCCGCTCCGCTGGGCCTGTTTGATCTGTTGCATGGCCTCTTTGATTTTGTCTTTCAGTATTTTGTATTTCCAGTCTTCGATGAGGTGGGGGATGAGCTCGCCGAGCATGTCCTCCTCTCTTTTCACTTTCTTGCGGAAGCTCATCGAATCGTTGTCTTCGGGCAGGTAAATCTTGCTCAGTTCGTAGCGGTCGGTGACCAGCTCGGCAGCCGTCAGACTGACCTGGCTGTCCTGGTGCTGCAGGAAGTAGCGCTCTGCTACGAAGTTGGGGTCTGAGATATGCTGGCATGCCTCTTCGTACATCTTGCGGTAGCAGGGATCGGAAAATGTAACCTGGTCTATCTGAAGCTCTTCCATGATATATTCCAACACGGAAACCGTGTGGCCGTCTTCTTCTGTGAAGAGACTGCGCTCACCATAGCGGACAATCATCCTGAGCAGGTTTTTTTCGTAGTCGTGCATGCTGTTGGCAGCCTGCTTGGGTGGCAACTGGGGAGGGGTGTCGGCTGTCCCGTTGCCCGGTCGGGCCAGTTGCGGTGCCTCGGTGGGGAAGGGAACCTCTTCAGAAGGCGGAGCCATGTCGGGCTGTGCGGCCTGGCCGGCCGGAGCCGCCTGGCCAGTCTGCTGCAGGCGGTAGTCCTGGTAGCGTTGCTGCAAGTCGCGCTGCTGCCGGTTGCGCTCAGCCTGCTTCCAGCGTCGTTTGTTGACCTCCTTGAGCAGCATGTCCTCGCGGGTGTCGAGCGATCGGCTGCATTCCTTGATGTATTCAGATCGAATGATTTCATTGGGAATCAGAGCAATGCTCTCGACCAGGTCCTGGATGAGGGAGGCACGGCTCAAGGGATCGTTGCCGCAGTCCTTGAGCAGGATGGCAGTCTTGAAGCGGATAAAGTCGGTCTCGTTTTGCTTGATGTAGTCCATGAACTCCGACGAACTGTGGCTTTGGGCGTAGGAATCGGGGTCTTCGCCCTCGGGCAGCAGCACTACTTTGATGTTGAGCCCTTCCTCGAGCAGCAGGTTGATGCCTCTGAGAGAAGCCTTGATACCGGCGGCATCGCCGTCGTAGAGCACGGTGACGTTTTCCGTGAAGCGGTGGATGAGCCGGATTTGGCCGTGGGTGAGCGAAGTGCCCGAGGAGGCGACCACGTTGCAGATGCCGGCCTGATGCATGGAGATGACATCCAGGTAGCCTTCGACCAGGAAGCAGCGGTCCATCTTGACAATGGCCTGCTTGGCGAAATACAGGCCGTAAAGCTCGGCACTTTTGCTGTATATTTCCGATTCGGGAGAGTTGACGTATTTGGCCAGCTTGTCAGATTTTTTCAGGATGCGTCCGCCGAAGGCCACCACCTTGCCCGAGACGGTATGGACCGGGAAGATGACGCGCTCGCGGTAGCGGTCGTAAAGGCTGCCGCCTTCGCCCAGGACTGAGAGACCGGTCTTGACAAGCAGGTCTTTACTGTAGCCTTTGCGCAGGGCATTGAGACTCAACTCGTCGCGTTTTTCCGGACTGAATCCCAATTGGAACTGCCGGATGATGTCGTCGCGCAGTCCGCGTTCCTGCTGGAAATATCTCAGACCGACACTGCGCCCTTCGGGGGTATTGTGCAGGGTATCGACAAAGAAGTCGCGGGCGAATTCATTGATGATGAACATGCTTTCACGGTCGTTGCGCCGTTGCTGTTCCTCGGGACTGAGCTCTTTTTCGACGACTTCGATGTGATACTTCTTCGCCAGCCATTTGAGCGCCTCGTAGTAGGAAAGCTGCTCATGTTCCATGATGAAATGGACCACGTTGCCTCCTTTGCCGCAACTGAAGCACTTGCAGATGCCTTTGGAGGGTGATACGCTGAAGGAGGGCGTTTTTTCGTCGTGGAAAGGGCAGAGGCCCACGTAGTTGGCCCCTCTCTTGCGCAGGGAGACGAAATCGCCGATCACCTCCTCGATGCGGGCGGCACTCATAATCTTGCTTATGGTCTGCGAATCAATCATCTGGGTACGCTTATAGTTTTTTTTGAGCAGCCCTGCTTTTTTTTAATAATTATTTATCTGAAACGAATTAGGTCGTAAAGAGAATTGTGCCTATATTTGCGTCCGAATGCGAAGGTCTCTCGCTTTTGGCTGGACTGCCGCAAAAGTAATTGTTTTGGAGAGAAAATCAAAGACTATAACTCTATGGATATGTTGAAACGATCACAAAGCCTTTTGTCGGTGCTTGTGGCTGTGGCACTTGTCTGTGTATCCTCTTGTAAGGATCCGTATCATTACGACGACCGGGAGCCGGACTGGCTGGGTGCAAGCATCTATGATTATCTGAAATCGCACCGTGACTCGGTCGGTAATCCGGATTACACCTACTTCGTCCGCATCATCGACTCCTGCAACTACAAGGACGTCCTCAACAGGACCGGTAGCAAGACCATGTTCGTGTGCAAGGACAAATCATTCGAAGAGTATTTCCGCAACAACGACGAGGGTGTCACCTGTTTCGAGGATTTCACCCGCTCGATGCTGAACCGCATCATGGAATACTCCATGGTGAACGACGCCAACCTGGTGGAAATGCTTTCCTATGAGGCCGGCTACGTCAAGGGTATGGTCATGCGCCGGGAAACTTCGCTCGACCCGCTCGACATGCTCGATTTCGAGAAGGAGAGCCTGCCAGCCAAGAATCCTTACTTCGCCCCCTACCGTGCGAAAGGCATCTATGTCCTCAACGACAACACCTCGCCCCGTCTGATCCATATCCTGCAGGAACTGGTCGATGTCCACAACATTACGGACGACGACTTTGCCGTGTTGTTCAACGGTTTGCAGCATCAGAAAGGCGACGGCTTTGTGCTCAACCACAAGATCATAGAGAGGGACATCACTTGCAAGAACGGTTATATCCACGTCCTGGACGGCCTGTTGCTGCCGCGTGAGAACATGGCCACCTTCATCCGCAAGAACAGCAACCTGACAGTCTTCAATTCGCTGATGGATCGTTTCAGCGCCCCGTATCCTGATGTCAACCGTTCGAACACCTATCGTCAGTTGCATCCCGATTTCCCCCTGGAAGACACCATCTATGTCCGCCGCTATTTCGCTTCCCTGTCGCAGGGCGGCGGCAATACGCTGACTCCTGCCGGTGCCTCTGTCCCTGAATCGGAGCGCCTGATCCTGGATCCGGGCTGGAACGGATACGAGCGGAACGGCAACGGCCGCAACGACATGGCAGCCATCTTCGTGCCGAACGACCAGGCCATGCAGGAGTACTTCTCGCCCACGGGCGAAGGTTCCTACCTCTACGACCGTTATCATGTTTGGGACAGTGTGCCCAACGACATCGCCTGCAAGTTCATCAATGCACACATGAAATATTCCTTCCTGACTTCGCTGCCCAGCAAGTTCATCGGACTGAAGAACGAGCAGTGGGACGAAATCGGCGTCCGCAAGGAGCATGTCCAGGAAGCCCGTGTGACGACCAACGGTGCCGTCTATGTCACCAACAAAGTGTATCCGCCCGTTGAATATGCCTCGGTCATGGCACCGGTGCTGGTCGGTTTGAACACCCGCGTCTTCAACAAAGGCTTGGCCGACCTGAACTTCGACATCTACCTGAAGTCGATGGAGACGGTCTATACCAACGGCTATGTGCCCCCCTATACATTCATTGTCCCGAGCGACGAGGGAATCAGCAACTACATCTATCCTTCGTCCATGGGCCGGCCTTATCACGAAGTGCTGGATTTCGTTTATAACGAGGACAACAATGCCGTAGAGGCAATCCGTTACCAGATCGATGAGTCCGATCCTGGCGCCCGCGTGCGTGTCGGCTCGGAGGATTCCCGGATGTCGGGTTCCACCATCACCGCCTTGATGAACGAGATGCTCGACTACCATATTATAATAGGTGAGTTGAAGCCTGAACAGGAATACTACCAGACCAAGGGAATGGGTTATGTCCGTGTCCAGATGACCGACGACAACAACGTGAAGATCTGGGGTGGCGGCAACATGGAACAAAACCAGACCTGGGGCGGCAGCTCCGGCGCCTGGAACGATCCGGCCTATTCGCCCAACCTGACCAAGTTCCTGAACTTCCGCAACGGTAAGACCTACATGGTGGACAAGGTGCTGCAGCAGCCCTTCAATTCGGTTTACAAGACCTTGCGGGCCCATACCGAATTCACCGACTTCCTGAATGCCTGCTCCGATATTTCGGATCCCAACAAGCTGATTTTTGTCAGCTCGATCAAGAACACCTCGATGATCGACCAGAACGTCAAGTTCTATATCGCATATCACTACACGCTTTATGTGCCCAACAATGCCGCCATGGCCAAGGCCTATGCGGCCGGTCTGCCCACCTGGACGCAGATCAATGCCACTTCAGACCAGGCCAAGAAGCGTCAGATGACGGCTAAGATGGTGGACTTCCTGAGATACCACTTCCAGGACAATTCGGTCTTCATCAAGGGTTATCAGGTTGCGGACACCACTTACGAAACTTCGCTTATCAATTCCGCCACTGGTAAGTTCTACACGCTGAATGTCACCCAGGACGGCGAGAATCTGATCCTGGTCCCGGCCACTTCCTTCAACACCGGACAGGAAGTGCCTTACAGCATCAACAAGCGTGGTTCGATCAAGGTGGAAAAGAGTCACAACCTGTACAACCTGATGGCCCGCGACCTGTATTTCAGCGGTGCGAATATCTCCAATGTCTCGGCATCCTTGTCGGACTATTCGGCCCGTACCACCGTCCACGAGCTCGACACCTTCCTGACGGTGATCAAGGCTCCGAGCCTGACGTTCAACTACACGGCCACCAACAAGAACTACCTGATTGTCCTGGCCACCACGGCGGTTGACGACAACGGCGACGGCGTGGTCTATAACGGCACGGCCGCCAACGGCAACCAAGTCATCATTGAAAAAGGTATCAAATATTATTGGGGCAGCAATCCCGCCAATGTGATCACCATCCCCTCCACGACTGCGCTCAGCCCTGGTGACGTGGATCCCATGTACGGTCGTAAGTTGTTCTACTACAAGGATGGTACCAAGGATTTCAATTTCAACACGGGTAGGGCGGAGAGCGACTCCTTGCTCTATGTGCAGGCTTATGCCGTCAGCAAGTATTACGAAAACGGTACGACCACTCCGACCAATGCCACGGACGAGCACTTGCAGGCAGCCAGCAGAGTTATATGTGTAAACACCAATACCGGTTCGATAGTTAAATAGTTATGAGGAAGAGTATAGCAAAATACGGCATGATGATGTTGCTCTCATGCCTGTTCACTCTGACAGTGTCGGCTCAGACCAATACCGCCAACATTGTGCGAGGCAAGGTGACAGCCAAAGAGGACGGCGAGCCGCTGATTTCCGTCACTGTGACTGAAATCGATGCGAGCAACCGTATCTATGCCGTAACGGTGACCAACTACGACGGCGAATACGTCCTTCAGGTGAATAATCGAGCCAATAAGCTAAAGTTCAGATATATGGGCTTTGAGGACCTGGAGATTCCCATCGGTGAGCAGAAAGTGATCAATGCTTCCATGGCGGAAAAGAGCACATTGATAGACGACGTCGTCATCACGGCCAAGGCCATGACCAACACCGGTGTGTTCAACATTCCCCAGCGAGAGGTGTCCATGTCCATGCAGAAGATCGATGCCGAGGAATTCGAAGGTATCTCGGTGGCCTCCATCGACGATGCCTTGCAAGGCCAGATCGCCGGTTTGGACATTGTCAATGTCTCGGGTGAGCCCGGTGCCGGTATGTCGATGCGTATCCGCGGTACCACTTCGCTGAATGCGACCAACGAACCGCTGATTGTGGTCAACGATGTGATTTTCAATACGCAGATTGATGCCGACTTTGACTTTGCCACGGCCAACGAAGAGCAATACGCCCAGTTGATCAGTGTGGCTCCGGACGATATCGCCACCATCACGGTATTGAAAGATGCCGCCGCCACGGCCATGTGGGGTACGCGAGGCGCCAACGGTGTGCTGTTGATCACCACCAAGCGTGGTAAGAAGGGTCCGACCCGTGTCAACTACTCCTATTCTTATACGCGCAAGCGTCAGCCTAAAGGCATGAACATGTTGAACGGTGACGACTACACCATGCTCATGAAGCAGTCGTATTACAACCCTGATTTGAATCCTTCGGCATCCGACATCCCGGAATTCAACTACGATACCAACTTCACGGAATACGAGAACTACAACAACAACACCGATTGGCGTGAAGAAGTGAGCCGCATCGCCCGTGTGCACGACAACCAGCTGACAGTCTCCGGTGGTGGTGAAAGTGTCACCTTCCGTGTATCGGCTGGCTACTACACCGAAACCGGTACGGTCATCGGCCAGTTGCTGAATCGTCTGAGTATGCGTTCCTCGATCGACTACGATGTGTCGAAACGCATCAAGTTCTCGGCCGACTTCGCCTATACCTATGCCGATAACGACAAGAACTACGAGAACCCACTGGGTGTCGGTTACCAGAAGATGCCCAACCTGAGTGTCTATGCTCAGGATCTGGACGGCAACGACACGGATGTCTTCTATCATATCCGAACCGACTCCAAACTGGCCGATGCCCAGAAGAACTTGAGCAACCCGGTGGCCGTGGCCATGCTGGCCCGCAACAACCAGCGCAACTACCGTACTTCCCCGGCTTTCCACCTGCAGTATGAAATCCTCGATCCCCAGGTGACGGCCAGCTCTTTGAGGCTGAAACTGTCGGCCTCCTTCGACATCAATGCTTCACAAACCCGCACGTTCTTCCCCAAGGATGCCGCCAATGCCATCTGGAGTGATGAAAAGAAGGTGAACCGCGCCGAAGGTTCCGACAGTGAGAGTACCAGTATATCGGGTGATGCCGATCTGTCGTTTGTACCTGCCTTGCCCAATATCGACCACTCGGTACGCTTGAGTGCCAAGTTCAATATCTCGTCCGGTACGACCAACTCCATGGGTACGGCCGTGGCCGGTCTGCCGTCGCTGCTGATACAGTCTCCGTCGTCGGATGCGAACGCCGTGTCTATGAGTAACTCTTCGAAGGAGAATCCGCGTTCGCTGCGATGGAGCTGGAACTTCCACTACGCCTACAAGGGCCGTTATATCGCCTCAGGTACGGTGGCCGTCCAGAGCAGCTCCAAGTTTGGTAAGAACTTCAAGACGGGTTTGTTCCCGGCCATCTCCGGTAAGTGGATCATCAGTGACGAGCCTTTCTTCGGCTCCCTGAGAGATATCATTTCAGAAGCAGGTTTCCGTTGGAGCTTCGGTTACAACGGTAACGAGCCGGGCGGCAATTTCCTTTGGTTGAGCCGTTATGGCGAGTATCCCGAAAAATACATCGATATGACGGCGGTCCGCCCGTTGAACATGGTGCTGGCCAACCTGCGTTGGGAAAAGACCACCCAGCTGAACGGCGGTCTCGACCTGCAGCTGCTGGACGGCAAGTACGATCTCGGTTTCGATGCCTATTACAAGCACACGACCGATGCCTTGTTCAACAATGTGGGTATTTCCACATACTCCGGCTACGGTGACATCAGCAGCCTGAACGACGGTACCATCGACAACCAGGGTTGGGAGTTGCACGGACGTGTCAGAGACCTGCTCCAGATCGGCAACGTCCGTATGGACCTGAGTTTCAACTTCTCCAACAACAAGAACACCATTGTTGAGTTGTCCGACGAGATTCTGGCCCGTTACAACAAGGATTACACTTACAACAATGCTTCCTATCTGACCCGTATCCAGGAAGGCAACCCGGTCGGCTCGATCTATGGTTTCGTCTATGAAGGCGTCTATGAATACAACGAGTACGACCCGGCCCATCCCGAACACACCTGCCCCATTGTACGCAACGAAAATGGTGAGCCGGTGTTCGATGCCGAGGGCAATACCAAGCCGATGTATTTCGCCTATGGCAACTCGGCCGCCTATCAGTTCAAGGCCGGCGACGCCATCTATCGCGACATCAACCACGACGGCAGTATCGATGAACTGGATATTGTCTATCTGGGCAACTCCCTGCCTGTCGTCACCGGTGGCTTTGGCTTGAACTTCCGTTGGAAACGTCTTTCGTTCAACGCTTTCTTCAACTATCGTTACGGCAACAAGGTGGTCAATATGGCCCGTCTGAATGCCGAAAGCATGCGCGGCAACGACAACCAGAGTATCGCTGTCAACTGGCGTTGGCGTAAGGAAGGCGACCAGACGGAGATGCCTCGTGCCCTTTACAACTACGGCTACAACTCCCTGGGTAGCGACCGTTATGTGGAGGATGCTTCCTTCCTGCGCTTCAAGTATATGACATTCAACTACACGGTACCTCGTGAAATGCTCACTCCGCTGAAGCTCAATTCCATGAGCCTGTATCTGTCTATCCAGAACGTTGCCGTGTTCACCAAATATACGGGTGTGGATCCCGAGGTGGGTGCCGCCAGTACGTCGGTGGCTACCGACTCGAGCAAGACACCGCGTTCGAAAGATATTTTGTTCCGTTTGAGACTGGGCTTCTAACAATCAAAGAATATGAAAAAGACATTACATAAGATTGGTTTTGCACTGTCGGCTCTGGTGCTGACCGTTGGAATGGGTTCCTGTACCGATTGGTTGCTGGTCTATCCCGAAGGCGAGACCCTTTTGGAGGATTACTGGAAAACGGGTGCGGACATTGAAAAAGTGGTGGCTGCCTGCTACAGATCCATGCAGGAGAGTGACTGGATTGTCAATTCTGTTGTTTGGGGTGAACTCCGCAGCGATAATCTGACCGCCGCCGAGACCGCTTCCGAAGACCTCAAGTCGCTGGTCGATGTCAATATCCTGACGACCAATTCCTACACGAACTGGGCCCCCTTCTATGTCACCATCAACTATGCCAACACCGTGTTGCATTATGCACCGGGCGTGATGGAAGAAGACAAGAACCTGACGCTCTCCCAGATGAATGCCTATCGTGCCGAGGCTTTGGCCATCCGGGCTTTCAGTTATTTCTATCTGGTCCGTGCTTTCAGGGATGTTCCCTTTGTCACGCACCCCACCATTGACGACTCTGAAGGCTTCAACCTGGCCAAGACCCCCGGTCACCTGATTCTGGACACCTTGATCATGAATCTAAAGGAAGCCAAGCTGTACGCCCGTACCTCCTTCGGTGCCAGCAAGGCCCATAACAAGGGCCGCTTCACCCAGCAGTCGATCCGCGCATTGCTGGCAGACATCTATCTTTGGCAGGCCAGTGGCATAGGTACGGATTCCCTGCCCGAGGCCAAGGCCCGTGAATATTGGGAAGCCTGTGTCAAGGAATGCCAGGAATTCCAGGATTATGAAGCCAAACTTCCGGTGACAGCGCAGTCGTATTTGGCTGAAATCGATTATGTGCTTCAAGATGTGTTCAACCGCGGCAATTCGCCGGAGTCTGTCTTCGAATTGCAATACAGTTACGATGCCGGTCTGAAGAATTCGTCTGTCACGAGTCTGTATGGCAGCAGCAGTGTAAAACCCATGGCGGTTGTCACTGCAATTTTGAATCCGTCCAATTCGGGCGTTTTCCCGATGACCACCACGGACATGAGAAAATTCTACTTTGTGCGTCCTGCCGACGGAGGTGCCTGCAATGTCGCCAAATATACCTGTAACAGTGTCACATCCACCGGCGATGGCAATTATACCTACAGCACATCCGATCAAGAGTATCTGAATTGGGTGTTCTACCGCTTGGCCGATATCAATTTGATGAAGGCCGAAGCGCTGGTGGAATTGTCCACTTCCTCTTCCGATCCAAGGATGGAAGAAGCCATCGTGGAATTGAACCGCACCTACAAGCGTGCCAATCCCGATATGAACCGCAATGACACGCTGAGTCTTTCCATGTACTCTTCCGTAGAGCAAATGCGTCAGTTGGTACTGGACGAAAGACAGCGGGAACTGATGTTCGAAGGCAAGCGCTGGTTCGACCTGGTGCGCCATTCCCGTCGCATGAACAGCACAGAAGACTTGAAACAGGCGTTGTACACCAAGTTTGACGGCTCGGCCGACCGTACCCTGGCCTTCAGCAAGCTGACCACCCAGGATGCTTTGTACATGCCGATCAACGAAGAGGAAGTCAAGAACAACAAGCTGCTGGAGCAGAATCCTTTCTACGGGCTTAGTTCTAATGTAACCACAAGTAATTAATGTCATCCGATATGAAGAGATTATTTCAATCCGTATTGTGTCTGTCGGTGCTGGCAGGTGTGGCAGCCTGCTCCAATCCCGACTGGAACGAGCACTATGCTTCCCATGTGGACGGTGTGTTGGAAGAAACAGTTTTGGAGGCTTTGGAGAATGAACCTTCCGTGTCTTCCTTCCTTAGTCTGCTGAAGGAAACCGGTCAGCAGGACCTGCTGTCGCGCAGCCAGAGTTTCACCGTATGGGCGCCGAACAACGCCGCCATGGCAACGGCCAATCTGACGACCGATTACGACAAGAGGGTTTTCGTATTGAACCATATTTCCCGCTTCCCCTTCACGACCACCAATATCGACAACGGAGAAGTCAAGATCCGTATGATGGACAATAAGCGTGTCGTGTTCTCTCAGCAGGGCAGTGATTTTTATTTCGGTGAAAATCGTCTGATAACCAAGGATATGGCCTTGAAAAACGGCATCCTTCACATCATCGACGGTTATGTGCCTTACAGCCGCAACATTTGGGAATTCATCCAGTTCACCCCGGGCTTCGATTCGATCGCCACATACTTCGCCAAAGGTGACTATCGCGAATTCGACGAAGAAAACAGTGAGGTTCTAACCATCGTCAACGGTGAGGCTCTCTATGACTCCATTTTCATTGAACGCAACGAACGTTTGCATCCGGTAGGCCAGATCAAGGACGAAGACTCGATCTACACCATGATTGTGCCCACCAACGAGGCGTGGACCACCATCATCGACAGTCTGCGCCCCTACAACCACTACAGCCCCTATACGGTGGAGCGCAACAAGCGGACCGGAGATTATGAGTATGTCAAGGAAGATCCGGCTGTCACCGATTCTTTGGAAAAGCAGAACATCTACGACCTGGTGACCGGACGTCTCTGTTTCAAGGGCGCCTATACGGCTGCCGATCTGCAGACGGTCGAACGCATCGAGTTCGCCGGTCGCCGTGAGGGCCAGAACAGCATAGCGGCTTTGAGAAATCCCGCCTACTATTTCGAGGGAATGAACGATACGGTTGTCAGCAACGGTGTCGTGTTCATAGCCAATGAGCTCCATTTCCCCACCTCTTTCTGGCGTTCGACCTTCTCCAAGGAAGCAGAAAAGGCCAACAGCAAGTTTCCGCGGAGCTACGATACGATGCAGGACGACGAAAAAGATCAGGTCACGGTCGAGCAGGATGCACGCAGTATCTATGTGCTCAGATCGGACGGCACCAATTCCTCCTGGCTGAATGACAGGATTTCCGGTCACAGTTATATCCAGGTAGTGGGCAATTATCCCGCCGCCCGTCCGGTGGTTGATTTTAAATGTCACGACAAGACCCAGCGGAGTACCTCTTACAACATTTACTGTGTATTCCTGCCACGCAACGTTTCGCGTCGGGATATGGATTCCTCGTTGTTGTTGCCCACCAAAGTGACTTTCAGGGTCTCCTATACCAATCCTGAGGACGGCAGTCCCTTCGACAAGGAATACAGAACTCCGAGAACCACCAATCCCTACGATATCGACACGATGTGTGTGACACAGGATGCCCTTGGCAATCCCCAGCCCATTGCGTTCCCATACGGCACGGACGATATATATCTTCGTGTTTCTTCGGCCGTAGGTGGTGCAGAAGAGCTGAGTTCGTACATCACGGATATGTACATTGACGAGATTATTTTCCAACCTGTAGAAAACGAATAAATACTTTAGCATATGAAGACGATTGTACGAATGCTGGCTTTGGCTGTGTCGCTGACACTCCTGGCTTTGCCGAAGGCTCAGGCCCAGACGGCGGCTCAGGCGGATTCTTCAGTGACCATCCGCGGTATAGTCTTGGACGAGGCCACCGGACAGCCCATCAACGCTGCTACTGTCAGAATGAAGAGCATAGCGGTCTATACCAACGAGAGCGGAGAGTTCACGTTGAAGACCAAGCAGCCTTCGACCATGATGGAAGTGACGGCTCCGGGCTATGACCGTCGGTACATTGAACGCCGTGGCCGTGATTTTGTCCGCATCTATCTGGTGGTGGCACAGCTGTCCAACCCGATGGGCTCCAAGGGACAAGTCGAGGTGGTGACCAAGGAACTGATTCCCGAAGGAACGGCTGTCAGTACCGTGGAGGATATATCGCTTTATACCCCTATGCAGACCATCGACCGCATTCTGGAAACCCGTTTGGGCACCATCCGTACCATCAACCGTTCAGGTTTGGACGATATCGGCTCTTTGATGTATATCCGCGGTATCAATTCGCTCAATTCTGAGTCGCAGCCCCTGGTCGTCGTCGATGGCGTCATCATGGAGTCGTACGCGGACTATGAGTCGGTTCACGACGGATACTTTGCCAATTACCTGGCCAATCTCGACATGCAGGATATCCAGACCATCACCGTCATCAAGGATGCTTCCTCGCTCTACGGAACGAAGGCCGCCAACGGTGTGATCCTGATTGAAACCGGTCGAAGCAAGGATGTGGTGACCAAGATTCTGGTCAACGCCGTGGCTGGCACTTCGCTCAAGCCCGGCACCATTCCTACGCTCGATGCCGAACAGAGCCGTCAGTTGTTCAGTGAATTGTACAAGGATTCGCCCTATTCGGCCGATGAGGTAAGCAAGATGCCTGTCTTTAACGAGGACCCGAATTTCCTGTATTACAACAAGTATCATAACAATACCGACTGGTCGAGCTACATTTATCGCAACCACGGTCTCCATCAGAACTACAGCGCCCGTGCCACCGGTGGCGATGCCGTCGGTATGTATGCCTTGTCGGTGGGTTACGTTGGCAACAAAGGTACGTTGGACGGTTCGGATTTCTCCCATTTGACTTTCCGTTTCAATTCCGACCTGGAAATTGCCAAGAATATTACCACAGCGGTGGACTTCACCATCAGCAGTATCAATGCGGAAACCCGGAACGACGGTATGGTTTCAAAGACGTCTCCCTACTATATGAGTCAGGTCAAGTCGCCTTTGTTCCATCCTTATCAGTATTCGAAATCTTCCGAAGACAGAAATACGCTCACCTCTTTCTATGAAGAGGCCGACGACTTGGGTATCAACAACCCGCTGCCGGTTCAGGAGGAGTCGGAGATGGGCTCCGACATGACCAACTTCATGGCCCTGCTCCGTCCGAACTGGAAATTGAACAATAGCTTTACCTTGAACGGTTTGGCCGGTTACCAGTTGGATAAGATGTATGAATACTTTTTCACGCCTCATGCCGGTGTCGCTCCCTTTGTGAATATGGCCGACGGCCATTACGAAGTGTACGAGAACGAGGTCAAGGCCCAGAACATGCGTGAGATACGCTACACCTTGGAAGCCCGCCTCAATTACCAGAAGCAGTTGGACGGCCACAACATCGCCGCCTTGCTGGGTTACCGTTTTATCAACAAGGACCGTAGCTGGACCCGTGCATCGGGGTACAACACTCCGGACGATGAACAGCGTTTCCTTACCACTTCGCTGATCCGCCGCAAGATGACAGGTGAAGACTTGCATGTCAAGAACATCTCCTGGTTTGTCAACGGCAATTGGGACTACATGCAGAAGTATTTCCTCAACGCCGCGGTGTCGATGGATGCCTCGTCGCGTTTCGGTACTGAAATCGAAAAGGGCGCCTTGAAACTGTTCGGCGTCAATTGGGGCTTCTTCCCCTCGGTGTCGGGTGCCTGGCAGATTTCTTCGGAAGACTTCATGGCCAATGCCGAGCTGATCGAGTTGCTCAAGTTGCGTGTCAGCACTGGTATCACCGGTAACGACGACATCCCGGATTATATGTCCAAGCCCTATTTCGTTTCGCACAGTTATATTGAGAAGGCCAATGGCTTGATTCTGGGCAATCTGGGTAATCCTGGATTGAAATGGGAAACGACTGTCAAGAACAATGTCGGTTTGGATCTGGCTTTGTTCAGGAACCGGATTTCTTTGTCGGCAGACTTTTATCGGCATCATACCTACGACTTGCTGGTGCAGAAATCATTGGATCCCATCGCCGGTTTCGATAACTATTGGGCCAACGACGGCGAACTGACCAATACCGGTTTTGAAGTGGCCTTGAATGCCCGTCTGGTCAATACCCGTGATTTCCGCTGGGAAGCCACGGCGACGCTTTCCAAATACAAGAACCAAGTGACCCACCTGACCGACGGCGCTTTCTCGACCACGGCCTATGATGGGGAGATCAGAACGATGGAAAATCAGCCGATAGGTGTGTTCTACGGCTATAAGTTCAAGGGGGTCTATGCTTCCGAGGCAGAGGCTTCCACCGCCTATACCAAGACCGATGGCACCCACGACTACTATTACAACATGTTTGACAACGGTTCAACCGCCCCTGTCAAGGCCGGTAATGCCATTTTCGAAGATATCAGCGGCCCCACGGGCACACCCGACGGTATCATCGATGAATATGACAAGACCATCATCGGCGACCCCAATCCGGATTTTTACGGCATGCTGTCCAGCAGCCTTTCCTTCAAAGACCTGACGCTGACGGCTGTATTCAATTACTCCTTGGGCAATGATGTCTATAACTACCATCGTCGCGTCATGGAGTCGATGAGTACGCTCAACAACCAGTCGTTGGCCGTGATCAACCGCTGGCGTGCCGACGGACAGGTGACCGATATGCCTCAGGCTGTCTATGGCGACCCGATGGGCAATGCCCGCTTCTCGAGCCGTTGGATAGAGGATGGTTCCTACATCCGTCTGAAGACGGTCCGCCTGGCTTGGGATGTTCCCTACAAGATTCCGTTCCTGAACGACCTGACGGTATGGGCTTCGGCCAACAACCTGTGGATGTACACCAAATACCTGGGTCGGGATCCGGAGACATCCGTTTCCAACAATCCTTTGTTCCAGGGCATAGACGCTGGTCTGCATCCCCAGTGCAAGTCCTTCATTCTCGGTTTTAAACTCAATCTGTAACTTCAACCATAGAGCATATGAAATCATTGAGATATTTATTCATCGCCCTTCCTTTGCTGGCCTTTTCGCTCGTTTCGTGCGAAAAGATGCTGTCGGTGTCTTCGAACGGTTTCCTTTATGCCGAGGACAACACCTTGGACAGCCCTAACGACTCCCTGTATTCTGTGGCTGGTATCCTGGCCAAGATGCAGCTTTTGGGCGACCGCTATGTCATGCTGGGTGAGCTTCGTGCCGATATGATGGATGTAACCCACAACGCCACCGAACCCTTCCGGGAACTCTCATCCCTGCATATTTCGGCCGACAACCCCTTTGTCGAGGTGAACGACTATTACGTGGTGATCAACCACTGCAATTACGTGATTCAGCACATGGATACTTCCATCATGGTGGCCGGCGAACGCTACATGAAGCGTGAGTATGCCGTTGCCAAGGCTATCCGGGCCTGGACTTACCTGCAGTTGGCGCTCAATTACGGCAAGGCTTTCTATTTCGAGGAGCCGATCTTGACCGTGGAGCAAACCCAGCGGATTTCCAAGGATGCCTCCTTGATGAAAACCAAGGATGAAATAATCGATTTGCTGGTCGATGAACTGCTTCCTATAGAAAACGTGAATTATCCCGCCTACGGATCCATTTCAAAATACAGCAGCGGTTCGCTTTTCCTGTCTGTCCACTACCTGTTGGGCGAACTCTATCTATGGCGTAACGAGTATGCCAAGGCGGCAGCCCAGTACTATGCCTACATCAACGATGAGAGTAAGAAGGTGGACGTCAACAACCGTTGTACACAGCATCTGTTGACAGAGAGCAACACTCGAACCAGAGGTACAAACATCTACCAGACGGAAACGGCTGTCGTCACTGCAAAGTGGCTCAGATTGTTCGATCTTGGCTCGGAGAATGAGGCATCAGCAGTGATAGCTTATTACTACACGATTGCTTTTGGTGAGTTTACGAATTGCAATCTGGTGAACTACACCAAGAACAAATTCTATGTGGCACCTTCCCAGCGGGCTCTCGATTTGTATCTCAACAAAACATACGATTCCTTCACGTCAGAGGAATCAGTCTCTACCACCGGCGATTTGAGAGGTTATCCTTGCATGATCCGCAAATTGACATCCAATGCGGAATTTATCGACCCTTGGGACTTCGACGAGGATGAATCCAAGATGGCCCAGGTGCCCTATATCGACCTCTACAAAGAAGAACTGGGCACTTATTACATCGATTTCTACGGTAGGGAAGAGCAGGATTATGTCATCCTGCAGCGTGCCACTTTGGGCTATCTCCGCTATGCCGAGGCTGTCAACCGCATGGGCAAGCCGACGCTGGCTTTGGCCGTGGTGAATCGTGGATTGAAATCTTCCACAATTTCAGACAGCCTTTATATCAACCAGAACGAAGTGGATTCGACTTTGAAGGCCCAGTGGAGCCTGGCCAAGTTTGATGACAACTGCGGTACGGTGACCCGTGGACAGGGTGCCACCCAGAGAATCCTCTTTAGGACCGATTTGGTCACCTTGCAAGATTCCATCGAATTTGTCGAAGAAGTACTGATTGAGGAAATGGGGCTGGAATCCGCCTTCCAGGGCAACCGTTTCCACGATTTGCAGCGTATGACCCACCATCGTCCTGAAGCCAATTACATCGGTGAGGCTTTGTCGGCCAAGTTCCCGTCGCGTCGCAGCGAGTTCATGGCCAAGGGTGAGGGCGACTGGTATCTGCCTTATCCCGGCGAAGAATAGCCTGTGAGCGCCCGGCGCCCCTTCGCGGATAGACTGTCCGGTGGGGCGTTTTGGTATATCATCATACTGATTATCAGAGGATTTCGGAAGGATAAATATTCTTTCCGAAATCCTTTTTTTTTGGTGGGGAATGATGTACTTTTGTACTCCCGCCGCAATGAACAAACATAAATATAATTGATATGAACACTATTCAAGACTTGACCGACCAACTGTATCGTGAGGGTGTCGAAAAAGGCAACCAGGAGGCCGAAAAAATCATTGCTTCGGCCCGTGAGAAAGAGGCTGCCATCCTTTCAGAAGCCCGCCAACAGGCTGACGATATCCTCTCTGCCGCCAAAAAGCAAGCCGAGGAGCTCGACAAGAACACCAAAGCCGAACTCAAACTCTTTGCCGGTCAGTCGCTCGAAGCCCTGAAATCGGAAGTGGTTAACCTGCTCAACGACAAAGTCGTCTCCGGCAGTGTCAGTGAAGCTACTGCTTCGAAGGATTTCATGCCCAATCTGTTGCTGACTTTCGTCAAGAACTGGGCCGCCAAAGGCGAACTCGTAGTCGAAACGGCCGATGCCAAAGCGCTGACGGCTTTCTTCCAGGCCAAGGCTGCCGACGTCCTGAAGCAAGGACTCGAAATCAAGCAGGTGAACGGACTGGAAACCGATTTCGTGCTGGCACCCGCCGACGGCTCTTACAAGATCCAGTTGGGCAAGCAGGACTTTGTCGAGTATTTCAAGGAATTCCTGCGTCCGAAACTCGTGGAAATGTTGTTCTGATTTTCCCGGCCAGCCATGAGTCAATATTACTATCTGGTATCGGGATTGCCGGATATCAGCCCTGACGACGCCAAACTCGGCCTGGGCTATACGGACTATCTCGATGAACTGATGCAGAGTCTTTCGCGCCACGACGCCCATCTGCTCTCGTATTTCCGTATGGACTACGAGAACCGCAACCTGCTTGCATGGCTCAAGGACAAGGAGGCTGCCCTGCATCCGCTGGGACAGCTTACGGCCGAGGATTTCCAGGAGCAGTTGCAGCTGATCGATTTCGAGGAGCGCGGACCGCTGCCCGGGGTGCCGCCTTATTTCCTGACTTTCCTGCGCGAGCGGGCCGAGGGCCTGATTGCGGAAGGGCAGGAGGAGAATCGTCTGACGGCGCTTTTCTATGAATATGTGAGCCATTGCTCCAATGCCTTTGTGCGTGAATGGTTCGCTTTTTCCCAGACACTCAACAACCTGCTGCTGGCCCTCTCGTGCCGCAAATACGGCTGGGACGTCGAGTCGCAGCTGGTGGGCGACTCGGAGATTGTACAGCAACTTCGCACTTCCACGGCCCGGGATTTCGGCCTGAGCCAGCTTTTTCCCCAGACCGAGGCCGTGTTGCGTCTTTCTGAGGAGGAAGACCTGCTCGAAAGGGAAAAGAAGACCGACCGCATCAAGTGGGATTTCCTGGACGAACTTAGTTCGACCTGTTATTTCTCGGTCGAGGTGTTGTTGGTCTATCTCATCAAACTGCAGAGTCTCGAGCGCTGGATGGAGCTTGATCCCCGCAGTGGCGAGGAAAAGTTCCGCGCCCTGATCGCCTCGATGAAATCAACTGTTCAAACACAAGCCAAATAATTTAAATCACAAGCATAATGTCAACAAAAGGAACTGTAAAAGGAATCATTTCCAACCTGGTCATTGTCACCGTCGACGGCCCGGTCAGCCAGAACGAGATCTGCTATATCCTGACAGGGCAGACCCGTTTGATGGCCGAGGTGATCAAGGTGATCGGCGCTGATGCCTACGTTCAGGTATTCGAAAGCACACGTGGCCTGAAGGTGGGCAGCGAGGCCGAATTTTCCGGTCACATGCTCGAAGTCGCCCTGGGTCCCGGCCTGCTGTCACGCAACCTGGACGGTCTGGAAAACGACCTGGACAAGATGGAAGGCGTTTTTCTGCGTCGCGGGCAATACACATCGCCGCTGGACGAAGAGAAGCTGTGGCAATTCAAGGCTTTGGCCAAGGTGGGCGACACGGTCGCCGCAGCCGACTGGCTGGGTCAGGTGGATGAAAACTTCCAGCCTCACAAAATCATGGTGCCTTTCGTTTTCCAAGGCAGTTATACGGTCAAGAGCATCGTGCCCGACGGCCAGTACCGCATCAACGACACCATTGCCGTCCTGACCGATGCTTCGGGCAAGGATGTCAATGTGACCATGGTGCAGCGTTGGCCCGTGAAACGCGCCATTACGGCATACAAGGAGAAACCCCGTCCCTTCCGTCTGTTGGAAACGGGTGTCCGCATCATCGACATCGCCAACCCGATCGTCGAGGGCGGTACGGGCTTCATCCCCGGTCCTTTCGGCACGGGCAAGACGGTGCTGCAGCATGCCATTTCCAAGCAGGCCGAGGCCGACATCGTCATCATGGCTGCCTGCGGTGAACGTGCCAACGAAGTGGTGGAAATCTTCACTGAGTTTCCCGAACTGGAAGATCCGCATACCGGCCGCAAACTGATGGAACGCACCATCATCGTGGCCAACACCTCCAACATGCCGGTGGCTGCCCGTGAGGCTTCGGTCTATACGGCCATGACCATCGCCGAGTATTATCGCTCGATGGGACTGAGGGTGCTGCTGATGGCCGACTCCACCTCGCGTTGGGCACAGGCCCTGCGTGAGATGTCCAACCGCTTGGAGGAACTGCCCGGCCAGGACGCCTTCCCGATGGACCTCTCGGCCATTATCTCGGCCTTCTACGGCCGTGCCGGATTTGTCTATCTGAACAACGGACAGACGGGTTCCATCACCTTTATCGGTACGGTGTCGCCGGCCGGCGGTAACCTGAAGGAACCGGTCACCGAAGGCACCAAGAAGGCCGCCCGCTGCTTCTACGCCCTGGAGCAGGCCCGTGCCGACCGCAAGCGCTATCCGGCTGTCAATCCGATCGATTCCTATTCCAAGTATATCGAGTATCCCGAATTCGAAGAATACATCTCCCAGCTGATTTCGCCCGACTGGATCCCGATGGTCAACGAAATGAAGACCCTCATGCAGCGGGGCAAGGAAGTGCAGGAGCAGATCAACATCCTGGGCGACGACGGTGTGCCCCTCGACTATCACCTCACTTTCTGGAAATCGGAAGTGGTGGACTTTGTCATTCTGCAGCAGGATGCTTTCGACAAGGTGGACAGTGTTTGTCCCATCGAGCGTCAGCAGTATATGCTCAAACTGGTGACGGGTATCACCCGCTTGCAGTTCAAGTTTGACAACTTCACCGAAGTGATGGACTACTTCAAGCGTATGATCAACACCTTGCGCCAGATGAACTACAGCGAGTTCCACAGCGATGACTTCAAGCGCTTCGAACAGGAACTGGAACAGATTATCAGCGAACGTGCAATCCGATAAACCCACACACCCATGGCAACAAAAGCATTTCAAAAGATTTATACCAAAATTACCCAGATCACGAAGGCTACTTGTACGCTGAAAGCCACCAATGTGGGTTATGACGAACTGGCCACTGTCGATGGCAAGCTGGCCCAGGTGGTGAAAATCATGGGCGAGGATGTCACCTTGCAGGTATTCGGCGGCACGGAAGGTCTGCGGACCAATGCCGAAGTGGTGTTCCTGGGCAAGGCCCCGACGCTGCGCGTCGGCGAGCAATTGTCCGGCCGTTTCTTCAATGCTTTCGGCGAACCCATCGACGGAGGCCCCGTGCCCGAGGGCAGGGAAGTGGAGATCGGCGGACCTTCGGTCAACCCGGTACGTCGTATGCAGCCCTCTGAGCTGATTGCCACCGGTATCGCCGGTATCGACTTGAACAACACCCTGGTTTCCGGCCAGAAGATCCCGTTTTTCGCCGATCCCGACCAGCCTTACAACCAGGTGATGGCCAACGTGGCCCTGC
Source organism: Bacteroidales bacterium (assembly GCA_017446025.1). Lineage (GTDB taxonomy): Bacteria > Bacteroidota > Bacteroidia > Bacteroidales > UBA1402 > UBA1757. The sequence continues at coordinate 20,894 of JAFSRR010000054.1, read as the reverse complement.
GTGCCCAGACCGACAAGATCATCCTGGGCGGCATGGGTCTGACCAACGACGACTACCTGTATTTCAAAAATGTATTCAGCAATGCCGGTGTGCTTGACCACATCGTCAGCTTTGTCAACACCACCGAGAACCCGCCTGTCGAGCGTCTGCTGATTCCCGACATGGCCCTGACGGCTGCCGAATACTTCGCTGTCGAGAAGCACGAGAAGGTGCTGGTGCTGCTCACCGACATGACGCTCTATGCCGACGCCCTGTCGATTGTGTCGAACCGTATGGACCAGATTCCTTCGAAAGACTCCATGCCCGGTTCCCTGTATTCCGACCTGGCCAAGATCTACGAGAAGGCCGTGCAGTTCCCCGATGGCGGTTCCATCACCATCATCGCCGTGACCACCTTGTCGGGTGGCGATATCACCCATGCCATCCCCGACAACACGGGTTATATCACCGAAGGCCAGTTGTATCTGCGCCGTGACAGTGACGTGGGCAAGGTCATCGTCGATCCTTTCCGTTCGCTGTCGCGTCTGAAACAGCTGGTGGCCGGCAAGAAGACCCGCGAGGACCATCCGCAGGTGATGAATGCTGCGGTGCGTCTGTATTCGGATGCCGCAAATGCCAAGACCAAACTGGAGAACGGTTTCGACCTGAGTGACTACGACGAGCGTGCCCTGGCCTTTGCCAAGGAGTATTCCAAGGAAATCCTGGCCGTCGATGTCAATCTGGACACCACCGAGATGTTGGATATGACTTGGAAGATCATGGCCAAGAATTTCCGTGTCGAGGAACTGAACATCAAACAGCAGTTGGTTGACAAATATTTCCCGAAAAACTGATGGCAATATCGTTTCAATATAACAAAACCTCGTTGCAGGGGCTGGAAAAACAGCTCAAGATGCGGGAGCGTTCTCTGCCTACCATCAAGAACAAGGAGAGTGCCCTGCGTCTGGAGGTGAAGCGTGCCAAGGACGAAGAAAAGGCCCTGGCCCAAGCCCTGGAAGACAATATCGCCCGCTACGAGGGTATGCATGCGCTCTGGAACGAGTTTGACGGCTCGCTGGTCAGCGTCAAGGATGTGGTGCTCTCCACCCGCAAGGTGGCCGGTACCCGCGTCCCGCAGCTCGACGAGGTGCTGTTCAGCCTGCAGCCATACAACATGTTCAACGCCCCCAAGTGGTATGCCGACGGCATCGGACTGCTGCAGCAGCTGGCCCGCATCGGCATCGAACATGATTTCTGCCTGCAGAAACTCCAGTTGCTGGAGTATGCCCGCAAGAAGATCACCCAGAAGGTGAACCTCTTCGAGAAGGTGCAAATTCCCGGTTATCAGGATGCCATACGAAAAATCAAGCGCTATATGGAAGACGAGGAAAACCTGGCCAAATCGTCCCAGAAGATCGTCAAGAACCGTCAGAGCGCTCAAAAAGCAGAGGAGGGCAGCCTATGATCGTTCCTATGAAGAAATATACCTTCCTGGTATATCATCGCCATTATACGGCTTTCCTGCAGCAATTGCGCGAGACGGGCGTGCTCCATGTCAAGGAGCGCAAGGATGTGAATCTCGCCGAAAACGAGGACTTGCGCCAGCGTCTGGAAGAAGGTCGCCGGTTGACAGCCGTGATTCGTCAGCTGCAGGCCCTGGCCCCTGCCGAAGGTGTATTCGCCCCGATGGACCAGTCTTTGGACGGCATGGCCGCCCTGAAGCATATCGAGGATCTGTTCCAGCAGCGGTCGGATCTCCAGCTCAAGCAACAGAGCTTGCAGAAGGAAATAGACGGCATGTTGCCCTGGGGCAATTTCGACTGGCAGCAGATCAGGCAATTGCAGCAGGCCGGTTGCCGCTTGGACTTCTTCACCTGCAACAAGAGCGCTTTCAAGTCGCAGTGGGAGAAAGAATACCGGGCAGTGATCGTTGGAGAGACCAGTGCTGCACTATATTTCGTCACTTTCTCACTCGACGGACAGCGACCCGAAATCGAAGCCGACCAGGCCCGTCTGTCGGCCTCTTCGCTGGGTGAACTGCAAGAGCGGATGGCTGCCTTGGAGTCCGAACTGAAGGCATTGGACGCCGAACTGGCCGACTTGTCACTCTCTCAGCTCCGCAGCTTGGAGTATGCAGCCTGTCAGGTCAATGACAACTATCAGTTCTCCAAGGTGCTCTGTGAGACGCAACATGCCGCCGACGACCGTCTTCGGGTGCTGGAAGGCTTTGTCCCCGAAGACAAGGAAGCCGAGTTGCTGGCCCTTATGGAGCAGTCTCCCGTATGGTACCAGGCCGAGAAAGCCTCTGTCGAGGCTGCCGAAGTACCTATCAAACTGAAAAACGGCCGCTTTGCCCGTTTGTTCGAGCCGCTGACCAAACTCTATTCCTTGCCCAATTACGGTGAGCTGGATCCTACGCCGGCTTTTGCGCCTTTCTTCACGCTGTTCTTCGGCCTGTGTCTGGGCGATGGCGGCTACGGTCTGGTGGTGCTGCTGGCATCCACCTGGGCCAAGCACAAATTGCCCCAGCTCAAGAGCTATGCCATCATGGGGCAGTGGCTGGGTCTTTCGACCATCCTGGTGGGCTTGCTCACAGGCATGGTGTTCGGCATCTCGCTCGATACGGTGGCCTGGCCCTGGCTGGCCAATGTCAAACATATGTTTGTCACCGACAACAATTACAGCATCATGGGGTACAGTCCGATGATGGTCTTTGCCATTTGCATCGGCTTTTTGCAGATCCTGTTTGCCATGGGCTTCAAAGTGGTGCGCATCTCGACGCAGATAGGCTTCAAATATGCTTTGAGCGATCTGGGCTGGCTGGTCCTGCTCATCGACTTGTTGGTCTATCTGGTGCTGATGCTGGCCAAAGTGCCTGTGCCTCAGATAGCCACCTATGTGATTTTCGGCTTGGCCGGGTGCTGCGCCGTGCTGATTTTCTTCTTCAACAGTCCGGGCAAGAATCCCTTCATCCAGTTTGGATCGGGCTTGTGGGGCACTTACAACATGGTGAGCGGGCTGCTGGGCGACGTGCTGTCGTATATCCGTCTGTTCGCCCTGGGGCTGGCCGGCGGTATCCTGGGCAGCGTGTTCAACAGCCTGGCCTTCCAGGCCGGTGGCGGACTGCCCGTCTGGATCGGCTGGCTGCCGACTGCCATCATCCTGCTTTTCGGTCATGGACTGAACTTCTTCCTGTGTATCATCAGTTCGATAGTGCATCCGCTTCGACTCACCTATGTGGAGTTCTTCAAGAACTGTGGTTACGAAGGGGGAGGCAAGGAGTACCAGCCTTTCCGTCGGACGGCTGTCGCTGAAGAACCGGCCCAAAACTGAACAATGAGAATGTATAACAAACAAAACAATTAAATATCAAACAATTATGACAAATCTTCTTTTGGCCTACATTGGCATTGGTGTAATGATTGCCCTGTCGGGTATCGGTAGTGTTTTTGGTCTGACCATCTGCGGTAACGCAGCCATCGGCGGCTTGAAAAAGCGCCCCGATGCCATGGGTACTTTCGTACTGCTGTCGGCCCTGCCTTCCACCCAGGGTATCTACGGCTTTGTTGCCTATTTCATGATCATCGGCAAGGTGTCTGCCACCATGACGGCCCAGCAGGCTGCCGCCGTTTTCGGTGCATCGCTGGCTGTCGGTCTGGTCTGCCTGCTCTCCGGTCTGCGTCAGGGTCAGGTATGTGCCAACGGTATCAATGCCACGGCTGCCGGTAACAATGTGACCGCCGGTACGATGGTGATGGCTGCCTTCCCCGAATTCTATGCCATCCTGTCGCTGCTGTTCCTGATTTTGGTCGGCGGAACCATTTAATTCTGAATTAAGTATCTTTCAGCCATCACAGGGCATCCTGCTGCAGTTGTTGCTGCCGTGGGATGCCTTGTGTCGGCTTTCCATCCCCTTTATAGCATGAAGCAGAAAGTCGTCGTCGGACTGTCGGGCGGTGTGGATTCCAGCGTTGCAGCCTGGTTGCTCAAGCAACAGGGGTACGACGTGACGGGGGTCTACATGATCAATTGGAAGGATACCGAAGGGACACTGTCGGGTTCCTGCCCCTACGAAGACGATGTGCTGATTGCCGAGCTGGTGGCCCGCAAGCTGGAGATCCCTTTCCAGGTGGTCGATTTGAGCGACACCTACCGCCGTCAGGTGGTGGACTACATGTTTGCCGAGTATGAGAAGGGCCGCACGCCCAATCCCGATGTGCTTTGCAATCGGGAAATCAAATTCGATGCCTTCTGGAAAACAGCCCAGTCGTTGGGGGCCGACAAGGTGGCCACGGGCCATTACTGCCGTTGCGACCAGGTAAGGGGAGAGGACGGCCAGTCTTATTACCGCTTGTTGGCCGGTACGGACAACAACAAGGACCAGTCGTATTTCCTGTGCCAACTCTCGCAGGAGCAGCTGTCACATGCCATGTTCCCCATCGGGGACATGCTCAAGCCGGAAATACGCCGTATCGCTGCCTCCCTGGGCCTGGCTACGGCCCAAAAGCGCGATTCACAAGGCATCTGCTTTGTGGGCAAGGTGGATCTGCCGGTGTTCCTCCAGCAGCAACTCTCCGCCAAGGAAGGGGACATCTATGAGATTCCGGCCGATTTCAAGGCCTATGGCCGCAAATATCCCGAAGACCTGCATCTGAGGCTGCAAAAGCAGTCCAGTCCCTATTTTTACCGCCCCAAGGACGGCCGTCTGCTGGGCCGTCACCAGGGTGCCCATTTCTATACCATCGGCCAGCGCAAGGGCCTGCATATCGGCGGCACGGAAAAGCCTATGTACGTGCTGGCCACCGATATCGAAAACAACTGTCTCTACATGGGGCGCGGCGATGAGCATCCCGGCCTCTATCGCCGTTCGCTGTATATTGCCTCAGACGAGATCCATTGGATCCGTCCCGACAAGGCCATGAAAGTAGGGGAACAGCGCGACTACGCGGTGCGCATCCGATATCGCCAGCCTCTCCAGCAGGCCAGACTCTATGCCTTCGAGGAAGGCCTCTACATCGATTTTTCAGAGCCCCAGAAAAGCATCGCCGCCGGCCAGTTTGCCGCTTGGTACGATGGCGATGAGCTGGTAGGTTCCGGGGTGATCCACGCTTGACGGATTACTGCGGCAATTGCAGGAAGCGGAGGAAGTCGTCGGGGTTTTCGCTGAAAGCAAAAGCGGGAGCCAGCGGGCGGCCTTCGGTATCGACGATGACATAGAAAGGCTGGGCATTGGCCCCGAACTTGTGGCGTTGCAGATAGCTCCATTTGTCGCCTATGGTGCGCAGTTTGCGTCGCTGGCCGTATTCTTCGATGACCAGCGGAGCGGGCAGGGCAGTCTTGTCATCGACCATCAGGGAAATCAAGACGTAATGACGGCGGATGTAGTCTTTGACACGGGGATCCTGCCAGACGGCATTCTCCATTTTGCGGCAGTTGACACAGCCGTAGCCTGAAAAATCGATTAACACCTTTTTATTTTGCTGCCGGGCATAAGTCATGCCTTGCTCATAATTGAGAAAATCTGCCTCCAGTTGCTCTCCGAAGAGTTTGATGGTTTGGGTGGACATGGGCGGCGTAAAAGCGCTGATGGATTTGAGCGGGGCGCCCAGCAGCCCGGGTACCATATAGGCGGCAAAGCCGAAGCAGAGGATGGCCAGCGTCAGCGGCAGTGCCTTGATGCGTTTCTTTGTCTTATCATCATGGGGGAAACGAATCACGCCCAGGAGGTAGAGGCCGGTGCATACGGCAATGGCAATCCACAGGGCGACAAACAACTCGCGCGGCAGGATGCCCCAGCCATAAGCCAGATCTGCCACCGAGAGGAATTTCAGGGAGAAAGCCAGTTCGAAGAATCCCAGCACGACTTTGACTGCGTTGAGCCAACCGCCGCTCTTGGGCAGCGACTGCATCATGTTGGGAAAGACTGCAAACAAACTGAAGGGCAAGGCCAGGGCCAGGGCAAAACCGCCCATGCCGACGGCCGGGCCGGTGAGTGAGCCTTGCGAAGCCGCCTCGACCAGCAGTGTGCCGATGATGGGGCCGGTACAGGAGAAGGAGACCAGCACCAGGGTGAAGGCCATGAAGAAGATACTGACCAACCCGGAAGTGCTGTCGGCCCGCTTGTCCATCTTGTCGGCCCAGGAGGCGGGCAGCACGATGTCGAACAGTCCGAAGAAGGACAGGGCAAAGGCCACCAGTAGCAGGAAAAACAGCAGGTTGAACAAGGCGTTGGTGGCCAGGTTGTTCAGGGCACTGGCACCGAAAATGAGCGTGATGCCCAGCCCCATGAGCAAATAGATGACCACGATGGAGGCTCCGTAATAGAACGCGTCGTGGATGGCTTTGCGCCGGCTGCGGGTGCGTTTCAGGAAAAAACTGACCGTCATGGGAATGATGGGCCAGACACAAGGCGTGAGCAGGGCCAGCAATCCGCCCAGGAACCCCAGACCCAGCAAACGCCAAAGCGAGCGGTCTTTGCCCGCGGTCTCTGTCCCGAATGCTTGCAACTCCGCGATGACGGGAGTCCAGAGATTGGGCTGGGGGCTCAACTGATCGGGCATGGCGGCCAGGCTACTGTCCGTTGTCTGGTGGCCCAATTGAAATTCCAAGTTGCAGGGCGCCAGGCAGGTCTCGTCGTTGCAGACCATAAAGCGGATATAGCCTTTGATATCCAGCGGCCCGGAATGGGAAAGGGCCAAAGGCAGCAAGAAAGCGGCTGTGTCCTGGTGCATGCGCAACTGCATGCCGAACACTTTGTCGTGATAGGCAACCGGCGTGGTCAAACAACGGACATCACCCCTGATTTGTGCCCCTCGTATTTCTTCAATGACAAATTCTGTCGAAGTGGGTCCCCCTTGGGGCAGGTCGATGTCGTATAGATGCCAGGGTTGTTTGATGGAGGCCTGGAACACGATGCCGCTATCCGACAGGGTATGGGTCCAACTGGCTATGGAAGTGGCATCAATCTGTTGCTGCGCCTGGCCGAAAGCAAAAGGCCGGGCCTTGCCCTGAGCCGACAGGACGGAGGGCAGCAGGATGACCGTCAGAAGGATAGTCAACAGTGGATTCCTCAATAATAAACAGGGATGCTTCATGACAGTTCTTTTTCTTCAGTGGGGGCAAAGGGCTCGCGCCAAGAGCAGCCCTCCCGCCACCGGCTGCAACCGTAGGCGGTGCGTCCGCGGATGATGCGGCCTTGCTGGCAGAGGGGACACAGGTCGCCGGTCTTGTCGCTCTTGACGGAAACCATCAGTTGGGACACCATTTCCTTGAGTTCGGCCAGAAAATCGGCCGCTTGGTATTTGCCGTGCTCGATTTCGCGGAGCTTCTTTTCCCAGCGGCCTGTCAGTTCGGCCGATTTGAGCAGGGCATCGTTGATGGTGTGTATCAGGTCGATGCCCGTGGCTGTGGGCACCAGGTTCTTGCGCTCCTTGACGATGTAGTTGCGTTTGAACAGTGTCTCGATGATGGCCGCCCGTGTACTGGGCCGTCCGATGCCGTTTTCCTTGAGGGCGTCGCGCAGGGTTTCGTCCTCGACCGTCTTGCCGGCCGTTTCCATGGCCCGCAGCAGGGTAGCTTCGGTGTAGGGTTTGGGCGGAGTGGTCTGTTTGGCGGCCAATTGGGGCTCATGGGGCCCGCTTTCGCCCACGGTAAAGGCGGGCAGGGTCTTTTCCTCTTCATCATTGTCGCCCTCCGCAGGGCTGTCTGCTTGGAATACCACCCGCCAGCCGGGCGACAGGATCTGCTTGCCGCTTACTTTGAAGGGCACCTCGGCGGCCTGGCCCTGCACGGTGGTGGTGGCAATCTGGCAGTCGGGATAGAAGGCGGCGATGAAGCGCCGGGCCACCAGGTCATAGACCTTCATCTCACGCTCGCTGAGGCCGACGGGCTTCATGCCGGTGGGGATGATGGCGTGGTGGTCGGTGACCTTGCTGTTGTCGAACACCTTCTTGCTCTTGGGCAGGCTCTTGGCCTTGAGCAAGGGAGCCGTCAGGTCGGGATAGACATCACGGATGCCTTGCAGCGTGCCGGGCACCTTGGGATAGATGTCATCGCTCAGGAAGGTGGTATCGACACGGGGGTAGGTGGTGGCCTTCTTTTCGTAGAGGCTCTGGATGAGTTGCAGGGTCTCGTCGGCCGAGAAGGAAAATTTCTTGTTGCATTCCACCTGCAGGGAGGTCAGGTCGAACAGCCGGGGAGCGAATTCCTTGCCGTTCTTCTTTTCGACTTCGATCACGACAAAAGGAGCCTGCCGTATCTCGGAGAGGCGTGCCTGGGCTTCTTCTTCCTTGTCGAAACGGCCTTTGGCGGCCGAAAAGACGGTGTCGCGATAGGTGGTTTTCAGTTCCCAGTAGGGCTCAGGTTTGAAATTGTCGATTTCTTCCTGGCGGCGGACGATCAGGGCCAGGGTGGGGGTCTGCACCCGGCCGATCGACAGCACCTGGCGGTCTTTGCCGTAGCGCAGGGTATAGGCCCGGGTGGCATTCATGCCCAACAGCCAGTCGCCGATGGCCCGCATCAGGCCGGCCTCATAAAGAAACTGATAGTCTTCGGCGGGCTTGAGATGCTCAAAGCCTTCTTTGATGGCTTCCGGAGTCAGCGAAGAGATCCAGAGCCGTTGCACCGGACACTGGCAATGGGCCTTCTGCAGCACCCAGCGCTGGATGAGTTCGCCCTCCTGGCCGGCATCGCCGCAGTTGATGACCTTGTCGGCCTGCTCGACCAGGGAGCGAATGATGTTGAATTGTTTCTGCACGCCGTCATCGTCGGCCACCTTGATGGAAAAACGATCGGGGATCATCGGCAGCCGGCTGAGCGCCCAGGGCTTCCAATAGTCGGAATATTCCTGAGGCTCAAGCAGACGGCACAGATGACCGAAAGTCCAGGTGACCTGGTAGCCGTTGCCTTCGAGATAGCCGTCATGGCGCCCCGTGGCACCCAATACGGCGGCAATGTCGCGGGCTACGGATGGTTTCTCGGCAATGCAGACAATCATCGCTCGGTTCAAGCCTTGTTGAAATCGTCCTTGCCTACGCCGCAGAGCGGGCAGGTCCAATCGTCGGGCAACTGCTCAAAAGGAGTGCCGGGAGCGATACCGTTGTCGGGATCGCCTGTTGCGGGATCGTAAGTGTAACCGCAGACATCGCATACGTACTTGTCCATAGTGGTTTAAATAAAAAATGACAGTGAAATAAGTTTTGAACAAAGATAATTCATTTCGTCGGTTTAGGCAATCGCTCCGCCAACAGCTTTTTCTCTTCCCTGTTGCAGGTGTCGAAAATAATACCTATCTTTGTTCAACAAGTAAGAGACGATGGAAAAGATAAAAGAGATTTGGTTTGACGCTGAACACGTTTTCGGTAGGGATGAAACTGGCAGGCAATACAGTCAGTCTCTTTTGTGGTATCCCAAGCTCCGTGAGGCCGATGACGATGCAAGAAACCGTTATACGATCGGTTATGACGGTATTCATTGGCGAGAACTGGATGAAGATATCAGTTTTGAAAGTTTTGGCTATGATGATGCCGAACCCAGTCCTCTTCAGCGCTTCTTTTTGACTCACCAGGAAATCAATGTGGCAGGTTTTGCCCGCTCCATGGGGATGAATGTCACCCTGCTGCGAAATTATATCAACGGTTTCAAGAAACCCTCACCCGCCCGTGAACAGGAAATCCTGGCGCACATCCACCATCTCGGCCAAGACCTGACAGAGATAGAGTTCTGATTAAGGCTCAGTTGTTCGTTTTTTAGTTTTATTTGTGTTTCCGCCGGATTTGTTGTACCTTTGCCGTGTGAACTATATATCATTATAGAGGAACTCTGTTATGACAGACAACAAAACTCCGAGTCCGGTAAGGCATTTCTTTGACTACTACAACCGGACAATCCCCCAAAACTGGAACGAACCGGCATTGACCGATTACGATGGTGAACTGAACTACACTTTCGGCCAGATGGCCGCCCAAATGGCCAAGATACAGCTGTTGCTGGAAACGGCCGGCATCGGCAAAGGCGACAAAGTGGTGATTTGCAGCCGCAACTGCGCCAACTGGGCCATCTCTTTCCTGAGTATCGCCGCCAACCGCGGGGTGGTGGTTACTGTGATGGACGCCTTTGTGGGCCCCGATATCGAGAAACTGGTCAACCACTCCGATGCCAAGGCCCTGTTTGCCGGGCCGGCAGTCTGGGACAAAATCGACATGGCCAATATGCCTGGTCTGGAAATGGTCATCGGTACGGAAAACTTTGAACTGCTCTACAGCAAGGGCAAGAAACAGCAAAAGGCCTACGACGCCCTCGAAGACGCTTTCAAACAGCGCTATCCCGATGGCTATCAAAAGGAAGATGTCGCTTTCCCGACCGACAACCTGGACGATCTGCTCATTATCAACTACACTTCCGGCACCACCAGCGACCCCAAGGGCGTGATGCTGTCGTACCGGGCCATTTCGGCCAATGTGCAGTTCAGCCAGGAAGCCATCCCCAACCACAGCGGCTGGACCGAAGTCTGCATGCTGCCGCTGGCCCACATGTTTGGTATGACCATCGAGTTTCTGTATCAGGTGGCCGGTGGCTGTCATGTCTATTTCCTGAGCAAGACCCCTTCGCCTTCGGTTTTGATGAAAGCCTATGCCGAGGCCAAACCCTATATGATCCTGACCGTGCCCCTGGTACTGGAAAAGATATTCAAGGCCAAGATTTTCCCCGCTTTGGAAAGACCTATGGTAAAGATCCTGTGGCATACCCCTCTGTTGTGGAAGATTGTGGGCAAGAAGATCTACAGCCAATTGATGGATGCTTTTGGCGGCAACCTGATTTGGCTGATCACCGGCGGTGCCGCCATCAACCAGGAAGTGGAGAAGATATTCCGACGCATCAAATTCCCCTTTGTGGTGGGCTACGGTATGACCGAATGCGGTCCGCTCATCTGCTATCAGGATTGGGACAAGGAAGTGCTGGGCTGCTGCGGTGTCATTGTATCGCGCAATGAACTGAAGATCGACTCGGCCGATCCTTATTCCATCGTCGGCGAGATCCTGGTACGCGGCGAGCATGTGATGATGGGTTACTATAAGAACGAAGAGGCTACGCGCGCCACCATCGACGAAGAAGGCTGGCTGCATACCGGCGACCTGGGCCTGATCGACCACGAAGGTCATCTCTTCATCAAGGGACGCAGCAAGGCCATGATCCTCAGCTCGAACGGCCAGAATATCTATCCCGAGGAAATCGAAGACAAGATCAACAACCTCTTCGGAGTGGAAGAATCGGTGGTCGTCGGTCGCGAAGGCGGCAAGCTGGTGGCCCTGGTCTATCCCGACTATTCCCTGGAAGGCAAGCCCGAACTGCAGGGCAAGACCCTGGCCGAGGTGATGGAAGAAAATCGCGAGAAACTCAACAACATGCTGCCTCATTATGCCCGCGTGAGCGATTTCGAACTGGTCAAGGAAGAATTCCAGAAGACGCCCAAGCGCAGCATCCGCCGCTTCCTCTACAAATAAGAGCCGGTGGCTTGATATAAGAAAGCCGGGCAGTGATGGTCACTGTCCGGCTTTTTTGTGCACGTGCGATCGGGCAAGCCTTCGCTGTCTTTAAACGCCCTTGCCCAACAGCAGCGGCTTGACGGTGAAAACCAGGATTTTCAGATCCATCAGCAACGACTGTTTTTTCAAGTAAATCAGGTCGTAGTCGAGGCGCTCTATCATCTTGTCGACCGAATCGGCATAGCCGTACTTGACTTCGCCCAGGGAGGTGACACCGGGTTTGACCTGCCAGACCAGCCGGTAGTGGGGGGCCTGTTCGATGATTTGCCGGGCATAGAATTCGCGTTCAGGCCGGGGACCGACCAGGGTCATTTCGCCTTTCAGTACATTGTAGAGCTGTGGAAGTTCGTCCAGGCGGTATTTGCGCATGGTGCGACCGAAGGGCGTGATGCGGCTGTCGTTGACCGAGGAGAGCAGCGGACCGTCGCTTTCGGCCTCTTTGTACATGGTGCGGAACTTGATGATATTGAACGGCTTGGCGTTTTTACCCAGGCGCTGTTGCCGATAGAAGACCGGACCGTCGGAGTCGCGGCGCACGCGAATGGCCAGGTAGGCGAACAGCGGGCTGAGCAGGATGAGCCCCAGGCTGCTGAGCAGGAGGTCGCTCAGACGTTTGAGGTTGCGTTCGGCGGCCGACATGCCCGAGGGGGTGAGACGACGGAGCGGCACGCCCGAGACGGAGTAGAGCGAGACATCCGACAGGAGGACCTCCTGGGGATGGATGGTGGTATGTATCTCCAGCCCATAGACATAAAGCAGGTCGGCCAATTGGCGGATACGGGCATCGTCACGCTCGTCAATGGCGATGATCAGGCTCTCGGTCTTTTCGCGGGCGATGATGCGGTCCAATTCTTCGAGAGAGCCCAGCACCGGGCCTTTGACCAGCACCTTTTCATCGGGTGAGGCTTTGATGAATCCTTGGGCCAGATAGACCGAACTGTTCTTGCGACGGCTCAAGTACTGGCGTATGTCTTCGGCTTCCTGACCGCAACCGATGATGAGGGCCGACACGCCCACCTTGCCGGCAGCATGCCGGTTGAGCATCAGAGAGGTGAACAGCAGGCGCGGCAACAGCGTACAGAAGAAGTGGATGAGCAGCAAGCCGGCAAAGACACTGTAGAACTGGGTGTACTGGGCCGGGTAGTCGTTGATGATGACTGTGAAGAAGATGAGCAGACTGCCAATAAACGCGCTGAAGAAGGTGGACAGCAGGTCGGAACCGGTGTTCTTGCGCCGGGGTTGCTGGTAATAGCCCAGAAAGGCATAGAGCAGCACCCACAGCAGAGGCAGGACCAGGCTCATGACATAGGCCTTGGGGTTGTTCAAAAAGGCCCAGACTGTGTCGAATTCGATGGTAGAGCGAAACTCATAGAAACGGAAAGCGTTGAACAGCTGCCAGGCAACCAGCGCCGACAGATAGTCAAAACAGAGATAGCGTAGTATGCGTTTGCGGTCGCTCATAGAAGTGGTATTCAGGGTCGGATGATACGGATTTCGCCGCCTGTGCCCAGTTTGACAATGGCCGATGGGGCCGCTTTGGTTTTCTCGTCCCGACGGTAATCTACGATGTAATCCACGGCCTTTCTGATTTCTTCCGAAATCTCGGCGAAACAGGCAGGTGAAGGCTCGCCGGCGATATTAGCCGAGGTCGATACGATGGCTTTGTGAAAGGCCTGGCAGAGCCCTTGCGAAAAGGCTTCCCGGGTGATGCGGATGCCGATGCTGCCGTCTTCGGCGATCAGGTTGGGCGCCAGGTTGCGGGCCCCGTCGTAGATGATGGTCATCGGTTTGTCGGCCAGCTCAGTCAGGTCCCAGGCCAGGTCGGGCAAGTCCTGCACATAGGCGGCCACTTTCTCTATGGAATCGACCAGCACCAGCATGGCTTTGCTTTCGGCCCGGCGTTTGATCTCGTAGACACGCCGCACGGCCTCGGGGTTGGTGGCATCGCAGCCCAGCCCCCAGATGGTGTCGGTCGGGTAGAGTATCACCCCGCCTCTGATGAGCACTTCGCGTGCCTTCTTGATTTCCTGACTCATCGACATAGCGGTGCAAAGATACGAAAACGGGCAGAGAGAATAAAATTAATTTGCTATTGGCCTTAATTTGCCGTACATTTGTGGCACTGGTCGGATTGGGTCCGGTCGGTTGCTTCTTTGAAAGAGAGAGAAAACAAATATATAGACTTAATGAACACCAAGTGGAATTTATTAACTCTAACCCCCGAACAAGAAAAGAATAAGAAAGTATTAGCAGAAGAATTAGGAGTGAGCCCGGTATTGGCTCAGCTTCTCATACAGAGAGGCATCACGACATTTGACGAGGCTAAGAAATTTTTCCGGCCGCAACTGTCCGATTTGCACGATCCTTTTTTGATGAAGGATATGGACAAAGCGGTGAATCGTCTGAACCAGGCGATAGCCAACAAGGAAAAGATCCTTATTTACGGGGATTATGACGTTGACGGTGCTACAGCAGTAGCACTGGTTTACAAGTTCTTGCGCCAGTACACCACCCATCTGGACTATTACCTGCCAGACCGCTATGTGGAGGGCTACGGTGTATCGTATCAAGGCATAGATTATGCCGCCAACAACCATTTTTCGCTGGTCATCGTCCTGGACTGCGGCATCAAGGCTGTGGAAAAGATAGCCTATGCCAAGGAAAAAGGGGTGGATTTCATCGTCTGCGACCACCACAAACCCGATGACAAACTGCCTGAGGCCGTGGCCGTGCTGGATTCCAAGCGTGAGGATTCGACCTACCCTTATGGTGAGCTGTCGGGCTGTGGCGTGGGCTTCAAGCTGATGCAGGCTTTTGCCCAGAACAACGGCATTCCTTTCTCGGAGCTGATTCCCTTGCTCGACCTGGTGGCCGTGAGCATCGCTTCGGACATCGTCCCCATCACTGGTGAGAACCGCATTTTGGCCTTCCACGGCCTGAAGCAACTCAACGCCAGTCCTAGCCTGGGCCTGAAATCCATCATCCACATCTGCAGCCTCGACGACAAGGAGATCACCATCAGCGACATCGTTTTCAAAATCGGGCCACGATTGAATGCATCGGGCCGTATCCAGTCGGCAGCCGAAGCGGTCGATCTGCTAGTGACCAAGGATGCCTACCTGGCCAAGGAAATCGCCATGAAGATCGATGCCTACAATCAGGAACGCAAAAACCTGGACAAGAGCATCACCGAGGAGGCGACGGGCATCCTGCAGAATTATCCCGATTTGTCCGACAAGCGGGGTATAGTGGTCTATAACGAAGAATGGCACAAAGGGGTGATCGGTATTGTGGCTTCGCGTCTGTCGGAGGAATATTACCGTCCGGTCGTGGTGCTGACCCGTTCGGGCAGCCTGGCCACCGGTTCGGCCCGCTCGGTGCCGGGCTTCGACATCTACAAGGCCATTGAGTCGTGCCGCGACCTGCTGGAGAACTTCGGCGGCCATACCTATGCGGCCGGCCTGTCGATGAAGATGGAAAACCTGGAGGCATTCACCCGCCGTTTCGAAGACTATGTAGCCGAGAACATCCAGTTCGACCAGATGATACCGACCATCGATATCGACGCTGAGATCAAGTTCCAGGAGATTACCCCCAAGTTTTTCCGCATCCTCAAGCAGTTCAATCCTTTCGGACCGGAAAACAACAAGCCGGTGTTCTGCACCCGTCGCGTGTTCGACTACGGTACCAGCCGGTTGGTGGGCCGCGACCAGGAGCACCTCAAACTGGAGTTGGTCGACAGCCATTCGGAGAACATCATGAACGGGATTGCCTTCGGCATGTCCGAGCACAACGACCATGTCAAGTCGTTCAATCCCTTCGACATCTGCTATCATATTGAGGAGAACACCTACAACGGCAGTACCTCCATACAGCTGCTGGTCAAGGATATCAAGAACGACTGATTTTTTCGGGGGGCCATGGATATCTATCACGAGATACTGAAGAAGTATTGGGGGTATGATGCCTTCCGCCCTCTGCAGTTGGATATCATCCAATCGGTGGCAGCCGGCCGCGACACCCTGGGCTTGATGCCTACGGGCGGCGGCAAATCGCTCACTTTCCAGGTGCCTGCCCTGGCCATGGACGGCCTCTGTCTGGTGGTCACCCCCCTGGTGGCCCTGATGAAGGACCAGGTGGAGAGGCTGCGGGAGATGGGCATCCGGGCGGCCTGCATCCATTCGGGCCTGAGCCAGGCCGAGATCATGGAGACTTTCGACAACTGTCTCTACGGCGACTACAAATTCCTGTATATCTCGCCCGAACGACTGGCCACCCGTCTGTTTCTGGAGCGCCTTCCGGCCTATTCGGTGAGTCTGTTGGTGGTCGATGAGGCACATTGCATCTCACAGTGGGGCTACGATTTCAGGCCTTCCTATCTGGAGATTGCCCGCATCAGGGAGTCGCTTCCTGCCGTGCCGGTGCTGGCTGTCACAGCGACAGCTACACCCGAGGTGGTGGACGACATCCAGCAGCGGTTGCATTTTCCCGAGCCCAATGTGTTCCGTGTCAGCTTCGAGCGCAAAAACCTGGCCTATGTGGTGCGTCAGACCGAGGACAAGGAAAAACAGTTGCTGGGTTGGCTGGAAAATGTGCCCGGCACGGCCATCGTCTATGTGCGTATGCGCAATCGCACGCGCGAGATTGCTTCCTTTTTAAAGAAGAACGGTATCGCGGCCGACTATTATCACGCCGGTCTGAGCGAAGAGACCAAGAATGCCCGGCAGCAGGCCTGGAAGAGTGGCCAGACCCGGGTCATCGTATCGACCAATGCTTTTGGCATGGGCATCGACAAGGCCGATGTGCGCCTGGTACTGCACTACGACCTGCCCGATTCGCCGGAAGCCTATTTCCAGGAAGCGGGCCGCGCCGGCCGTGACGGCAAGAAGGCCTATGCTGTGCTGCTGTTCCACCCATCGGATGCCACCCAGCTCAAACGACGCGTTAGCGACAACTTCCCCGACAAGAAGTATATCCGTAAGGTCTATGACAGCCTCTGCTATTATTACGAACTGCCTGAGGGGGCGGGAGAGGGTTTGAGCCGCATTTTCGACCTGGTGGATTTCTGCTCGCATTTCCATTTGAACGCCAACCAGGCCTTCAGCTCAATCAAGATATTGCAGCAGGCCGGTTATCTCGACTATACCGACGAACAGGACACGCATTCGCGTGTGGGCCTGACCATGGACCGTGACGAACTCTATCAGCTGGAACTGGACGGGGCGACCGATGCCTTGCTGCAAACGCTATTGCGCTCCTATTCGGGGCTGTTTGCCGACATGGTCCCTATTGAAGAGTCGGTGCTGGCTGAGCGTGTGGGCTGCAGCCGCGAGCAGGTGTATCATGGCCTGAAAAGACTCTCTTCCTATGGGGTGCTGAACTATCTTCCCCGCCGTACCTCGCCCTTGATCACTTTCACCCGTGACAGGGTGGAGGGCAAGGACCTGCGTCTGGGATCGGAGGTTTATGAAGTGCGCCGGCAGCGCTTTGAGGAGCGCATCTCGGCCATGGTGGCGTATGCCTCGGACAACAGCGTCTGCCGCAGTCGCCGGCTGATGCATTATTTCGGCCAGCAAAAAGCCGCCAACTGCCATCAGTGCGATGTCTGTCTGAAAAAGAAGGGCCGGCTGCGCCATTACGAAGTAGAGGAAATCTCCGAAGCGATTCTGGCTGCCTTACGCGAAAAACCGCTCTCGCTCGAAGCCCTCATCGACGGTCTTCAGTCTGATTCGGAAAAAAGCCTCGAAGTGCTCCGCCTCCTTGCCGAGCAGCATCTTGTCCGCGAAGAAAACTTCCTTTATTATCCCTGCGAGACAGAGAAATAAGCCGTTATGATTTTTGTTCTTTGAGCTGTTTCAAGGCCCGGCAGAGCTGGTCGGGGCAGGAAGTGGGTTTGTAGCCGCAGCGGATGCCGTCGAGGCGGCTGATGACATCGTCGATCTTCTGTCCTGTCACCAGCTGGCTGATGCCTTGCAGATTGCCGTTGCATCCACCGATAAAGAACACTTGCTGGATGATGTCATTGTCGTCGGCTGTCACGTCGATCAACATGGAGCAGGTGCCTTCTGTCTGATATTCTATGTGCTTCATAGTGTGTGAGTTTTTGGGGGATGTCATTGAATTTCTTGCAGGAAATCCAGTACAAGGGCGTTGAAAGCCTCCGGCTGGTCCATGTTGAGCATGTGGCCGCAATCGGGCAGCACAACATAGCTGACATGGCTCAGATAGTCCATTTCACGGGGCAGCCGGCTGGGATCTTTCACATCGTTCTCTCCTTTGACAATCAGTGTGGGAACATCGGTCATGCCCCGTTGGCGCAGGAGGTTCCAGGCCTCTTTGCCGTAGAAGAGGCGTACTTCCTTGTGCAAGGGTTGCCAGGCCGACCAGTCGCCGATCATTTGCTCCAAAGGCTTGCGCATGCGTTCCCTTTGGGAACCGCCCGAGGCCATCAACGCCTCGATCCATTCCTTCTTATATAATTCGATGCCCCGGATTTTGAGCTCGGCTATCTCCTGATCCCGGCGGGCGCTTTCCACACTGTCCATCGGCTGGCTGGGGCCGGGCGTGTTGCGGATGCCACCGCTCACCAGGGTGCAGCTCAGCATCCTTTCGGGGTAGACGGCCAGCATGTCGCCGGCCACGAAGGCTCCCATCGAAAGGCCGATGATATGGGCTTTTTCAATCTGCAGGGCATCCATCAGGGCCAACAGATCGTCCACGTGGGTCATGGGCAGGTCTTCCCGCTGGGGCGATGATTGGCCGTAGCCCCGGAAATCGAAGCGTATGCAGCGATATTGTTTTGAAAACTCGCCGAACTGCGCGTCCCACATACGGGTGTCGAGCGAATGGCCATGCAGCAGGATCAGAGGATCTCCTTGGCCTCGCTCTTCATAGTAGAGGCGGTCCTCGCCGCCCAGTGACACATAGCCCCGCGTGGTCTGCCGGCAGCCCCACAGGCCAACCAGCAGCACAGACAAGAGCAGTATTCGGGTTTTCATAAGCCGGTGCTTCAGAAGTTGACCTGGCGGTCGGGGGCGGTGAAGGAGCTGAAGCAGGCGGTGGCGTCGGTGATGCACAGGACGGCCATGTTATCGTCGTCGGCTTTGTACATCGATTTCAAGCCGGGGTTGCGGTCGAGAAACTCCTGCTTGACACTGAGGGTCTCGACATTGACCAGCGTGCCGCTCAGACGCATCCATTCCGTGCCCGAGGGGCGCAGGGCGCAGATCTCGAACTTGCCGTTTTTGGCTATCTGCTTGTAAACGTTTTTCACCTTGCCCGTCATGATGTAGAGGTGTCCGTCGATGATTTCGGAAACGCCGAAGGGACGCACACGGGGCTGGTCGCCTTCGGCCGTGGCAATAAAGAAGGTACCGCAGTCCTTCAGGTAGGCCTGTACTTCTTGCATGTTGGCTTGTTTCATTTCTTCACTGATTGAGTTGTCGTTGGTTTCCGTTGATTGTTGTTTGTTGTTGTGGCAGGCGGTCAGCAGCAACAGAGCGGCTGCCAGGAATAATGCTTTTTTCATTGTTGTGTATTTGTAAATGAGAGTGTTGGCTTTATGATACCGGCGAGGACAAATATAGCGAATAATTCTGTGATGTCAGTTTTTTTGTCCCGTCTGCAAAAAAATAATGGATAATTGTTGGCGGCGGAGAAATTGTTCTCTATCTTTGCCTCGGTTTACGACAACGAGTGATGAACAGCTTTACTTTTGCATACTTCTATTACGGCTTTTACTTTAGCAAACGGTAAGAGCGGGATTTCGTGTGCAAAACTCAAGGTTACGGAAACAAACAGACAGTAAGTAAAGATATAACGATCCCGCAAGCAATTGCGGGATTTTTTTGTGAGTATGAAGATAGCTATACAAGGAGAAGCAGGAAGCTACCACGATGTGGCAAGCCACCAATACTTCCAAGGCGAGGACATAGAACTCCTCTGTTGTGAGACATTCGAGGACATGTTTCAGGAGATGAAGGACGATGAGAATGTCATCGGTATGATGGCCATAGAAAACACCATCGCAGGTTCTCTCCTGCACAACTATGAACTTCTCCGTGACAGCGGTGTGCAGATAGTCGGAGAGCACAAATTGCGTATCAGTCACTCCATTATGTGTCTTCCCGATGAAGACTGGGACGATATCACGGAGGTGAATTCCCATCCTGTGGCTCTAATGCAATGCCGTGATTTTCTGAAGAGACACAAGAATTTCAAAGTTGTCGAGACAGAAGACACGGCTGGAGCCGCAAAGGCCATTAGCGAACAGCAGCTGCACGGTCACGCAGCCATCTGTTCCAAGTTTGCCGCCCCGCTTTACGGCATGAAAGTCCTTGAGGAAGGCATCGAGACGAACAAGCACAACCAGACACGTTTCCTCGTCCTCGCCGATTCCTGGCTGGCCGATGAATTGAGCAAACCGCAGCAGTCGGACAAGTCGAGCATCGTCTTCAGCCTGCCTCATGAGGAAGGTTCGCTCTCGCAAGTGCTGAGCATATTCTCTTTCTACAAGATAAACCTCACCAAGATCCAGTCACTGCCCATCATTGGTCGTGAATGGGAATACCTTTTTTACATCGACCTGACCTACGGCGACTACACCCGCTACCGTCAGTCGATTGATGCCGTCAGGCCTTTGACCAAGCAGTTGAAGGTATTGGGTGAATACAAACAGTTTGAGACCAGGTTAAAACAGTCAAGCCTATAAAAGATCATGATACAGCCAGCAGATAGATTGTCGCTCGTGAGCGAATACTACTTCTCACGCAAACTCAAGGAAGTGGCACAGTTGAATGCTGAAGGCAAGGATATTATCTCACTTGCCATCGGTTCGCCCGACATGCCTCCTTCCGAGGCAACCGTCCGTGTGCTTTGCGAAAATGCAAAGAAGGCAGATGCTCATGGATATCAGCCGACGGTAGGCATTCCAGAACTTCGCAAGGCAATGGCCGGCTTCTACAAGCGTTGGTATGATGTGGATCTTGATCCTGCTACGGAGATACAGCCACTCATCGGCTCGAAAGAGGGCATACTGCACGTCACATTGGCGCTTTGCAACCCCGGCGACAAGGTGCTGGTGCCCAATCCGGGCTATCCCACATACACCAGCCTCAGCAAGATCCTCGGACAACAGATCGTCAATTACGATCTGCTTGAAGAGAACGGCTGGCAGCCCGACTTTGACCAGCTGGATCGGATGGATCTCAGCGGAGTGAAACTGATGTGGACCAACTATCCCAACATGCCTACCGGCGGACGTGCCACCCGTGAGCTGTACCAGCGTCTTGTGGCCTTTGCCAAGAAACACGATATCGTCATTGTCAATGACAATCCCTATTCCTTTATCTTGAACAAGGATGAACATCTGAG
>JAFSRR010000053.1 GCA_017446025.1 Bacteroidales bacterium | reverse complement strand
TGGCTCAGCCCCAGGCCGCGGCAATCCAGCCAGACCAGGAAGGAGGCCTGCGGGCGCAGGGGAGTGATGGTCGGCAGATACTTTCTGCAGTAGTCTTCGACATAGCGGATATTGTCTTCGACATAGCGCAGCATCTGGCGGCGCCATTCTTCACCCTGGGTGAATGCTGCAATGGTGGCGATGGTAGCGAACAGATGCGGGTGATTCAGCTCATTGGCCTCTATCCAGCTGTAGAAGCGCTGTCGCAATTCGGGATCGGGTACGACGGCATAGCTGCTCACGATGCCGGCCATGTTGAAGGTCTTCGATGGGGAGCCGAAGGTGATGCTGATGGCGGCCGCTTCGTCGCTGACGGTGGCAAATGGGATATGCCGGTGGCCGAATAGTGCCATGTCGCAGTGTATCTCGTCGCTGATGACAATGATGCCGTGCCGGTGGCAAATGGCGGCCAGGCGGCGAAGTGTCTCGCGGTCCCAGCACAGGCCGGCCGGATTGTGGGGATTGCTCAGGATAAGCAGCCGGCAACCACCCTGGGTGGCGAGCTCTTCCAACTGTTCGAAATCCATTTCGTAATAACCGTCGGGCCGCTCTTTCAAAGGATTAAAGACCACTTCGCGGCCGTTGGCTTCCGGGGTGATTCTAAATGGATGATAGACAGGTGGTTGGATAATCACTTTCTCGTTATCCCTGACAAAGACATTGACAGCCATGCCGATGCCTTTGACAATGCCCGGGATGAAGGTAAGCCAGTCGCGCTGCACCTGCCAGCCATGGTGACTGCCGATCCAGTCAATGATGGACTGCCACAAGGCATCCGGCGTCACGGTGTATCCGAAGATGGGATGCTCGAGGCGACGACGCAGGGCTTCGGTGATGAAAGGCGGCGTGGCAAAGTCCATGTCGGCCACCCAGAGCGGCAGCAAGTCGTCGCGGCCGAAAAGCTCCTGGAGCAGGCTGTGCTTTACGTCGTCGCTGCCGCTGCGCTCGATGATGGTGTCGAACGAATAGTTCATTCAGAAGTTTTCGGCATGAACCTCGAAGTAAGCTTGCGGATGGGCGCAGACGGGGCAGATGTCGGGGGCCTTGGTGCCTACGACGATGTGTCCGCAGTTGCGGCATTCCCAGACCTTTACCTCGCTCTTGGCGAAGACACTGGCTGTCTCGATGTTCTTGAGCAAGGCGCGGTAGCGCTCTTCGTGATGCTTTTCAATGGCGGCGACCATGCGGAATTTGGCGGCCAGCTCCTTGAAGCCTTCGGCCTCGGCGGTCTGGGCAAATCCCTCGTACATATCGGTCCATTCGTAGTTTTCACCCTCGGCGGCGTCGAGCAGGTTGTGGGCTGTGTCGCCGATGCCGTCGTGCAGTTCCTTGTACCACATCTTGGCATGTTCCTTCTCGTTGTCGGCTGTCTTGAGGAACAGCTCGGCTATCTGTTCAAAACCATCCTTCTTGGCCCGGGAGGCGAAGTAGGTGTATTTGTTGCGTGCCTGTGATTCACCGGCGAAAGCTGCTTCCAGATTTTTTTCGGTCTGGGTACCGGCATACTTGTTTGCCATAATCTTAGATATTTAATTGGTTAATAATGATTCACTTGCGATAGGCGGCGAGGGTTTCGTTGATGGCACGGATCTTGCTTTCCGTGTCGGAGAGCTTCTTGCGTTCGCCCTCGATGACGGCGGCCGGGGCCCGGCTCACGAAGTTCTCGTTGCCCAGCTTCTTGAGGATGCCGGCGCGGAAACCTTCCAGGTGCTGGAGCTCGGCCTCCATCTTGCGGCATTCCTCCTCCTTGTCGATCATGTTGCCCAGCGGCACGCTGTATTCTGTGGTGCCCACCAGGAAAGAGGCAGCATCTGCGGCTTTGGCCGGCACGTTCTCGATGGCCTCGACATTGGCCATCTTGGCGATGACCTGGGGGAAGTCCTGCGTCTCGGTGCCGGTGACCTGCAGGCGTAAAGGCGTCTTGTTGGGGATGTTCTTGTCCAGACGGATAGTGCGGATGCCGGCCACCACGCCCTTGAGCTTCTCGACTTTTTCGATGAGGTCGTTGTCGTAAGCCTCGACCTTCGGCTGGCGCTGTGTCATGATGCTGGCCCCCGGCTCGCGCTGCTGGATGTTCTGCCAGAGCTCTTCGGTGATGAAGGGCATGAAGGGGTGGAGCAGCAGGCAAAGCTGTTCGAAGTAGTCGAGCGTGGCATGGAGCGTGACCGGGTCGATGGGCTGCTGGTAGGCGGGCTTGACCATCTCCAGATACCAGGCCGAGAATTCGTCCCAGAAGAGTTTGTAGACGGCCATCAGGGCTTCGCTCAGACGGTATTTCGAGAAGAGGTCGTCCACTTCGGCGACGGTCTTTTTGAGCAGTTCGCCAAACCAGGCCACGGCCACGCGGGCAGCCTCGCCCTGGGCGGCTTTTTCATCGACCTCCCAGCCTTTGATCAGGCGGAAGGCGTTCCATATCTTGTTGTTGAAGTTGCGTCCCTGTTCGCACAGCGCGTCGTCGAAGAGGATGTCGTTGCCGGCCGGGGCGGAGAGCATCATGCCCATGCGCACGCCGTCGGCGCCGTAGGTGTCGATCAGGGCCAGGGGATCGGGGCTGTTACCCAGGCTCTTCGACATCTTGCGGCCCAGCTTGTCGCGGACGATACCGGTGAAATAGACATTGCGGAAGGGCACGTCGTGCATGTATTCCTCGCCGGCCATGATCATGCGGGCCACCCAGAAGAAGATGATGTCGGGGCCGGTGACCAGGTCGCTGGTGGGATAATAGTATTTAATCTGCTCGTTGCCGGGATTGTTGATGCCGTCAAACAGGGAGATGGGCCACAGCCAGGAACTGAACCAGGTGTCCAGGGCGTCCTCGTCGCGGCGCAGGTCCTTGGCCTGGAGGGGCGGCATGGCGTCGCAACCGCAGGGGCAGGCTTTTTCCTTGCGTTTGCGATTGGCCTTCTCGACGGCCTGCTCGATGTTTTCGGCCACCACGTAGCCGCCTTCGGGCAGGTACCAGGCCGGGATCTGATGACCCCACCACAGCTGGCGGCTGATGCACCAATCCTTGATGTTTTCCAGCCAGTGACGGTAGGTGTTGATGTATTTGGCAGGATAGAATTTCAGCGTGCCGTTTTCGACGGGCTCCAGGGCAATCTTGGCCAGGTGCTCCATCTTGAGGAACCACTGCATCGACAGCTTGGGCTCGATGACCACGTTGGTGCGCTCGCTGTAGCCCACCTTGTTGGTGTAGTCTTCCATCTTCTCGAGCAGCCCGGCCTCTTTCAAGTCACGGGTGATCTGCTTGCGCACCTCGAAACGGTCCATGCCCACATACAGGCCGGCGGCCTCGGACAAAGTGCCGTTGTCGTTGAAGATGTCGATCGAGGGCAGGTGGTATTTCTCACCCAGCATGTAGTCGTTCACATCGTGGGCGGGCGTCACCTTGAGGCAACCCGTACCGAACTCGATGTCGACATAGTCGTCCTCGATGACGGGAATCTCGCGGCCCACCAGCGGCACGATGACGCGGTGTCCGCTCAGCCAGCGGTTCTTGGGATCGGCGGGGTTGATGCACATGGCCGTATCGCCCATGATGGTTTCGGGGCGGGTGGTGGCCACCACGGCATAGTAGCCCTTGTCGTCGCGGTGTACGACTTCGCCCTCCGCTCCGGTGGGGTGGACATCGGCCTGGTCGGCCAGGTAGTATTTCAGATAGAAGAGATGGCTGTGCTCCTCCTTATAGATCACTTCTTCATCGGACAGGGCGGTCAGGGCCTTGGGATCCCAGTTGACCATGCGCACGCCGCGATAGATGAGCCCTTTGTCGTAGAGGTCGCAGAAGACTTTGATGACGCTCTCGCTGCGTTTCTCGTCCATGGTGAAGGCCGTGCGGTCCCAGTCGCAGGAGGCACCCAGCCGGCGCAGCTGTTGGAGGATGATGCCGCCATGCTCGTCGGTCCAGGCCCAGGCGTGACGTAGGAACTCCTCGCGCGTGAGATCGCTTTTCTTGATGCCCTCGGCGGCAAGTTTGCCCACCACCTTGGCTTCGGTGGCGATCGATGCATGGTCGGTGCCGGGCACCCACAGGGCGTTCTTGCCCTGCATGCGGGCGCGGCGCACCAGGATGTCCTGGATGGTGTTGTTGAGCATGTGTCCCATGTGCAGCACACCGGTCACGTTGGGCGGCGGAATGACTATGGTGTAGGGTTCACGCTGGTCGGGCTCCGAGTGGAAGAGCTTGTGCTCCATCCAGTATTGGTACCATTTGCCTTCAACCTCGGCGGGGCTGTACTTTGATGGGATTTCCATAATAATCTGATATATAATATTTTATTTACCCAAATCGGTGAATATTCCGGACAGGGCGTAATAAGCGACAAAAATAGCGATTTATTCGCAAGATTGCAAGCGCTGTTTTCACTCATGGCCGGCGGATGAGCACTTTCTCGCCGCGCCGGAGGAAGAGTCCCTCCCTGTCGCCTGGCTCGGCCTGCGGCCGTCCGTCGGGTGAGAACCACCTGCCGTCGGTCTGGTCGGCCTGGGGCGTTTGCAGTCCGGAGACGGGTCCCTGGTCTATCCAGGCAAAATAGGATGAATAGGCCGATGTGGCGATTTTCATGAAGAAGGTGCTGCCGGCGTTCCAATGGTCGTCCTGGGAGAAGACTGACACATTGACCAGGTCGACGGGCATGGCCTGGACAAAGGACTCGCAATTGACATAGGGTACCACCATGTCGTGTTTGGAATGCAGCAGCATCACACGGTGCCGGGGCACCCAGCCGTGGCAGAGGGAGTTTTCGTGCAGGGCCCGGTGCAGGTCGACGAAGGGGTCGCCCTTTTCGTCGGGCAGGTTGTCGTAGTGACTTTTGTCCTGCAGGTAGGCCAGCATTCCGGGGCTGAAGGCCTGTGTCAGGTCGAAGTTTACATCGTAGACCCTGCCTGTCAGGCTGAATTTGCTGCTGTGCGCGACAATGAGTTCTTGCATCTCCTTGGCCGTGTAAACGGTGCCGTCGGCGGCGGTGAGCCCACGTTCGGCCTGCTGGTAGAGCAGCCGCCGGATATCGCCGGTGGTCTTCTGCTCGCTACGCGCCTTGTTCTTGTCTTCGAGCCAGTCGAAAATGCCTGTGTCCAGGTATTTCTTGCTGAAATAATCGGTAAGGCGGTGGTCCTTCATGTCGGGATGGGTGTCCTGCATCCCCTTGACAATCATGGCCAGGACGAAGGGCATGCTGAACAGGCCGCGGCGGTGGGCCGTGGTGACGCCGTAGCTATCGCCGTTGTCTTCGAGGTAGTAGCGGAAAGTGCCGATCAGGTCGTAGGGACCGTCGCCGCACAAACTGCCTGCCAGATGTAGCTCTCCGCTGAGCTGCGCCTGCTCGATGTAACGCTGTGCGGCCAGGGCCACGGCGCCTCCCTGGGAATAGCCCAGGCAATAGGTGCGCCAGTTGTCGGCCAAGGGCGGGTAGTCGGTGTCGGCGGCCAATTGCCGGTAGAGGGCCAGTCCGTGGCGGAGGGCGTCGGCGACCTGCCGGCCGGCCAGCTGCTGGACCAGGTAGGGATGGTTGCGGTCGCGGCTCACGCCGTAGCCTTCGTAATCGGGCATGATGAGCACGCTGCGGCTCAAAGGCTGATAGGAGGCGTTACCCGGGATGTTGGCCATCATGTAGCTGTCTGTGGCCACCACAGTGTCTTGCAGTCCGCTGGGACTTTCGTAATCGGAGGTAATGGTGATGTGGCAGCCGGCCACGACACGCTCCACCGGCTCCGTGCCACCAGCTTTCTGGGGATCGCGGGCCACCAGCACGGCCGACAGCACCACGGGCTCTCCGTCCAGGCCGATGCTCGGGTAGTTGAAGGTGAACATCGAATTGCCGTTGAACTTGACCTTCTGCAAGGAGGTCGAGACGGTCTGGGCCTGAACGGCCATGACCAGACAGGCCAGCAGACAGACGGTCGTCAGGAGGCGGTAGGTGGTTTTTGTCGATTCCATAGTAGTCTATGTCGCCCGCGTGTAACAGACGGGCAAAAGTACGCTTTTTTCTTTTGGGTTTTTCGTGCTTTGCCGTAATTTTGCCGCAAAACAAGAAGATTATGCACGACAGAGACAGCAGAATGGCGGCTTTCGGCGAGTTGCTCGATGTGATGGACAACTTGCGCGAAAAATGCCCCTGGGACCGCAAGCAGACTTTCGAGACGCTGCGCCCGCTCACCATAGAGGAAACCTACGAACTGAGCCAAGCCCTCGAGGACAAGGCTTACGACGAAGTGTGCAAGGAACTGGGCGACCTCATCATGCACATTGTTTTCTATGCCAAGGTGGCCGACGAGCAGGGCCTGTTTGACATCCAGGATGTGCTGGAGAAGATCTGCGCCAAGCTCAAGTTCCGTCATCCACATATCTACGGCGATGTCCAGGTCAAGACGGCCGACGATGTCTCCGACAACTGGGAGAAGCTCAAACTCAAGGAAAAGGACGGCAACCGCACGGTCTTGTCGGGCGTGCCCCAGGCGCTGCCTTCGATGATCAAGGCCCTGCGCATGCAGGACAAGGCCCACGGGGTTGGCTTCGACTGGGCCCGGCCGGAAGATTCCTGGGACAAGTTTTTCGAAGAGGTCGATGAAGTGAAGGCCGAAATCGCCGCCGTGGAGCAGGCCCAAGAACGAGAGGAAGATCTGGCCGCCGCCCGCAACCGCCTGGAGGCCGAGATGGGCGACCTGTTCTTTGCCCTGATCAATGTGTCCCGGCTCTACAAAGTCAATCCCGACAATGCCCTGGAGCGTACCAACCAGAAATTCCGCCGCCGTTTCGACTACGTCGAGGCCCAGACCATCCGCCGCGGCCGCCAGCTCAAAGACCTGACGCTCGACGAAATGGACGCCCTCTGGAACCAGGCCAAACAACAAGATCGCTGATAATCATTACTATAAATCATTTTTGTACTCGTGAGCGTTACAGCGTTACAGCGTTACAGTTGTTTTCGACATAATTTTGGCTGAAAATCTGAATTTTGGCCAAAACAATAAAAATAAGTTTTATATTTATAT
>JAFSRR010000052.1 GCA_017446025.1 Bacteroidales bacterium | reverse complement strand
TACCCGGGGTGAGCTGAAGTGGTTTACCGTGGCCGGCGAGGACAGCATCTTTTATCCGGCTCAGGCCAAAATCAGGTGGAATTCGAACATCATCGAGCTTCATGCGCCTGAAGTGGCTCATCCGGTGGCTGTGCGCTACGCCTTCTCCAACTGGGCCGAGGGCGATCTGTTCGGCCAGAACGGCTGGCCCGTCTCCTCGTTCCGCACCGACAACTGGCCCATCGAGCCCGAGGGCATTAAAGAATAACTGAAGAATGTTTGGCTGCCTGAAGAAGCAAAAATCATCCAATATCGCTATTTCGAATATTGGACGGGAAAGTCAAGTAAAAAGGAGGTTTTTAATTTCCTCTATAGTTTATTATAACGGTGGGGTGATTGATAAAGAAGTGTTTGCTTCTGTAGTTGATTTGGTATCCAATAAATTCGGTATGACATTTGATGAATTCTCATACTGTTATATGGCTCCGCCTAAGACTCCCCGATCATCATGTAGATTCATTGGGAAAAATGGAAAGTTCTCAAAGCTGCGGCTGAGAAGGTTTTATGAATCAATGACAGACCTTGCCGCTGAAAATGGGTCGATATCCTTTGGCTTTACTAAATATATTGATGGTTGGTACTGGAAATCAATTGATATAGAATACATAATATGGTTTGATCCCGATCCCGGTCCCAATCCCAATAGCGGATTGTTTACAGTGGAACTATCCGATAAATCGGTTGAAAGCATCAGTTTGACAAAACTTGTCCATGAAATAATTGGATTATTGAAGAATAATGGATTAAACTGTTATTATGGTATCACAGTCCGAATGGCCGATTTTGAATTACCCTCTGCCTATTTGCAAGGTGGTTTCACTGAATGGACAACTCCCGAACAAAAGATGTTAATCAGGGTACTGAATGATAATAAAGAACATCTGGATGAAAGACTGTGGGATATATCATGGGGTAATATCATCAACCGAAAACACTTTGTCGATGAACACACCGTGGAGTATTTGATTAAAGTTCTCGGTAAGGATAATGTCATTATGTTGGGAGATGATGTGGTCTGGTTCAATCTGAAAGAGGATGTTCGGAAATTTGACAAAGAAAGATCCAAGACTAGAATCAAATTGCTCAAGTATTTTGACTCAAAATTGGCACTTCCGAAGGAAGAGCATAACAATTAGAAAAAATGAGTTTCTTTGTGTTGCAGAAGGTATTTATTTGTCGGGCTTTTATGTGGACGACTTGAAAAAATATGAGCACTTGGTTGCTACGGAATGTATATATTTGTAGGATGTTTTGTGTTGGCGCTTCGTCGCTGTTGTAATCAGATGATTGACGTTATGAGGAATAAACTTGACAAGAGTGTGGCTTTGACAGTAATGCTGATAATGACCGTTGTGCCCAGTATGTGGACAATGCCAGACGGGAACAACCCTGTGCAGGGCTATGATGTGTGCTGGACGAGCCAGAGTGGCAATTCGAGCGAGTCGATGCCTTGCGGTGGCGGCGACATCGGACTGAATGTCTGGGTAGAGCAGGGAGATCTGCTGTTCTATGTCAGCCGCAGCGGCACCTTCGACGAGGACAACACCTTGCTCAAGCTGGGCCGGGTGCGCATCAGTTTTGAACAGCCCCTCGATTCGAATATCTTCTGCCAGACGCTGCAACTGGAAAAAGGCCGTGTGCTGATCCGGGCAGGGGAGGAGGATGCCGAGACCTCGATCGAAGTCTGGGTGGATGTCTTCCAGCCGGTGGTGCACGTGGACATCCGTTCGGCCGTCAAACAGCGTGTCCGTGCCTCTTACGAGAGTTGGCGCACTGAGGACCGCCCCTTGCGCAAGAACGAAGGCTTCATGACCTCTTATAAATGGGCGCCGCCCCGTGGCCTGATGGTCAAGGGCGACCAAATTGGGATGCATCGCCGCCAGATCACCTTCCTGCACCAGAACCCTGAGTCGCCGACCATGCTGGACGTGACGGCCGAAGAGCAGGGCTTGGAAGCGCTCAAGGACAGCCTCTACAATCCCATCGCCAACCTGGTCTTCGGCGGTCGTTTGTCGGGCAAGGGCCTGCGCTTCGAGGATGTCGTTGAGGGGAAATACCTGGATACCGAATACAAGGCTTTCCGCCTGAAAAGCCGTCGCAGCCGTCATCATCGCGTGCAGCTGACCCTCTGCACCCTGCAGGGTGAAAAGGGCACGGCCCCGGCCAAAATCCGGAAACAATGGCTCAAAGCCCTGGCCAGACAGGCCCGCCGCGTGCGCTACAAGCGTGACGAGGCCCGCACGCTGGCCTGGTGGCAGCAGTTCTGGGATCGCAGCTATATCCGCATCAACAGCGATTTCGAGCGGACGGACGACGCCTCCTACGAGGCCTGGAAAGTGGGCCGCAACTACCAGCTGTTTCGCTACCAACTGGCCTGTAACGCCTACGGCCAGTGGCCTACCAAGTTCAACGGCGGACTGCTCACCTTCGATCCGGTCTTTGTCAACGCCCAGCGGCCCTTCAGCCCCGATTTCCGCAACTGGGGCGGCGGCACTTTCACGGCCCAGAACCAGCGGCTGGTCTATTTTCCAATGCTCAAGAGCGGCGATACCGACATGATGAAGTCCCAGTTCGAATTCTACCGCCGCCTGCAGCGCAATGCCGAGTTGCGTAGCCGTCACTACTGGCAGCACGACGGGGCCTGCTTTACCGAGCAGATGGAGAATTTCGGCCTGCCCAATCCCAGCGAATATACCTGGAAGCGGCCCGCCGACAGCGATGCCGGGGTGGAGTACAACAAATGGCTTGAATATCTCTGGGACACTTCGCTCGAGTTCTGCTACATGATTCTCGAAGCTCGTCGCTACGGAGGTGGGGACATCGATGAATATATCCCCCTTATCGAGAGCTGCCTGACTTTCTTCGACGAACATTACCGCTATGAGGCCCGTCAGCGAGGCGAACCGGAACTGGATGAACAGGGCAGGTTGAAGATCTATCCCGGCTCGGCCTGTGAAACCTACAAGCTGGCCTTGAATCCGGCTTCGACGGTGGCGGCCCTGAGGGTGCTGACCGAGAGCCTGCTGGCCTATCCTTTGAATGAGGCCCAACGGCAGCGCTGGACGGCCTTCCTGGCCACAGTGCCCGAGCTGCCTGTGCGCGAAATCGACGGTCACCGCATGCTGGCACCGGCCGCTGCGTGGGATCGCGTGAACAACACGGAGGCCCCGCAGCTCTATCCCGTCTTCCCCTGGCGTCTGATCGGGGTGGACAGTCCCGAGCGCGAGCTGGCCGTCAACGCCTATTGGTACGATCCCGATGTCAGGAAGTTCTACAGCCATGTGGGCTGGAAGCAATACAACATTTTTGCGGCCTGCCTGGGACTGAGGGACGAGGCCAAGTCGCTCACTTTGCAGAAGTTTGCCGACGGCCCGCATCGTTTCCCGACCTTCTGGGGACCGGGCTTCGACTGGACGCCCGACCACAACTGGGGCGGCTCTGCCATGATCGGCCTGCAGGAAATGTTGCTGCAGTGTTCGGGCGACAGCCTGATTGTGTTCCCCGCCTGGCCCCGTGACTGGGATGTCAGCTTCAAGTTGCACGCGCCCGGCCAGACCGTCGTGGAGGCCACGCTCAAGAACGGCGAGATGACGGCTTTGAAGGTGACGCCTGCTGAACGGGAGAAAGATATTATTAATTGGATAAACAGATAACTATGAAAAGAATACTGATGCTGGCAGGTTGCCTCCTGTCGGTGGTGGCCGGCCTTCATGCCTGGCAACCAGAGATTTCCGTGGCCGGTTTCTTCCCCGTGGAGAACAGCGGCCGACAGGTGTACGACTTTAATCCCGGCTGGCGCTACTACCGGGGCGATGTGGCCCAGGGCGGCAGCCTGGAACTGGATGATTCGGCCTGGGAAGTGGTGTCGGTGCCCCATACCGTGCAACTGATGCCGGCCGAGGGCAGCGGCAGCCGCAACTATCAGGGCAAGGCCTGGTACCGCAAGCATTTTGTCGTGGATCCCGCCTTGAAAGGCCAGCGCGTGCAGCTTTATTTCGAAGCGGTGATGGGCCGGGCCGATGTGTGGGTGAACGGCCGTCATGTCTTGCAGCATGTGGGCGGCTACCTGCCATTTGCCGTAGTGCTCAGCGACTGTGGCGTGGAGGCGGGCGACAGCTGCCTGGTGGCCGTCTGCGCCGACAACAGCGACGACAAGAGCTATCCCCCGGGCAAGACGCAGTACACCCTGGATTTCACCTATCATGGCGGCATCTACCGCGATGTGTGGATGATCGCCACTTCGCCCGTCTATATCACCGATGCCGTGACCGAACGCCACGAGACGGCCGGAGGCGGTGTCTTTTTGCATTACAGCAACATCTCTGAATCGCAGGCCACGGTGCATGTCGAGACCGAACTGGGCAACCGCGCCGCCAAGGCCGGGGCTGTGACCGTCGAGACCTGGCTGTGCGACCGCCAGGGCAAGCCCCTGTACAAATCACGCAAGGGGGTGACCCTGCCTGCCGGCGGCTTTCAGACGGTAAGCCAGTCGTTTACCGTCAAGCGTCCGCATCTTTGGTCGCCCGAGGATCCCTACCTCTACCGGGTCAAGGTGATGGTGCGCCAGCAGCAGCGTCCGATGGACGGTGTGATGCTCAAGGCCGGTATCCGCAAGGCTGAGTTCCGCGGCCGCGACGGCTTCTGGCTCAACGGCAAGCCCTATCACCAGCTGATCGGCGTGAACCGCCACCAGGATTTCGCCTATGTGGGCAACGCCCTGCCCAATTCCCGTCACTGGCGCGACGTGCGCATGCTGCGTGAAGGCGGCTGCACCATCATCCGTTCGGCCCATTATCCCCAGGATCCCTCGTGGATGGATGCCTGCGACGAGCTGGGCATCTTCATGATCGTGCCCACGCCGGGCTGGCAGTTCTGGAACAAGGATCCGCAGTTTGAGCAATATGTGCTCGACGACGTGACGCAGATGATCCGTCGCGACCGCAACCACACTTCGGTGCTGATGTGGGAGCCCATTTTGAATGAAACCCGTTTCCCGCTGGAGTTCTCCCTGAAGGCCCTGCAGCTGACGCGCGACGAGTTCCCCTATGAGGGTGCCCCCGAGGCCGTGGCCGACAAGGGCTCGGCCGGTGTGGCCGACAACTACGGCGTGGTCTATGGCTGGCCCACCGATACCGGGACAGTGGAGCAGAGCATCTTTACCCGCGAGTTTGGCGAGAATGTCGACGACTGGTATGCCCAGAACAACAATAACCGCGCTTCGCGCAGCTGGGGCGAAGGGCCGCTGACCATCCAGGCCATGTCGCTGGCCGAATCCTACGATGCCATGTTCCGCGGACAGCGCCAGTTTATCGGCGGTGCCCAGTGGCACAGTTTCGACCATCAGCGGGGCTATCATCCCGATCCCTACTGGGGCGGGCAGGCCGATGCCTTCCGCCAGCCCAAATATGCCTACTACATGTTCAAGAGCCAGGTGCCGGCCTCCTGGTCGCATGAACTGGTGGAATCGGGTCCGATGGTCTATATCGCCCACGAGATCATGCCTTTCTCCAGCCCCGATGTGACGGTCTTCAGCAACTGCGACTCGGTGCGTCTCATCATCCGCGAGACCGACACCATGATGCAGGCCGTGGTCCATGCGCCCGACGGCATGCCCTCTCGGCCGGTAGTCTTCAAGGGGGCCTATGATTTCTGGAAGATGCGCGAGAAGAGCTATCTGCAGAAGAACTGGCAGGCCGTGAGCTTCATTGCCGAGGGCATCATCGACGGACAGGTGGTCTGCCGTGAGAAGAAGATGCCATCGCGCCGTTCGACCCGCCTCGCCCTGCGTGTCGAGGAAGCTGGCCAGCCCCTGGTGGCCGACGGCAGCGACTTTATCGTCGTGGTGGCCGAGGTGACCGACGACAATGGCAATGTGCGCCGGCTGGCCAAGGACAATATCTGGTTTACGGTCGAAGGGGAGGGCAGTATCATCGGCGATGCCGCCATCGGGGCCAATCCCCGTGCCGTGGAATTCGGCTCGGCCCCCTTGCTGGTGCGCTCGACGCTGACACCGGGCAAGATCCGTGTCAAGGCCCGTGTCCTGTATGAAGGCCAGATGGCTCCCCAGCCTGCCGAAATAGAGTTTGAGAGTATCCCCGCGCTGCTGCCGGCCGTCTGGTCAGAGGCTGCCGCGCCGGCCAAAAAGGTGGTTTACGATGCTGTCCAGAACAAATCCCAGTTAACAAATGACGAGATTAATCGTCTTTTAAATGAAGTCGAACTGCAACAGACCGACTTCGGAGAAAGGAAATAAACAAGGATAGCATGGTCCACCTGGTTGTAGATAAAGGCAATTCGGCCTGCAAATGGGCCTTCTTCGAGTTGGATCTCCAACGGCCCGACCTGAAAAAGGAGCCGCTGGAGGTGGTGAGCCTTCCTACCGGAGAATTGCTCCCGGAGGAGTGGCTGGCCAAATACCGGCCCGATGCCTGCATCTACGCCTCCGTGGGCAAGGCGGTGCCCGGCCTGACCGGGTACCTGCAGGAGCGGGTGCCCTTCTTCTGCCGCTACACGCGGGAGATGAAGATCCCCATCCAAAACGCCTACCGCAGTCCCGAGACCCTGGGCCTGGACCGGCTGGCAGCTGCCGTCGGTGCCTGGACCCTGGCTCCCGGACGGGCTTCGCTCATTGTGGATATGGGCACGGCCATCACCTACGACTTTCTCGACCGCAACGGTGTCTATCGGGGCGGCAACATCGCGCCGGGCATCTGGCTGCGCCTGAAAGTGCTCCATGAGGAGACGGCGGCCCTGCCCCTGGTCGAGGCACAGGCCGATTTTCCCGAAATGGGCACCGATACCGAGACGGCCATCCGCGCCGGTGTGATGCAAGGCATCTGGTACGAGCTGGAAGGCTACCAGAAGAAGTATATCGCTGAATATGAGGGTCTTGTGACCTTCCTAACAGGCGGTGACATAAATTATTTTGAAAGAAAGGCAAAAAGTGGCATCTTTGCAGCCCGAAATCTGGTCTTGACCGGATTGAACAGAATCCTGTACGAAAATGCTCATATATAAAGCTCAAAAAGTGCTGTTGAAGGGTCTTTTGACGCTCTCGGCCCTGGCCGTTGCGTTGATTGCCCCGGCACAGACGAATACCTACTCCCCCTATAGCCGCTACGGCTATGGCCTGCTGCACGAGCCCCTGATGGGCCAGTCGGTGGGCATGGGCGGCGTGTCGTACGGACTGCGGAGCAAGAACCACATCAACCCGATGAATCCGGCCTCCTATTCGGCCATCGATTCCATGACCTTCCTGATGGACGTCTCCTTCTCGGCCGAGGCTGCCACGCTGCGCGAGAACGGTGTCAGGGAAGGCAACATGGGCTATCACCTGGAGCATGTCGCCGTCAAGATTCCATTGGCCCGCCACTGGGGTCTGGCCCTGGGCCTGTATGAGTATTCCCGGCTGGGCTATGCCTACAGCAGGGTAGGGAGCCTGCCCGGCATGTCGGGCGAAGATCCGGTCTCCTATCTGGAGTCGTATTCGGCCAACGGCGGTCTGAACAACCTGTTCATCGGTACTTCGGTGCAGCTGTTCAACCATTTGTCGCTGGGTGTCAACTGGAACTACAAGTTCGGTACGCTCAACTACATCCAGTCGGTGACCTATCCCAGCAGTTCGCTCTACGCCGGCATGGCCGTCAACGACCAGTTGGCACTCAGCCAGTCGAACTTCGATTTCGGCATGCAACTGCGCCTGCCCGTCTCGCGCAAGCAGGAAGTAATCCTGGGCGCCACCTATACCCTCGACAAGCTCTTCCGCTCGGAAGTGTCGTCGGTGCGTGTCTCGCGCGACACCTTGACGACGGAGTCCAATTACGACTTCGGCACGCCTTCGCGGCTGGGTGTGGGGCTGAGCTACATCTACGACAACCGCCTGACACTGGCGCTCGACTATGAGCAGCAGGGTTGGAGCGAGGTGCCCTTCTACAGCCGCCGCGACACGCTGTCTTCGACCAGACGGCTGGCGCTGGGTCTGGAATACCTGCCCGCCCGCGTGGGTGAGCACTACTTCCAGGTGGTTAAATATCGGCTTGGATTGCATTATTCGGAATCATACATTAATTTTGCAGACGGAAACCTGAAGGACGTCGGTCTGTCCCTCGGCGTGGGGTTGCCGCTCAAGTCTCAGCGCTCGGCGGTCAATCTGGCTTTTGAGGCAGGCAAGACCCTCACCCCTTCCAGGACCTATATCCAGGAGAACTATTACAAGCTTTCGGTGAGCGTGTCTTTCAACGAGACATGGTTCATGAAGCGCAAGTTTAATTGATATATTAACATGATGAAAAAAACTTTGTTACTTGCATTGGCACTGGTAGCCGGTACTTCCCTGTACGCACAGAAGGGTATCGAAGACGGCTCCAAGTACGGACATGGAGAAGACAGTATCCGCTGCAGGCAGAATTTGAGCCTGTGCTATACGTATATCACCCAGAACGACTACGCCACCGCGCTGGAATTCTGGGAAATCGCCTACAACGAATGTCCGGCCTCCTCGGTCAACCTCTACAACTACGGTACCCGTATCCGTACCTGGCAGTTGAAGAACGAGAAGGATCCTGCCAAGAAAATGGAATATTTCAACCTGTTGATGCAGGTCTATGACCAGCGCATCCGCTATTTCGGCGACTATGCCCGCATGCCGGCTCCCTCGGTGCTCGGCCGCAAGGCTGCCGACTACCTGGTGCTGCATCCCGACGGTGAGAACAGCGACAAGCAGCCCGCCTACGAATGGCTCAAGACCTGCGTCGAGCAGTCGTCTGTCAGCCAGTTCGATCCGGCCTACGCCCGCTATTTCATCATCGCCTCGCGTTCGCTGCTCGACAAGGTGCCCGGTCACAAGACCCAGTTCCTGAGCGATTATCTGACCATCTCCGACATGCTCAACCGCAAACTGGCCGAAGAGACCGATCCTGCCGCCCAGACCAAGATCAAGGGCTACAAGCAGGATGTCGACGACCTGCTGGTCAATTCCGGTGTGGCCGACTGCGCCAGCATGGAAGAGATCTTCGCCCCCGACCTGGAGGCCAACAAGGCCGACGCCGCCTGGCTCGACAAGGTCATCACCTTGTTCAAGCGGGCCAAGTGCACCGAGACCAATGTCTATTTCCAGGCTTCGCAGTATGCCCACGAAGTACAGCCCACGGCCGAATCGGCTGAAGGTTGCGCCTATATGTGCATTAAGAAGGGCGACTACATGAAGGCTGCCGACTATCTCAAGGAGGCCGTCTCGCTGGAAACCGACAATGAGAAGAAGGCTGAATACGAATATGTGGCCGCTTCGGCCCTGTTTGCCGGCAAGTCCTACAGCGAGGCCCGCCGCCACGCCCTGGAGGCTGTCAACTACAAGTCAGACTATGCCGATCCCTATATCCTCATTGCCAAGATGTATGCCAACAGTGTGGATATGTTCGACGACGCTGTCATCCGCCGGGCCGTCTATTGGGTGGCTGTCGACAAGCTGGAGAAGGCCAAATCGGTCGATCCTTCGGTGGCTGAGACGGTCAACGAATTGATCCGCAAATACCGCGAGCAGTATCCGCGCTCGG
Source organism: Bacteroidales bacterium (assembly GCA_017446025.1). GTDB lineage: Bacteria > Bacteroidota > Bacteroidia > Bacteroidales > UBA1402 > UBA1757. Next base: position 4,010 of record JAFSRR010000052.1, on the reverse strand, counting down.
AGGATGTCTTCATGCACCCCGAAGTGGACGAGGGCAAGCCTTACACGGTGAAGGGCTGGATCAACGAGAGAACCATCGTCCGTTCCAAAAACTGATTTGCCTCTCATGAATGAAAACCCCGGGAACCATCGCATAACAGCTGCAGTCATTGCGGCTGTTATGTTGTTTTTGCTGCCTGTCTCCTGCAAGAAGGCGCAGACCGACATGATCCCCAGTTTCGAGGACCGGCGCGCCGTGCCGGGCATGTATGCCGACTCGGTCACCACGCTGATTTCCGACTCGGGCATCATCCGCTACAAGGTCATTGCCGAGACATGGAAGGTCTTCGACCAGGCGGAGGATCCCTATTGGTTTTTCCCGGAAAAGTTCTACTTCGAGCGTTTCGACGACAGCCTGCGCGTGGAATCGGTCGTCGAGGGCGATACGGCCCGCTATTTCACCAATCGCAAGATCTGGGAGCTGAAAAACAACGTCAAGGTGATGAACCTCTCGGGTGAGATGTTCGAGACCAATCTCCTGTATTGGGACCAGGACCGTCACACGGTCTATTCCGACTCCTTCATCCGCATCGAGCAGAAGAGCCAGGTGCTGACGGGCTACGGTTTCCAGTCGAACGAGCAGCTGACCAAATACGAGGTCTTCCAAATCAAGGGTTTGTTCCCCATAGATGCCGAGGAAGAGGACGATGGAGCGCCAAATGAAGAAATAAACGATTAAATAACACGGAACACACCGACAAGTGACATATTTTTTGTACATTTGCGCGCTCTTTCCAAAGAGCCGGCTACAGTGCCGGAAAAGAGGATATTAACAGTAACATTTATAGCAATGGCAACTTTACAGAAAATCAGAAAACAGTCCATCCTGCTTTTGATCGTGGTGGGTCTGGCTATGTTTGCATTCATCATCGGAGACTTCCTTACCTCAGGGTCTTCCCTGTTCCAGCAGTCTCAGGAAAACATCGTCCATATCAACGGCGACAAGCTGAACTATCGCGAGTATGAGACCCGCATCCAGGAAATGGAAGATGTCTATAAGATGCAGACCGGACAGACTACCCTGAGTGAAGAAATTGTCAACCAGATCAGAGAGTCGGTCTATGAGACCATCGTCCGCGAAAGACTGCTCGACGAGCAGGCTGCTGCCCTGGGTGTCACGGTTACCGACAAGGAACTCTTCGACATGGTCAACGGTGAGAATCCCCACTACATCGTACAGCAGATGCCTTTTTTCCAGAATCCGGAGACCGGCCAGTTCGACCGCGCACAGATGATGAACTTCCTGCGTACCATCCAGCTGGACGACCTTTCCATGTATTCGGCCGATGCCCAGGTGCAGATCCAGCAGATGAAGAACTACTGGCTCTTCTGGGAGAACAACCTGAGATATGCCCGCCTGGACGAGAAGATCAACAACTTGCTCGACAAGGCTGTCTCTTCCAACCAGATCGAGGCCCAGGCTTCTTTCGACGCCCGTCAGCGTTCTGTTGATTTTGCCTATGCTTTCAAGTCGTACGCTTCCGTGCCCGATTCCGCCTTCAAGGTGTCCAAGGCCGAAGCCAAGAAGCTCTACAACGACAAGATCGAACAGTTCCGCCAGGAACCCTATCGCGCTGCCCGCTATGTCGTGGTTGACGTGCTGCCCACCCAGGACGACAACGACGCTGTGAAGAAGGAAATCGACCGCCTGGCCGAGAACTTCGCCGCTACGGCCGACTACGAGGCTCTGGTGAACGCTCATTCCGAGATTCCTTTCGAAAACTGCTATATTGCCAACACGGCTTATGCCGGCGTGGTCCGCGACTTTGCCGAGACCGCTGCCGTGGGTGCTGTGGAAGGCCCGATTTTCGACAACAACATCTGGATGATGCTTCGTAAGATCGACGAGGTGACCAAGCCCGACTCGGTCAAGGTGAGCCAGATCTACATCCGCAACACGGGTGAAGAGGGCGAGCGTCGCATCGACTCCCTGATGAACGAACTGGTACGCCGCAGAGCCGACTTTGAAGAGCTGGCCAAGAACTTCTCCGAAGACCAGACCGCTGTCAACGGCGGCGATATGGGCTGGTTCCGCGAGATGGACGCCTACCGCGGCATGGGTGCCGAGTTTGTCAACACCTGCTTCAACGCCAAGAAAGGCCAGTACTACAGTGTCAAGTCGAACTACGGCCTGCACATCATCAAGGTGACCGATATGAGCAAGCCGGTCAAGAAGACCAAGCTGGCTCAGCTGGCCATGTCTGTGACGCCGACTTCGAGGACCTTCAGCACCGAGTACAACAAGCTCAACCAGCTGGTGGCCAAGAACCAGACCCTCGAGGCCTTCGTCAAGGCCGCCCAGGAAGCCGGTTACTTTGTGCAGAGCGCTCCCAACATCCGCCAGTCGGACAATGTCATCGGCAATGTGCCCTCGATGCGTCAGGCTGTCCGCTTCGTCTATAACAACAAGGTCGGTGCCGTTTCCTCGATCTTCGAGAACTCCAACAACCAGTATGTCGTCGTAGCCGTTTCCGAAATCAACGACGGTGAGTACCGTTCCTTCGAAAGCGTACAGGATCAGCTGGTCCGCGAGATTGTCAACCAGAAGAAGGCTGCTGCCATCCTCAAAGACTTCCAGCCGGCTGCCACACTGGCCGAAACGGCTGCCCAGAACGCCATGCGCGCCGATACGGCCCGTCTGGTTTCCTTCTCCACGCGCCGCATGGTCGGCATCGGTGACGAGCCTGCACTGCTGAGCGCCGTCATGACCGCTCCGCAAGGCGAGGTTTCCGCTCCGCTGGCCGGCAAGAACGGTGTCTATGTCTTCGAGGTGCTCTCCGAGGTGAACGCCGAGAACGAATTCAATGTCACCGACGAGAAATACGCCCTGGATGCCGACAAGAGCTACCGGCTCATGTACCAGGCCTACCAGGCTGTCCGCGACGAGGCCGACATCAAGGATTCCCGCATCCGCTTCTATTAATCGCCCCAAAGCGCTCATCATAAAAGGCTGGCTGCTATACAGTCAGCCTTTTTCTTTCAAGAACAGACCGATATGGAGACCACCGACAAATACATCCTTTTAGGCCGGACACTGCCCGAGCTGCGGGAGTGGGTGCAGGCACAGGGTATGCCTGCCTTTGCCGCCGGCCAGCTGATGGACTGGATCTATGCCAAGCGGGCCCGCTCGTTTTCGGAGATGACAAATTTGTCGCTCAAGCACCGGGCCCTGCTGGAAGAAAAGGCCAGCCTGGGGCTGACGCCTCCTGTGTCGGTGGCGGTCTCCAGCGACGGCACCAAGAAATATCTTTTCGCCACTTCTGCCGGGGTGGGAGTGGAGTGCGTCTATATTCCCGACCGCGAGCGGGCCACCTTGTGCGTGTCCTCGCAGGTGGGCTGCAAGATGCACTGCGCCTTTTGCATGACGGGCCGCATGGGTTTCAAGGCCCAGCTCTCCGTCCATGAGATCCTGAACCAGATCTTGTCGGTGCCTGAGTCGGAGTCGCTTACCAACCTGGTGTTCATGGGCATGGGCGAGCCTTGCGACAATGTCGAGGCGGTGTTGCAGAGCATCCGCTTGCTTACCGACGAGCGGGGCTTGGCCTGGAGCCCCAAGCGCATCACCCTGTCGTCGATCGGTGCCCTGCCGGGGCTGCAGCGCGTACTGGAGGAAACCCGCGTGCAGATAGCCATCAGCCTGCATACGCCCGACCTGGAGCAGCGCCGCGAATGGGTGCCGGCCGAGCGCATCTGGCCCATCCGAGACACCCTGCAGCTGCTGCGCGGCTACGATTTCTCGCACCAGCGCCGCTTGTCGTTCGAATATGTCATGTTCCGGGGCCTGAACGACGATATCGCCCATGCACGGATGTTGTTGTCGCTGCTCAACGGCCTGAGTTGCCGGATGAACCTGATCCGCTTCCACAGCATCCCCGACACGCCTTTTGTAAGAAGCGAGGAAAGCACCATCCAGGCCTTTGCCGACTATCTCAACGCCAAGGGTTTGCTCACTACCGTCAGGGCTTCGTGCGG
>JAFSRR010000051.1 GCA_017446025.1 Bacteroidales bacterium | reverse complement strand
GGCCGACCAGGTGGTACCATTGCGTACACGGGCCTTGAAACTGACCTTGTCATCGACCTCGATGCTGTCGCTGTAGGCAGTGGCCGTGACAGCCACCTGTGCCGTATAGGGGGTTCTGGGATCCGAACCGTCGGTGGTATAGTAAATCGTGCCGTTCTCCGATGACATACCCACTTTGAAGACCTCCTGATAGACGCCCGGACGACGCGAGAAGACCGGCGGCTCCGCATTGCTGGGATACAAGCCGTAGCTCTTCAGCTGGGAAAGCACAATCCCGGTGCGTTCCGGGAAAAAGTCCTGCATCAGTTCCTGATAAAGCGGCAACCAGAAATCGTTGCGTGTGTATAGATACTTCGTTTCTCCCAGGTCTTTGCGATAGTCTCCCCAACGGGCCGATTCGCTGATGATGGCCAGATTGATTTCTTCGGCCAGGCGCTGATAGATGGCAGCAGCTCCCTCCTCCGACAGCGGTCCTCCGTTAAAGAACTGTTTGTAGATGTGATCGGCCGCCAGAATCTTAAATTCAGGATTCTTCTTCAAAGCGTTCATCATTTGGGAAGGATTGCCGCTTTTCGACGTGACATTGATTTCGATATTGTCGGTAAATGCCTTGGCCGTCTCCGCATCCCACACAAAATGTTTGAAACCCTTACCGGGATTGACCCGGCTGCGAGCCACACGCCAGTTGTTGGTATCCCAGTCATCGTTGCCGATATAATAATTGATGAGCATGTAGTCGATGAAATTGTCCAGATCGAGCCAGGCACTGTCGGTAAGCATCTGGTAGTTTTTATCCTTGCGATCGGAGGTGACTGCCTTGGCAGCTGCAAACATTTTCTTATAGACTGCATCCGTACCGTCAATGATTTCACTATGATCTCCCACAACATCGTAATCCTCGTCTTCACCGCCCATATAGGCCTGGGCAAAGTCGTTGTTGATCTTTTCGCAAATGTCGAACATACCCCAGTAGAGCCCGTTCAGATAGAGATGCACAAAACGGGAATGTGTGGCCGGATGACCCATGGCCAAATGTACGTCCTTGGCAAAGGAATCGTAGATATACTGGGCCTGGGTACGCTGTATTTCATATTGTTCCCAGTTCTTGATCCAGGTATAGTTGTAACCCGCACGCAAGATCAGGTGGTCGAAACGGGTGGTGGCATCCTTTTCTTCGAAGATGGGGAAATTCAATTTCGAAGCACCGTATTTCGAACGGAAAGAAATACGGAAGGAATGCTTGCCCGAATTGCCCGGCTTACGGCTGTTACCGCCGTGCAGACGCAGGCCACAGTTGATCTGGAAAGACTCACCCGACTTGGGATCGTACCACTCGACCGAGGCAGGGCGTTCCCATTCATCGCCGCTCTTGGTCGAATTGATATAGATACCACCCGTTTCAGGATCGGTGGAATGGAAGAAGATATGATCGGGATTGGTCACAATGCACACCGTAGGCAGCGACAGCATGGCCGAGTCCATCAGGTCTTTGTATTCAGCCGACTCGCATATTTCCGGATCCATGGCATAGTCGGCCGGATTGGCCGTGCTGTTGTAGCTCCAGTATTCGGGATAGCCCGCCGGATTGGCCGGCTGCTGATAGACATCCTTCAGGAAGATGTAGGTTTGCGTTACCACCGCCGAGGTGAGCGTATCGACGGTCGGACTGATTGTCACGGCGCTCAAAGGAGTGGTGGTCGTAATGCGGATGGGGCCGTCGTAACGCTGGGCATTGGCCACTGTGGGACGGTCGCCGTTGAGTGTGTAATAGATGCGCAGGCTGGGATCGGCCACGCTGAGTTCCACGGTGAAGGCTTCCGACTTGAAACCGCCTTTGACACTGATTTCCGGAGGAAGGACCAGGGTGCCCAGTTCATTGGCCGCACCAGGCGTAGGCTGGCCCATGAAAGTGGCCTGTCCCATATACAGTCCGTACGAGATATCCGTCTGCTGGGCCGGATAGGAAGGTGCATAAGCACTGGCCACCGTACCATCGGGACGGATCAGTCCCAGGTACTCGCCCGAACCGGACAGGTTGAATGAGGTATGCAACTCGCCGGGCACCTCTCGACGGTCTTTGCCCGAGGCAAAAATCACCAGATAGCCGCCAGAGGGGATCTCCACCTCAGGAAAAACCCATTTGGCCGGTTTGTTGGCATTGTCGGAAATGGCCCAGTCTTGCAGGGAAACAGCCGTCGCTTCGGCATTGTAAAGCTCTATCCAGTCCGACCAATCGCCGTCCTGGTCCTGCAAGGTCTTGTTGTTCAAGACCATAAACTCGTTGATTACCACATTCTGTGCCGACAGCAGGCCACCGCATAGCAGCAGGCCGGCCAGTAAACACAAACTTCCACGTTTCATACTAGTTTTCTATTTGAATATCGATATAATCGGTTTTGCCCAGTTCGCCCCGTTGCGTGGCAAACTCCAAGCGGATTTCATCGCCGGGCTTGAGAGCCACGCCCGACAAAGTATATTCCTTCAAGCTTTCGTCATCGGCATCGGCCGTCCAACGGCCCACCTGCCGGCGGTTCACATACAGCGCATAGTTGCAGCGTCCGTCGTTCTCGTCGTAATAGGCCACCTTGATCTGACAATTGGAAGCAGGCCCCTGCCAGACACCGCACCACAGGCCGGGACCGACTTCGCCCACGACATATTTTCCGCCGGAAGCCGTAAACTTGCGGGGATCCTGCAGGTCAATGAAGGCGTTGCCTTCCAGCTGCATATCCTCGGTTTCGTTGCGACCGGCCGTCAAAGCAGGCAGTCCGGCCCGGAAGGTCCAGGTTTTGCCCTTAAGCACCTTGCCGTCGGACAAGAGGACATCCACCCGCCAATAGTAATCCTGGCAGGCATCCAACCACTGGGGCGCAAAACGGGGTTCAATGACTTTGGCCTGCCAATCGGATTCGGTCAGTTTCTTATGCTTGCCCAAATAGACCTGGTAGCCGGTGGCCTGGTAGGCAGGCGCCCATGTCAGTGCTCCCTGTCCCATCTGTTGCCGCGAAGCGACAGCAAAACGTTTGGCACGGCTCTCCTTGTCGGCAGGCGCAGGCTTGGAAGCCAGAACCGCGGCCGTACGGAACTGCCAGAGATCGCTCTTGACGATACCCTCTGCGGTCACAGCCTCCACACGCCAATAATACTTGGTGCCAGGGCGCAGCATCTTGGCGTCCATCTCGTTTTCCAACACCTTGTAGAGTTTCATCTTCTTGGGGCTGGTGCCGATATAGACGTTCCAATACTGTTCCTTGCCTGTCCGCGTCCAGCACAGCGGCTGGGCCGTCACGTCGATGGCGCCGTTGCCCGGCAGGGGGAAGATATCGTCTTCCAGACCCGGCTGAGGTCCACTGTATTCCTTCACGCGCTGCGGAATGCCGGCTGCCGGCTCCAAGGCAAAATCGTAGTCATAGTAGTCGGTCGGATCGAAACTGTGGCCCGTGGCCTGCTGGTTGCCGGTGGTCTCGTCGAATATGTTGCCCGAGGCCCAGGATTCAGCGAAGTTGGCCGCCGTGGGCACATCAATATACATCTGGTGCAAAGGCTCGGCCGAACGGTAGAAATAGTTGTTCTCCACCCTCATGCTGGCCTGGGTATGATAGCCCACACAATAGCTGGTGATGCCGCTGTAATAATTATTGAAGACATGACCTTTGCCATAGCCCACACGGGGGTTGCGCTGGACACCGTCGTACCACCAGTTGTGGTGATAGGTGGTGTTCTCTTTGCCGTAATCCTCGAAATGAGCCGTCCCCGAATTGGCCAGCGAAACTTTGTTGTGGTCGTGCAAACGAGTCCACGACACCGTGGCGTAGTCACTGGCCAAAGTCAGGTCCAACAATCCGTCGCTCGAATCCGACAGGTCGCAATGGTCTATCCATACGTGGTGGCAGGTACGCATGGCTATGGCATCCGGCCCGGCCCGTTTGATGGTCAGGTTGCGGATGATGATATTCTCGGCGCGCGAAGCTTCCAGACCTACCCGGTCGAGCACGGCACCGGCGCCCCCGCCGACGATGGTCTTGTTGCTGGCCACCCGGATCATGCCCGTGCCCTCAAAAGAGCCGTCGACAATTATCACATAGGGTTGCTCCGCCCCGGCATACGATGCCAGGTCTTCCAAGTTGTCCACCCTAACGGTCTTGCCCAGGCCACCGCCCACGGTGCCTGTCAAACCCAGGTCATTGACACTGGCCCACCCAATGGGGCTTCCCTCTCCATACACAGCCAGGCTCGTACCCAGCAACAGGCTCATCAGCCATAATCCACTCCTGTTCATCATCTTTGTTATTTTTGAGTTATTCAGAAAATCGTTTGATAATATTGTAGGCCTTGTACATGCCCAATTCACCCGCCCGGCTCAAATCGCGCAGGCCTTCCTCGCGTTCTCCCAGATAGATGCGCGTAATACCCCGGTTGAACCAGGCTTCGGCAAAATCGGGGCTGATGGCGATGGCCTTGTCATAGTCTTCGATGGCACTACGGTAGTCCTTCTGCATGCAGCGGATACAACCCCGGTTGTACCAGGCATAGACAAAATCAGGCGCCAGGACTGTCAAGCGGTCGTAATCCTGCATGACCAGCATGTAGTCCGAGCCAAAAGCGCCCTCGCTGATAGACAGGTTGCCCGCCAGGTTGTCGACAGCCGGCGTAGCGGCCGCTTCCTCCTTCTGTTCCGACAGATTGAACAGCAGTTGCCGGAAACGCAGCGTGGCCCGTTCAAAACAAGCCAGCACGAAATCGGGCTGCAGGTACAGGGCCTTGTCCAGATCGGCCAATGCGTTGTCGATGTCCTTGACCAGCGAGAAATCCAGGGCCCGGGCAAAGTACCAGGCGGCCTGCTGCTGGTTTTCGGCGATCATCTTGGAATAGTTGTCTATCGAACGGAAATGCTCCTCCACCTGCCGCGCTTCCAAAGTCTTTTCCAGATTGGTCATTTTCAGGTCATCCACCGGGATGCCCTTGCCAGCCAGAGGTTTGAGCCAATTGCCCATGTCGGCGGCCCGGCGCAGCCCCAGGGGTCGCTGCTGCTCATAGTAGGTAAGGACGAAAATAGGTTCGGGCTCCACCTCCACATTGAAGTTCTGCACCCGGCCGCGCACCGGATTGGCATAGCGGGCCGTCTGCTCGGCATCGCTCTCCGAGACAATCACGCGGTTGTATTTGCGGATGTCCTTTTCCGACATCTTGCGGGTCTTACCCTCGCCCTGCTCCTCATCCTCATCGGCCAGACCGCCGGCTGTGAAGCGGCCACCGGCGGCTTCGATCTCACGACGCTGGTTTTCCAGGTCCCAGGCATCGAAATAATCCTTGTCGGCACCCTTGGCATCGCCCCGGCGGCGACGGATATCGCTACGCTGGTAATATGCCGGGATAAAGCGCGGATAATGGCCGATGATGACCGTCACATCGGCTTCGGCCCCGGCCAGATCGCCCAGCCGGTCACGCAACAGGGCCCGGTTGTAGCGGGCCATGTCGTTGTCGGGTTCCAAATCCAACACCTTGTCGAAGTCCTCGACGGCCTTGTTTAGGTCGCCCACTTCGGTCAGGATCAGACCACGGTTGTAATAGGTCATCACCGACGACGGATTCAGTTGCAACACCCGATCGAAATCGCTCAGCACACCCCGGTAGTCCTTCACATAGTAACGGGCTATGCCACGGTTCACGTAATAGCCCTCGTTGTCGGGTTCCAGACGGATGGCCTCGTTCAGGTCGGGAATGGCGTCGCCGTAATTTTCCCGCAGCAGCGAGACATAGGCCCGCGAAGCATAGGCCGGTGCATAGTACTTGTCGACCGAGATGGCCCGGCTGAAGTCATCGGCCGCCCCCAAGGTGTCGTTGACCTGGATGCAGAGCTGGCCACGGCTCATATAGCCGAACATATAGCGTGGATAGCGGCGAATCAGCTCGTCCAGGTCCGCCCGGGCCTCGTCATATTGTTTGGCATAGATACGGGCAATGGCCCGGTTGAGCATCAGCGAACGGTTCTCGGTGTCGAATTCCAGACCCTTCTCACAGTCGGCGATGGCCCCTTCGTACATCTTCAGATTCAGGCGGGCATAGCTGCGGCACAGGTAGGCCCGGATCATGAAAGGGTTGCGTTCCAGCGCCAGGCTGCAGTCCTGCTCGGCGCCTTGATAATCCTCCAGACTCATCTTGGCCACGGCGCGGAACATGTAGGGCTCGGCCAGCCAGGGCTTGACGCGGATTACCTGGTTAAAGTACTGGATAGAAAGGACATAATCATTGAAATACAAGGCATTGCGACCGATCGCCATCACCCTTTCGGTGTTGATTTGGGCCCTGACAGACACTGCCGGCATCAAGGCAAGCAGCAACGGCAAGGCAAGCAGCCATCCCCGGACACGGCTGCCCGAAAAACGGCTGGCGGACAATCTTCCGCCCCGGCCACGACCGATGTCGCTTCCTTGTTTCACTGCCGGTTGTGTGCGTTATCGCTGCATCTTCACCTTGTAGTCGCAATCCACTTTGCCCTTGATCACATTGGCCAGTTTCGATTTGATCAGCTGCTTGCGGATGGGATTGATGCGGTCGGTGAAGACCTTGCTTTCCAAATGATCGTATTCGTGCTGGATGACGCGGGCCAGATAGCCTTCGAAATATTCTTCGTGCTCCTCGAAATCTTCGTCCAGGTAGTTGACCAGGATTTTGGTGCTGCGAGCCACCGACTCATGCACGCCGGGGATGCTCAGGCAACCCTCCTCCATGCTCTCTTTCTCGTCGGAATACTCAACAATCTCAGGGTTGATGAAGGTTTTGACATAGTCGCGGAATTCGGGCAACTCATCGGCCAGGGGCCGCAGATCGACAATGAAGAGCCTAATGGACAGTCCCACCTGGGGAGCCGCCAGACCGACACCCTCGGCCTTGACCAGGGTTTCGTACATATTGGCGATCAATGTCTTCAATTCCGGATAATCCGGACCGATTTCCTCGGTTTCCTTCCGTAAAACGGATTGTCCGTACAAGTAAATAGGTAACAGCATAACGATTATATAGTCTTTTTCGATTCCATGTATCCCTGCAGGATGATGGTGGCGCTCACCTCATCGTAGAGGGCCTTGTTCTGGCGGTCCTTCTTCTTGACACCCCCACTGATGACGGCCTGATGGGCCAACACCGAGGTGAAGCGCTCGTCAAAAAGATCGACCGGCAAGTCGGGGTGACGCTGCCGGAAAGCCCGCACAAAAGCATCGATATAGGGCATTGTCTCCGAAGGGCGGCCATCCATCTGCCGGGGCAGGCCCACCACGATACGCTCCACCGGTTCGCGACCGAGGTAGTCGTCCAAAAAGGTCTGCAACATAGCGGTAGGCACGGTCGTCAGGCCGTTGGCAATCAGCTGCAGCGTATCGGTCACGGCAATGCCCGTACGTTTGCGCCCATAGTCGATAGCCAGTATTCTTCCCATATCTCAGCAATAAGACGAATAAAACAGACAAAAGTAGCGGTTTCGTCTGTCTTCTCCAAACTTAATGGTAGATCCGGCGGCGGTTCAACGCCTGATGATAGCGCTCGGCATAGCGGTTGTGCTGGGCCAGGGTCGATGAAAAGTAATGGCTGCCCGAGAAATCGTCCTTGGCGCACATATACAGATAATTATTATCCTCGGCATTGAGCACGGCCTCCAGCACCGCCACCGAAGGGATGCGGATGGGGCCCGGCGGCAGTCCCAGGTGGGTATAGGTGTTGTAGTCGGATTCCACCTGCGTATGCACTTTCAGGATACGCTGCAAACCGAAGTCGTTGAGGGCATACTTGATGGTCGGACAGGCCTGCAGGTACATATTCCGGCGCATGCGGTTCAGATACAGCCCGGCGATGACCGGCCATTCGTCCGTCCGGTTGGTTTCTTCCTCGACAATGGAGGCCAGGATGGACACCTCTACAGGGCTGAGCGACAAACGGGCCGCGGCAGCCAGTCTGTCGTCGTTCCAAAAGCGCTGATAGGCGCGGACAAACGTTTTCATCAGACGTTCGGACGAGGCATTCCACCACACTTCGTAGGTATCCGGGATAAACAAAGCCGGTATGGTCTGGGCATTGAAGCCCATCGAGTCCATCAGGGCCTGGCTGTGGAAAGCCTCCAGCAGGCTGAGCGAATCCAACATCACCTGCCGCGACAGCAAGCCGGCCAGCTGTTCCAAGGTCCTGACATTGTTGAAACGCACTTTGACCGGCGTCTGCAAGCCGTTGCGCAGCATATTGACGATGGAGCGGCTGCTCATGCCCGGACGCACGACATAGTTGCCGCTGCGCAGTTCGCCTTCCAGTTTCATCAAACGGGCCACCCGGACCAGTTCCCCGGGCCGCGCCAGGCTGTCCTTCAGGCCGTCCAGCACCTTGTCCAGCCCGTCCCCGGGATACACCTGCAAAGTATGGCTGCGGGCTGCCACATAATTGGGCCGGCTCAGCATCCGGTACAGATATCCCCCAGCCGCCAGCACCGCTGCCAGCACACAAAGGCCCAGCACGCCCGCCACGACCTTCTTGTCAGTTCTCTTCTCTCTCATAGTTCAATGCTCTGTATTTCAATTATATAATTATTTTTCGAATAAAAATCCACCTTTTACTTTGTGCAACTTGCTCTTTTCACTATCTTTGCCCCGCAATTGAAACCGGCCCCGGGCCGTCTTTCAGCCTTGCTTCCGGAAGGATGGGTGAGTGGCTGAAACCAACAGTTTGCTAAACTGTCGTACGGGTAACCGTACCGGGGGTTCGAATCCCCCTTCTTCCGCAACAAAGCGCAGCTGGAAATGAGTTTCCAGCTGCGTTTTTTCATGTAAGCCCGACAGGGCAAATCCATTTGCACTGGAGGGATTGCAGAAAAAAACGCCAGTCAAGGGGCGTTGCCTCTTGACTGCTGCGCTGTGTTGCAAGGACCCCGCCGGCAGGCCGGGGATGCCGGCCGCCAGGACGGAATCCCCATCCATAACGAATCTCACTTTAATCTCAAATTTCTCCCTCAAATCCACCTCGCTCCCACTCCGTGGCAGCACCTCGACCTGACCCGTCGAATCACAATACACGATATCCAGCCAACTGCATTTCCCCCTTTCATACCCATACGTCAGCCCGTCATCGTCATAAAGGCTGAAACGCCCATCCTCGCCGGGATAGACCATCAACGTCAACTGCGTCTGAGGCTGCGCCGTGTGCTGCACTTCCCCGCCCATGGGCACGATGCTGCCCGCCCGCACAAACAGCGGCATACGGTCGTAGGGAGCGGCGACTTCCACCCGCTGTCCTCCAGCATATCGTTGTCCTGAGTAGAAATCGTACCAGTCGCATCCGGCCGGGAAATACACCCAGCGGCTGCGGGCTTTGTACTCACAGACAGGCGCCACCAGAAAGGCCGGGCCGAACATATATTCATCGGCGATGTCACGCACCGCCCTGTCGTCGGGAAAGTCCATCACCAGCGGGCGCATGATGGTATAGTCGTCCCAATGGCAAAGGCCCGCCAGGGAATAGATATAGGGCATCAAGCGATAGCGGAGACGATTGTAATCCAACAGGGCCTGGTAGGCAGGATGCCCCTCAGGAGCGATATGCCAAGGCTCCCGATAGGGATACTGCCCATGGCTGCGGAACAAGGGGACAAAAGCCCCGAACTGGTGCCAACGCACGTTCAGTTCGCGCCATTCCTCCAGGTCTTCACTCCCCTCCCGGGCCCGTTCGTAGCGATGCTCCACACAGAAGCCGCCGTCGTCCATGGTCCAGTAGGGATTGCCCGAGATGGAATAGTTGAGTCCGGCTGTGATCTGGGCAGCCATGTCCTCCCAACGGGTGGCGATGTCGCCGCTCCAGATGGCGGCGCCGTAACGCTGCGAGCCGGCATAGCCCGAGCGGGTCAGCAGAAACACCCGGCGGTCGGGCTCGGCCGAGCGCTGGCCTTCATAGATACCACGGGCGTTCATCAGCCCGTAGGCATTGAAATACTCCGTCGATGAGCCGATGGCCAGGGGCGACATCAGCGCCTTGCGGTAGTCCATGCCGGCATTCGACAAGATGTCGGGCTCACTGGCATCCATCCACCAGGCATCGATACCCAGCGGCAAGAGGCGCTGCGCCATCTGCTTCCAGTAGAGACGGCGGGCCGCACCGTTGAAAGGATCGTAAAACGAACCGATGTAGCCCCGTCCGATCCAGTCGCGGATGCTGTCCTGGACAGCCCGGGGATAAATACCGCCGATCCGCTCCAAAGCCCGGTAATTGTCGGTATTGACATAGAACTTGGGCCAGACCGAAATCATCAGCCGGCCGTTCATGGCATGAATGTCCTCCACCATCTTTCGCGGGTCGGGAAACCGCAGGCTGTCAAACTCATGACTACCCCACTGGTCTTCCTGCCAATACGACCAGTCCTGTACGATATTGTCGATGGGAAACTCCCGCCGACGGAATTCCGCCAACGTACCGACCAACTCCTGCTGGGTCTTGTAGCGCTCGCGGCTCTGCCAGTAGCCCATGGCCCAACGAGGCATCACCTGGGCCTTGCCCGTCAGGTAGCGGTAGCCGGCCACCACCTCGTCGGCCGTGGCGCCGGCTATGACGTAATAATCCATTTGCCGGCCCATTTCCGACCACCACGACATATGCTGCCGGTCGCTCTCGGGCAAAGGGCTGAGCGCCTTGAGTGAGAGATAGGACGTGCCGCCGTCGGGCAGCCATTCCATGTGCAGCCGATGCCGTCTGCCCTGTTCCAGAGAGAGCGCAAACTTGTATTGGTTGGGGTTCCAGGCCGTGCGCCAACGTTCAGAGACGACTTCCTCGCCGTCCATCCACACACGCACATAACCGGCATAATGCAGCCTGAAGTGCCACAATCCACTCTCGGCGGGTTCCAGATAGCCGTCCCAGCAGACTTTGGCCCGCGACAAATTTACCTGGTAGGGCAAATCCTTCACTGTTTCCAAGTCTTCGTAGTTGATATGGCTTTCGCGGCGCTCGAGCAGCATCTGCCCATTGCGTTTGTCGGTATAGGAAGCTGTCAACGCGCCTGCCTGCCCCTCTATGTCGTAGAGTTGGAACTGCTCCAAAGAAGCATAGTCGCGCCAATCGCCCCAGCGTGTCAGCGAACAGTTGTCCCACAAAAGGCCGTAATGACGGCTCGACACGACAAAAGGCACCGACACTTTGGTGTTGTACTGATAAAGAGACTCGTTCCTGCCCTTGTAGTTCATTTCACCCGACTGGTGCTGCCCCAGGCCGTAGAAGGCTTCGTCGTCGGGCGATTCAAACACCTGTCGGAAGCTGTAACCTTGGTAGCCGTCCACCTCGATGGGCGTAAAGGAGCGCCCGCCGCCCGCTTTTTCCGCCAGCAGCAGCTGGCCGTTCCCATCGTAAAAAGCCAGTTCGCCGGTCTTTGTCAGCACCCGGGCCTTGATGGCCGGAGCCTCCACCCACAGGGTATCCGGTCGGCGCAGAAGCCTGATCTGTCTGGACCGCCGGCGGGTCATCCAGTCGCACATCAGACCAGTCTTAGCCGAAGGTTTTCCTTCAGGCAAGGCCGTCACCCGGATGATATTGTCGCCGACCACCTGCAGGCAGAGCGTGCTGCCGTCGGCAGAAATACCGCTCAGCGTCACCCTGTCGCGATGCAGTTTCAAGTCCGGTTCCCGACCCCGGGTGCAGGCGCCGAGCACAATGACAACAAGACCAAGCAGGCAAAGATGCTTCATATTCCAGGGTTATAGTTCAGCCACAATGAAATTGCTACCGCCGATATAGATCAGGTCATCGTCGGCCGCGGCCGCCAGGGCGGCCTGACGGGCTTCAGCCACCGTCGCATAGCACTGCCCCCGGAGACCGAAAGCCGCCGCCTTCTCGGCCAGCACCTCCTCGGGCAACGCCCGGGGCACGGAAGCCTTGGTAAAATAGTACAGCGCATCCTTGGGCAGCAGACCGAGCATGGCCGTCACATCCTTGTCGTTGACCACCCCGAAGACGACATGCAGCCTCTGGTGGGGCGTGCGGGCCAGTTGGGCCGTCACCTGGCGGATACCCGCTTCGTTGTGACCCGTGTCGCAGATGCAGAGCGGCCGGGTCTGGAGTACTTCCCAACGACCGCGAAGGCCAGTCTCCCCCACCCGCTCAAAACCATGGCGGATGGCGGTTTCGTCTATTTGGGGGAACCGACTGGTGAGCAGTCTGAGCACAGCCAGCACCAACTGGGCGTTCTCGCGGACATACCAGCCGCCCAGCGCGCAATACAGGTCTGACAACCAGGGTTTTCCATGATATTTTACTTGGAATATCTGTCCCCATTCGCCGGCAGGCCGTTTTTCCAAGGGCAATGACAAAACATCGGAAGCGGCCAAATCCACCTCGTTAGGCGCATAATGATACGCCGATCCCGTTTCGCGGGCCTTGCCGGCCAACACCTCGCATACGTTTTCAGGATTGCGGGCCACGGCCACCGGGACACCGACCTTGATGATACCGGCTTTTTCGGCAGCTATCTTCTCCAGCGTGTCGCCCAGCAGGGCCACATGGTCGAAACTGATGCTCGTGATGGCCGATACGACCGGGGTGATGATATTGGTACTGTCCAGCCGTCCGCCCAGTCCCACCTCGATGACAGCCACATCCACCTTTTGCTCGGCAAACCAGCAAAAAGCCATTTCGGTGGTCAATTCAAAAAAAGAAGGCTGGAAATCAGGCTGCTCTGCCTCGAAATGAGTTCGATAGGCCTCCACAAAACGTATCACAGCCTCCTGGGCTATCATCTGCCCGTTCACCCGGATACGTTCACGGAAATCCTTCAGATGCGGCGAAGTGAACAGCCCCACCCGATAACCCGCCTGCTGCAGCACCGAGGCCAGCAGGTGCGACACCGAACCCTTGCCGTTGGTCCCGGCCACGTGAATACAGGGAAAATGACGATGGGGCGAGCCGTAAAAACCATCAAGACTCAAGATGTTGTCCAATCCCGGTTTGTAGGCACTCTGCCCCGTCAACTGAAACTGGGGCAACTGACTGTAAAGATATTGCAAAGTCGCTTCGTAGGTCATACCGACACTCATTCTATGACCTTCAAAGATACACCAAATTTCACTGATGCTCAATATTAATTTTTACTATAAGCGGAAGAGAATATTTCCCTTGAATAATATCTCGAATAAGAGAATATGTATGCGACAACTCTGTCTTTACCACCTCGTTTTCTAGTGCAAAATTCAAATCAACGACATCATCCTCACAAACCAACCAATAGATGGATTCCCCATCAACTGCGTATTTGTCTCCGGGAAACAACCCTTTAAATGGAGCGTTTGTAAAGTGATACTGATTGTTATTTGCTTTGTCTATAATACATTTCTTTCGCACATGATTTTTGGAATACAGAAAAGACACGTATCCATTTGTTTCGTAATAGTCTGAGACATACATAATTCCACGAAAACTTCTGTACTTTTCCAAATCTCCCTTATCGACTTCTTTGATAATCTCAGATGGCAAAAAAAGAGACTCGAACCGTAAATGTATTATTTTGCTCAGTGTATCAGAATGAAAAACATAAACAGAATCTGAAAAATGAGGAATATGATAAAGATCCTCTCCTGACAGTTTGAATGAGCGTTCGTTATCCACATACACGTGGTTTTCGCCAAGTTCGATAACTGGTGTAACCAGCTTTTCGTCGCTGTCATAGACCCCTAATTGCATACCTCTTCCTGCTTCTTTGTAATCAAATGCCGCCACAAAGTGTCCGTCAAACATAGTACCAGCATCATACGGCCAAATCTTTAATACTTGAAGTTCTGTTTGCCCCCCTTTATTATCATAGTAATGGATTCTGTGGGCATTCCTCTCATACACCATTATCTGACTATCTTTTGCTTGAACAAAAAAATTTGTCGGTTTATCAAGATATTCATTAGAGGCTCGTCCACGACGTCCAAGTTGAGACACAAAGTTACCATCAGAATCGAATACAAAAACCGTCTTGTTATACTCTGTATCCAAGAGATAAAAAAAACCATTGACATACTCCATCTTCTCGCATTTCAGGTTCTTGATTTGAGAAGGAAAAGACAAAAAAGCAAACAAATCCAAAGAGTATTGGGTCGTATCAAGCCTTGTCTCATTTTCCTGACGATCTTGAACAACAATCGTACTTCTTTGATAATACAATTGTCCTATGTCTTTACCCTTGGAACAGGAAAAACCAATAAACACATAAATTACAACCAACAATCTCACCAGACAATGCCTGTTTTGTGGTATTCTTTTCATCTCATTTTCCATGAACAACATTCACAAAGTACCGACAAATTTAATCATAATACTCTGTCATGTCCAACTACCTGACGTGAAATATCATTTCATTTGATACAAAAAATTAATTTGCGTTTGCTCGCAGTAAGTAGTAACTTTGTCGCCGATTAAAAACAATTGCTATGAAGACTACAAAAATGCTGATGGCCGGTATGTTGCTGTGTTCGATGCTCTTTGTGGGCTGTAAGTCCAACAAGGAAGCCCACAATGCGGCATACGAACGCGCCAAGGCCAAACAGGAAGCACAGCAGACCACTGCCCCTGCCCAGAAGGAAACCATCGAAGTGGTTGAGAAGAGTGATGTCAAGGAAGCCTCCGAATCCATCCAGATCATTGCCGGTGAGGCCAACGGCACCTACGGGGTTGTCATTGGCAGCTTCATCAACCGGACCAATGCCGAAAACCTTCAAAAGAGAATGATAGGCGAAGGTTTCCCCCAGACCGTCCTCGCACAGAACGAAAAACTGATGTTCCGCGTCATCGTGGCCTTCTACAACAACAAGCCCGATGCCCAGGAAATGGTAAAGAACTTGAAGTCGAAATTCCCGGATGCGTGGATTTTGATCAAGGAATAAACACACTATTTATTTTACAACACCTAGAACTATGATTGAAAAAATTGGAAACAACGCCGGTTCCGTGTGGACCGTGCTGAATGCTGCCGGAGAACGCAAAAGCCTTAAGGAGCTGAAAAAACTGACCAAGCTGACCGAAAAAGACATGTATGCCGCTCTGGGTTGGCTGGCACGCGAAGATAAAGTCTATTTCACCGAAGAAGAGGCCGAAATCTTTGTCGCACTGCGCTAAACGCGCAATCCGCTTGAATCAAAAAGCGCTGGTCCTGATGGATCAGCGCTTTTTTTGTGAGGTTCCTGGCGGAATCGAACCGCCGTAAGCGGTTTTGCAGACCGTTACCTAGCCACTCGGTCAAGGAACCAAGTTGCACTCGTTTTCGAAATGCGAGTGCAAAGGTATAGATAATTTGCTATTGTGCAAACTTCCAAGGAAAATTATTCTTCGCCTTCGGCCTCTTCCTCCTTCATGTTGGTATAGACCGTCGAGACATCGTCGTCGTCCTCGAGCTTCTCGATAAGCTTGTTGATGGTTTCGCGCTGTTCGGGCGTCACCTCCTTGTAGTCGTTGGCAAAACGCTCAAATTCGGCAGAGATCAGCTCATAACCAGCATCTTCAAGATATTTCTGGATCTTGGCGAAAGACTCGGGGGCACCGAAGATGATGATTTCCTCCTCGTCCTGGTCGAAATCGTCGGCACCCAGGTCGATCAGCTCCAGCTCCAGCTCGTCCATATCCATGCCCTCTTTGGGTTTGATTTTGAACACGGCTTTGCGCTCGAAAATGAACGACAGGCTGCCCGACGTACCCAGCGTGCCGCTGTAACGGTTGAAGGCGCTGCGTACGGTGGCCACCGTGCGGGTGGGATTGTCGGTCTGGGTCTCTACCAGCACAGCGATGCCGAAGGGGCCATAGCCCTCGTAAACCATTTCCTTATAGCCGCTGAAATCCTTGGACACAGCCTTCTTGATGGCGCGTTCCACATTTTCCTTGGGCATATTGGCTGCCTTGGCGTTCTGCATCAGGATGCGCAAACGGGCATTGGAACTGGGATCGGGGCCGCCTTCCTTGACGCAGCTGGAGATTTCCTTACCGATCTTCGTAAAAGTGCGGGACATGTTGCCCCAACGTTTCAGCTTTCTTGCCTTTCGATACTCAAATGCTCTTCCCATATTGGTTCGTTTTTTCGATTTATATATTATTTGTCGTTTATCTCAATTCAGCGCCGATCTGCTTCAGATTGTCGATCATGCGGTTCATGATGCCGTCGATGCGGCTGTCGGTCAGCGTCTGGTTCTCGTCCTGGAGGATGAAGCAGACAGCATACGACTTCTTGCCCTCGGGCAGGTTCTTGCCTTCATAGACATCGAACAGGCTGACGCTCTTGAGCAGTTTCTTCTCCGTGTTGAGTGCCACACGCTCGATATCGGAGAAATGCAGGTTCTTGTCGATGAGCAGGGCCAGGTCGCGACGCACCTCGGGATAACGCGGCAGCTCGCTGTAGGTCACCTTGTGGTTCTTGAGGGCCTTCATCAGCAGCGGCCATTCCAGGTCGGCATAAAAGACCGGGGCGTCGATGTCAAACTTGGCCAGCACGGCCGAATGCACGGCGGCGACCACGGCCAGCTGTTTGCCGGCACGATTCTTATAGACCAGACTGTGACGGTAGAGATCCGTACTGTCGTGCTCCTCCATCACCCAGTCGTTGAGTCCGAGGCGCAGGAAGATGTTTTGCACATAGGCCTTCAGGTCATAGACCGTCATAGGCTCCTGGGCCACGTTCCAGCGCTGGGCGCTACGGTCGCCGCAAAGCCACAGTCCCAGATGGGTCTCCTCGCTATAGGGAGCCAGGGCATAGTTTTCGTTGCGCTTGTCGGCCTGATAATGATAGCAGGCGCCGAACTCGTACAGACGCAAGTCGTTTTGGCGACGGTTGCGGTTGCGGGCGATGTTTTCCAGACCGCCGAACAGCAATGTCTGGCGCAGTACACTCAAATCCTGGCTCAAGGCGTTGATCACCTTCACTGCCTGGTTTTCGGGCCAGGTCTGGCCGTCCTGGTAATAAGCGGCCGAGGTGAGCGAGTTGTTCAGCACTTCGTTGAATCCACAGGCCGTCAACTGCTCGGAAATCAGGTTCTGCAAACGCTGGCTGTCGGGGAATGTGGTGTAAGAGAGCGTACTCTTCACGCTGTTGCCCACCGGCACATTGTTGTAGCCGTAGATGCGGAGGATATCCTCGATGACATCGACATCGCGTTGCACATCCACCCGGTAGGCGGGCACTTGGAGTTCCAACACACCGTCCTTCTCAGACAGGATCTTGACTTCCAGGGCTTCCAATATATTCTTGATCACCTGGTGCTCGATATCCTTGCCAATCAGCTGACGGCACTTTTCGTAGCTCAGGCTCACACGGAAATCTTCGATGGGCACGGGATAGACATCTTCTATCTCGCTTGATATCTCAGCACCGGCCAATTCCTTGATCATCAGGGCAGCACGCTTCAAGACATAGAGCGTGTTGTGGGGATCGATGCCACGCTCGAAACGGAAGGAAGCATCGGTGTTCAGACCATGACGACGGGCCGTCTTGCGCACCCAGACCGGATTGAAATAGGCACTCTCGATAAAGACCGAGGTGGTGCTTTCCGTCACACCCGAATCCAGACCGCCGAACACACCGCCGATACACATCGGCTCTTCGGCATTGCAGATCATCAGGTCGCGCTCGTCGAGGGTGCGCTCCACCCCGTCCAGCGTGGTGAACTTGCGACCGCCCATGGTCTTGACCACAATCTGACGGCCTTTGATCTTGTCGGCATCGAAGGCATGCAGGGGCTGGCCGGTCTCATGCAGCAGGTAGTTGGTGATATCCACCACATTGTTGATGGGATGCAGCCCGATCAGCCGCAGACGGTCTTGCAGCCATTTAGGCGACTCCTGCACCTTGACATGGGTCAGGCTCACACCGGCATAGCGCGGACAGGCCTCCGTGTTTTCCACCTTGACCGAGATGGGCAGATCGTGGTTATCGACCTTGAAAGCCTCGACCGAGGGGCGGGTCAGCGTCACG